>CAZFSO010000004.1:18284-73398 GCA_964522095.1 uncultured Phycisphaeraceae bacterium | reverse complement strand
ACGATGTGGCTGTAGCGCACGCCGTCGATCTCGATGAACTGTTCGGCGTCACCGGACGACGCGACTGCCTCGTTCGCCAGGCGGATCTCGCGGGTTTGGCCCGCCGCACCGGGGATCTCGACCAGCCAGCCCGTGCTGCCCGGCGGCGGGTCGCCCGCGACGAGGTCGCCACCGAAATCGACCAATGCGCGCGGCAGGCCAGCACGGCGCAGGACCGCCAGGGCCTCGTCCGCCGCGTACCCCTTGCCGATGCCGCCGAAATCCAGGCCCATCCCGGCCCGGGCGAGGCGGACGCGGTCGTGATCCGGATCGACCTCGATCAAGGCCCAGCCCGAGCGTGCCCGGGCATCGGCCAGCGTGGCTGGGTCCGGCAGGCGGCCATCCCGGCGTGACTGTCGCCAGAGTGTGGTCAGCGGGCCGATCGCAGGGTCGAACGCCCCGCCGGACGCCGCGTGCACACGCCCGCTGAGGCGCAGCACGCACGCCAGATCCGGTGACACCGCGTGCCAGACCCCCGGTTCTTGGCGCACCAGGCGCGACGCCTCAGAATCCGGGCGGTAGTCACTCAGCACGGCCTCGATCTCGGCGATGCGGTCGAACGCGTCGGCGCAGGCCGTCGCGGCCGCGTCCTCCGACGGCGCGTACACGACGATGCGGCACCGCGTGCCCATCAGGACCCTTGCGAACTCCCAGCGATCGGTGCTACGCTGGCCGACCGGGCTCGCCGCCTCGCCGGCCCGTCCCGCCCCGCCCTGCACCGGCGCACACGAGAGCGCCGAGACCGAAAGCCCCGCAGCAAGGACGCCCAGCAGCATGCGCCTGGCCCAACTCATCGCAACATCCTTCGCAACGCTCGCCGGTCCGGCGCTGGCCGGCTCGACGGAGGGTCTCCAGACCCGGAGCGTCCGAGTCCCAGGGACCACCGTGCAGGCCGAGTTCGTCCTGTGCCCCGCGTCGGACGACGGCTCGGTCGGGGCCTTGTGGGTGCTGCGGACCGAGGTGCCCTGGGAGTTGTACGACGTGTTCGTCTACGCCCTGGATCGCCCCGAGGAGAGCGACGCCGACGCCGTGGCCCGGCCGAGCAAGCCGTACGTCCCGCCGGACCGCGGCTTCGGGCACCAGGGATACCCCGCGATCGGCATGACCCGCCACGCGGCCGAGCAGTTCTGCGCCTGGCTGACCGAATCGACCGGCGTGGCATTCCGACTGCCGACCGAGGCCGAGTGGACGCACCTGGCCGGCGCGCCGTTCCCGGAAAGCGCCACGGCGCCGACCGCGTGGACCGCCGAGAACGCCGAGCACGCGACGCGTCCGGTCGCGAGGACGGCTCCCAACGCGTTCGGGCTGTTCGACATGCTCGGCAACGTCGCCGAGTGGGTGGCCGGCACGTCGCGGCGCGGTCGCGCCATGGGCGGCAGTTACCGCGATGGCCCGGACGCGTGCCTGCCGACCGCGGCCCTCGACGAGGACCGCTCGTGGAACGCCAGCGACCCGCAGATCCCCAAGAGCCGCTGGTGGCTGGCCGACTGCTCTTGGGTCGGCTTCCGCGTCGTGACCGAGCAGGACCCCGGCAAGGAGCCCGGCGATGGCCAGTGAGCGTGGCTGGACGAGGCGACAGTTCAACACCGCCGGCCTGCTGCTCGGCGCGGCCGCCCTGGCCGGCGTGTCCGGGCGCGCCAGCGCCCGTGCGGCCCAGCCGAAGCGTGACGAGAAGGCGATCCTGAAGGTCGGCATCGTCGGCTGCGGCGGGCGCGGCACCGGGGCCGTCGCGCAGGCGCTCGCCGCCGACCCCAACGCCGTGCTCTGGGCGATGGGCGACCTCTACACCGAGAGCCTGGTCCCCTGCCTGAACCGGGCGACCGACAGCCTGCGAGAGTTCGCCGCCGAGCCGGACGCGGCGGTCAAGCACCAGGTCCGCGTCGAGCCGGAGCGGATGTTCGACGGGTTCAACAGCGCCCGGCGCGTGATCGACTCAGGCGTGGACGTCGTGCTGCTCGCAACGCCGCCCGCGTTCCGGCCCGAGCACCTGCGCGCGGCGGTCGACGCGGGCAAGCACGTGTTCTGCGAGAAACCCGTGGCCGTCGACGCGCCGGGCGTGCGGTCCGTGCTCGAATCCGCCCGGATCGCGCGTGAGAAGAACCTCTCGCTGATGTCCGGCTTCTGCTGGCGCTACCAGAACCAGGTGCGCGAGACGATGGCCCGCATCCACGAGGGCGGCGTGGGGCAGATCCGCGCCATCCAGACCACCTACAACACCACCGGCTGGGTCAAGCCCAAGCCCCGCCAGACGGGCTGGTCCGACGCCGAGTTCATGACCCGCAACTGGCACTACTTCCACACGATCTCGGGCGACCACGTCGTCGAGCAGGCGGTGCACGCCCTGGACTGGCAGGCCTGGGCCATGCAGGACGCACCGCCCGAGCGGTGCTGGGCCGTCGGAGGCCGCCAGACCCGCCCCGCCACGCCCGAGACCGGCAACGTGTACGACCACTTCGCCGTCACCTACGAGTACCCCGGCGGCGTGCGGGCCTACCACACGTGCCGACATTGGGAGAACACACCGTCGGACAACTCCGCCCTGCTCATGGGCTCCGAGGGCGTGTGCACCATGCAGCCCTGGCAGCAGCGCCACACCATCGAGGGCGCCAAGCCCTGGCGCGGCGAGGCCCCGTCCAACGACATGTACCAGCGCGAGCACGACGTGCTGTTCAAGTCGATCCGCGAGGGCGGCGCGCACAACGACGGCGTGTTCATGGCCCACTCCACGCTGCTGGCCATCATGGGACGCATGGCCGCGTACACCGGCCAGACCGTCACCTGGGAGCAGGCTATGAACAGCACCGAGGACCTCAACCCCACGCCGTGGGCCTTCGCCGAACGCCCGATCCCGGCGGTCGCCGTCCCCGGCCGGACCCCGCTGACATGACGCCGCTGGACCGCAGGGCGTTCGTCGGCGCGGCGCTCGCGGGCGCCGCGGGGTTGGCCGCGGGCCGGACCCACGCCCGCCCCGCACCGCGCGGTGAACCGAACAACCCGAGCGACCGGCCAAAGCCGGCAGGCGGCGTCCGCCTGGCGCTCAAGGTCGGCATGATCCACGCGGGAGCCGACCTTCCCGAAAAGTTCGACATCGCCGCGAAGGCCGGGTTCGAGGGCGTGGAACTCGACAGCCCGGGCCCGTACGACGCGACCGAGGTCCGGGCCGCGTCCATGGCGAGCGGGCTGCGCGTGCACGGCGTGGTCCTCTCGACACACTGGGCCAAGCCGTTCAACCACCCCGACGCAGGCGTCCGGCGCGAGGCCGCCGCCGCGCTGGACACGGCCCTGACCGACTGCGCCGCCTTCGGCGGCTCGACCGTGCTGGTCGTGCCGGCGGTGGTGAACGAATCGATGCCCTACGCGGACGCTTACCGACTGTCGCAGGACGCGATGCACGCCGTCGCCGACCGGGCCGACGCGCTGGGCGTGTCGATCGCCTTCGAGAACGTGTGGAACAACTTTTTGCTCAGCCCGCTCGAAGCCGCAGGTTACTGCGACGAACTCAACGAGGGCCGGGCGCGGCGCACGTTCGGCTGGTACATGGACCTGGGCAACGTGGTCAACGTCGGCTGGCCCGAGCAGTGGATCGACACCCTCGGCCCGCGGATCCTGAAACTGGACGTCAAGGACTTCAGCCGGCGCCGGCGCGACGAGGAAGGCCTCTGGACGGGCTTCGGGGTCGAGATCGGCGACGGCGACGTTGGGTGGAACCGCGTGCGTGACGCGCTGGCCGGAATCGGTTACGCTGGCTGGGCCACCGCGGAGGTCGCGGGCGGCGGGCCCGAGCGCCTCGCTGACCTGTCTCGACGCATGGCACAGGTGTTCTCCGTACGCTGACGCCCCCCGTTCCGGAACGCGACTCATGAAGAACCAGCAGGCCTGGACCCGTCGTGACTTCATCAAGGCTTCCGCCGGCGCGAGCGTCGGGGCGGCCGTCCTGCCCGCCTTCGCCTCCCGCTGGACCAACGGCGGCGCGGACACCGTCCGCGTCGGCGTGATCGGTTGCGGCGGACGGGGCACCGGCGCCGCCTACAACGCGCTCGAGGCCCACCCCTCCACCCGCATCGTCGCAATGGCGGACCTGTTCCCCGACCGGCTGGCAGGCTCGCTCGGCTGGCTGGCCGACTCCGAGGACTTCGCGGGCCGCGTCGACGTCGGCGACCGTCGCTTCACCGGGTTCGACGCATACCAGAAACTGCTCGCCCTCGACGAGGTCGACCTGGTCATCCTGGCGACGCCCCCCGGGTTCCGCCCGATCCACTTCAAGGCGGCGGTTGACGCGGGCAAGCACGTCTTCATGGAGAAGCCCGTCGCGGTGGACCCCGCCGGTGTGCGCACCGTGATCGAGGCCGCGGAGCGCGCCAAGGCCCGGCGCCTGTCGGTCGTCGCCGGCACGCAGCGCCGCCACGAACGCTGCTACCGCGAGGCCATGCGGCGCCTCGGCGACGGCGCCATCGGCGAGATCCACTCGGCACGCTGCGCCTGGAACCAGGGCGGCCTGTGGGTCCACGAACGCACGCCCGAGCAGTCCGACATGGAGTGGCAGTGCCGCAACTGGCTCTACTTCTGCTGGCTCAGCGGCGACCACATCACCGAGCAGCACGTCCACAACCTCGACGTCATCAACTGGGCCATGGGCGGCCCGCCCGTACGGGCCTACGGCATGGGCGGACGCCAGACGCGCACGGACGAGAAGTACGGCAACGTGTACGACCACTTCGCCGTCGAGTACGAGTACGAGGGCGGGCGGCGCTGCCTGAGTTTCTGCCGCCAGCAGGACGGCACCGACGGCCGCGTCGAGGAGTCCATCTACGGCACGAGCGGCACGCTCACCAGCCGGCCGGGCTACGCGGTCATCGACGGGGCCAGCCCGTGGCGCTTCGACCAGCCCAACGGCAACCCGTACGCCGACGAGCACGTGCACCTGCTCGCCTCGATCCGCGGCGACGGGCCGTACCTCAACGAGGCCCGCCAGGTCGCCGAGTCCACGCTGACCGCCGTCATGGGGCGCATGAGCGCCTACACGGGCAAGGCCGTCACCTGGGAGCAGGCCATCCGATCGGAACTCGACCTGTCCCCGCCCGCGTACGCCTTCGGCGACCTGGTTGTGCGCCCCGTCCCCCAGCCCGGACGCACGCCCCTGATCTGACAGCGGGACGGTCCGCGTGTGGGTCAGTACCCAGCAATGGGTCCGAACCCGGCAGTGGGACGGAACCCCGACAGTGGGACGGGCTTCCAGCCCGTCTCTTCTCCCCGACTTTCCCGCCCCTTCGGCCTCTCGCTCTTTCAGGAGACTTCTCATGGACCGACGCACCTTCCTCGCCGGAACCGCCGGTTTGACCGCCGCCGCGGCGTTGCCCGCCAGTGCCGCCTTCCGTCCCGGTGCCGCCGCCGACCGGGCCAAGCCGTTCTCCATGCACTTCGCCCCGCACTTCGGCATGTTCCACCACCTCGCCGGCGCTGACCCCGTGGACCAGCTGGAGTTCGCGTCCGCCCAGGGCTTCACCGCCTGGGAGGACAACGGCATGTCCGGCCGCTCGGTCGAGGAACAGGAACGCCTCGCCGGCGCGATGGAGCGCCTCGGCATGACGATGGGCGTGTTCGTCCTCAACCCCTCGACCGCCTGGGGCCCCCACTTCTCGCGCAACCGCGACGACGACCGCGACCGGGTGCTCGACGAGGTGAAGAAGGGCGTCGACGTGGCCAAGCGCGTCAACGCCAGGTGGGCGACGGTGGTGCTCGGCACGCGCGAGCCCCGCCTCCCGCTGGAGTACCAGACCGCCTACGCCGTCGAGACGCTCCGGCGCGCCTGCGAGGTCCTCGAGCCGCACGGGATCGTGATGGTCCTCGAGCCCCTGAACCCCCGCGACCATCCGAACATGCTGCTCGCCGAGATGGGCCACGCCTACCAGATCTGCCGGGCCGTCGACAGCCCGTCGTGCAAGATCCTCTGCGACGTCTACCACCAGCAGGCGACCGAGGGCAACCTGGTCGACAACATCGAGCGTTCGTGGGACGAGATCGCCTACTTCCAGATGGGCGACAACCCCGGGCGCTGCGAGCCGACGACGGGCGAGATCAACTACGCGCGGATCTTCGAGCGCATCAAGGCCAAGGGCTTCAACGGCGTGCTCGGCATGGAGCACGGCAAGTCCCGGCCCGGCGCCGAGGGCGAGCGGGCCGTGATCGACGCGTACCGGGCCTGCGACCCCCGCTAGACTCGGGGCCCACCTCGACTCAGGCCCGATCCAGGAGGTTTCCATGCGACACACCCTCATCGCCGCGCTGACCCTCGCCGTCGCCGCCCTCGGCGCGCTCGCCAACGACGGATGGCAGGACCTGTTCAACGGCAAGGACCTGACCGGATGGACCACCGCCGGCGAGCGCGACGCGTGGGGCGTCAAGGACGGCGAGATCGTCACCCTCAAGCCCGGCAAGGGCTGGTGGCTGCGCACCGACCGCATGTTCCGCGACTTCGAACTGACCCTGGACTTCTGGATGCCCGAGGGCGGCAACTCCGGCGTCGGCCTGCGCGGCTCGTCCGTCGGCGACCCCGCCTTCACCGGCTTCGAGGTCCAGATCCTCGACACCGCCGGCCAGGAGCCCGACGTCCACAACTGCGGCGCGGTCTACGAGGCCGTCGCCCCCGCCGAGATGGCCGTGCACCCGCACGGGCGCTGGAACACCTACCGCATCCGCCTCGTCGGCGACGTCCTCGACGTCTGGCTCAACGGCCGCCACGTCCAGAAGGCCACCCGCCTGGACGACCGGGGCTACTTCCGCAGCGAGGACAACCCGCTCCCCCTCAACACCCGTGCGCCGACCGGATACATCGCCCTGCAGGACCACGGCCACCCCTTCCGCTTCCGCAACATCCGCATCCGCGACCTGTCGGCCGACCCCGAGCCCGCCGGCATGACCGCCCTGATCCACGGCAACGCCGAGGACGGCGTGCCCGAGGGCTGGTTCCAGGAGGACGCGGCCACATGGACCGTCGACGCCGGAACCCTGGTCGGGCGCGACGGGCCCGGGCACCTCTTCTCCAGGCGGACCTTCCGCGACTTCGAACTCCGCGCCCTGGTCAAGGTCAACGAGCGCGGCAACTCCGGCCTGTACTTCCGCGCCAAGCCCAACCCGCAGGCCAACAACCCCTGGCCCATCGGCTACGAGGCCCAGGTCGACCAGCACGACCCCCGCAACTTCACCGGCTGCGTTTACAACGCCGCCTGGCCCGCGCACGTCAAGGCCCCCGTCACCCGCGACAACGCGTGGTTCGACTACCGGATCCGCGCCGAGGGCGACCGCGTCCGCACCTGGATCAACGGCGTGCCGATGGTCGACGCGTTCCTGACCGACCACAGCGCCGGTCACCTCGCCATCCAGGGCCACCACCGGGGCAACGAGATCCAGGTGCGCGACCTGCGCGTCCTCGAACTGGACTGATCAGCCCGCCAGGTCTCGCGCGGCGTGCAGCGTCCGCTGGACCGGGAGGCCCATGATCGAGTCCATCGAGCCGTCGAACTCGATTGGCCACCCCGCCGCCAGGCGCTCGGCGATGTTGTACGCCCCCGCCTTGCCGCGCCACCCGGACCCCGCCACGTACGACCGCACCCGGTCGTCCGGGATCGATCCGACCCGCACCCGCGACCGGTCCACGAACAGGCGCCGGCGCCCCGACCCCGGCGCCACCAGCGCCACGCCGGTCAGCACCTCGTGCTCCCGACCGGCCATCGCGCGGACCATGCGCTCGGCGTCGGCGGCGTCCGCCGGCTGACCCAGGATCGCCCCGTCGTGCACGCACACCGTGTCGGCCCCCACCACCACCGAGCCGGGGGTGATCCCGTCCTGCCGTGCCGTCGCGGCCGCCTTGAGGTAGGCCAGCGCCATCACCCACGACTCAGGGACGCACGCGTCACCCCGGCGCAGACGCCCGTCGTCGATGCCGCTTGGGCGCACCGACACGGCGACACCGGCCTTGGCGAGCAGTTCCCGCCGGCGGGGCGAGACCGACGCGAGCGTCAGGTGCATGCTCCGCCTCCCCCGCCTGTTCACTCGGCCAAGGGATCGGGGCGGTAGATCTTCGTCCCGATCGCCCAGTTCCGCTCGGTGAAGTTGCCGCCCAGGTTCGTCGCCGCCTGGTCGGGCCGGGCCGCGTCGAGCGTCAGAACGGTCTTCGCGTCGAGGTTGTCGATCAGCGAGACCATCACCGCCTCGGGCGACGAGGGGATCTTGCACGCCCCGAACTCGGGCTTCTCGTGGTGCGAGATGATGATGTGCTGGAGCACCGTGAGCACCCCGGCGGGCAGGCGCTGGCCGGTCTCGCGCATCATCTGCTGGGCCTTGTCGTGCAGCATGATCGCCCCCTCGACGAGGTGGCCGATCAACTCGCCCCGGTCGGTGTACCCGAAGCACCGGTCGTACACCAGTTCGCGCGTCTTGCCCAGGTCGTGCAGGAACAGGCCCATCAGCACGATGTCCCGGTTCACGCGGGGGTACAGCGGGCACACCCGGTCGGCGATCTGCATCAGCGTCAGCGTGTGCTCGAGCAGCCCGCCCAGGTACGCGTGGTGCAGGCGGGAGGCCGCCGGGCAGGTCCGGAACGCATCCATGAGGAACTCGTCGGCCAGGTAGGTCTGCGCCAGCGCCCGCATCGACGGGTGCTCGAGCGTCTGCAGCAGCGCGACGACCTCGGCGAACATCTCCGCGGGGTCGCGCTTCGACGCCGGGATCAACTCGCGCAGTTGCTCGGGCGACGGCTCGATCGGGTCGATCCGGTGGATGATCAGCTGCAGTTCGCCCTGGTAGGCCTGGGTCTCCCCCTCGACGAACACGAACCCCTCGGCGCTGAGCCGCGCAAAGGTCGCCTCCTCGATCGACCACATCCGGGCCGGGGCCGACCCGGTCTTGTCCCCGAGCAGGCAACGCAGGTAGGGCTTTCCCTTCACCGTGGTGCCCAACTGGGCGTTCGTGATTGAGAACGCGCCCTCGAACCGCTCAGAGGGTACGAGGTCGCAGATCGGCTTGCGGCATTGGGTGCTGGGCATCGCGGACGATAGGACGGGTCGGCCCGAACGGCAGCCGGACCGGCCCATCTCGCGCCCGCGCCGGGTTGTGCCGGACCGCCGACGCGCGTACCTTGTAGGGCCGCCGACGGGCCCGGGCCCGCCGACCGAGCCCGGTCCCTCACGCCGCAGGACGCGCCATTGACCACACCCGCGCCGAGCATCCGGATGTTTCTCGCCGCGACGCTCATCGCCCTGGCCGGGGCCGCGGGCCCGGCGGTCGCCCAGCCGCAGGACGCCTTCGGCGGCGTGCGCTTCCCGATCCAGCCCGCCGAGGGCGTCATCGACCTGGCCGGCCGGGCCGCCTGGATGTGGCGCGAGGGCGAGACACACCGCGTGGTCCTCGACACCGACGTCCGCGTCGTCCTCGGCGGCGACGTCTTCCACGCCCAGTCCGCGTCGCTGTGGCTCCAGCCGATCGGCGACGGCGCGTACCAGGTCTTCGGCGTGTTCCGATCGGTGCGGGCCGACGCGGGCGCGATCGACGTCCGTGCGGAGACCCTGCCCGTCCGCGGCGTCGTCCGGGCCGCCGAGCCGCCCCGGATCCGCGTCGACGCCCGTTTCGACGGCCCGCCGACAGGGCGCGGCCCCGCCCCGGACTTCCACCAGCAGGCCCAGGCGGTCTTCGCCGCCCGCGTGCTCGGCCAGACGCCCCCGGGCGGGCCCGCGATCGTCCGCGACGGCCCCGCACAAACCCCCGCACGCGACGGCGCGGCGCCCGCGCTGCCCGGTGACACGCCGGCCGCCGTCCAGGACACCGGCCCGGCCGACCAGGCGCCGGTGTTCCGACCCGACGGCGTGTTCTCGGTCTCCGTCGGCGACCGGATCGTCATCGACGGCGGCGAGGACGAGGCCTCGACCATCACCGCCACCGGCGGCATCGTGCTGCAGTACCAGGAGCCCGCCACCGGACGCGCCTTGGAGATGAAGGCCGAACGGGCCGTCCTGTTCCTCAAGCCCGGCCCCCTGGACCGCACGCTCGCCCGCCTCGACGCCGGCCAGATCGACGGCATCTACCTCGAGGGCGGCGTCATGGGCGGCGACGAGCGCTGGGCCGTCCGCGCCCCCAGGGCCTACCTCGACGTCGAACGCGGCCGGGCCCTCATGCTCGACGCGGTCTTCTGGACCACCGACGAGCGCACCGGCATGCCCGTCTACGTGCGGGCCGACGCGGTGCGCCAGGAGTCCGACCGCGTGTTCAGCGCCGAGAAGGCGCGCCTGGCCAACTCGGCCTTCCACGAGCCCGACGTGTTCATCGGCGTGCGCGACCTGGAAGTGCGCCTGGAAGGCGATCAGCGACCCGACGGCGCGCTGGAGAACCGCCGCGTGTGGGTCGACGCCAAGAGCGTCACGCTCAACGCGCTCGGCGTGCCGGTCCTCTGGCTGCCGGGCTATTCCGGGCAGGCCGACGCCTTCCCGCTCGAGCAGGTCCGTCTGTCGAGTTCCAGCCGCTCGGACTTCGGCATCGAGACGGCGTGGAACCTCAAGGCGATGCTCGGGCGCGACTGGCCGGGCGTCGACGTGAGCGTGCTGCTCGACGCCTACTTCGACCGCGGCCCGGCCTTCGGCCTGCGCTCGGACTGGAGCACGCCCGAGCACCGCGGCAACGCGTTCGCCTACCTGCTGCCCAACGACACCGGACGCGACCTGCTGACCCGGGGCGTCGAGATCGACCGCGACGGCGAGACGCGCGGCATGGCCGTCTTCCGCGACCTGTGGAACTTCCGCGAGGACTGGAACCTCGTCACGGAACTGAGTTACATCTCCGACGAGACCTTCGTCCCCGCGTTCTTCCCGTCGCTGGCCCGCCACACCGAGGACTTCCGCAACCGCCTGCTGCTCGAACGCACCGGCGAGCAGACGCACTTCGCGCTGGACCTGAGCGTCAACCAGGGCGACTTCATCGCCGCCGAGCACCTGCTCCAGTCCACCGGCTACCGCGTCGACCGCCTGCCAGAGGCCCGCTTTGTCTGGGGCATGCGCGACGTGTTTGAAGAGACCATGCCCGGCCTGCTCTCCTACGGCTTCGAGGCCCGTGCCGGCTCGCTCCGCCTGCGCTTCAGCGACGTCAACGCCGAGGACTACGGCCTGACGACGCCCTCGCTCGCCGACGCCGCCTTCGGCACGCTGCCCGGCGAGTCGCTCGGCGACGTTTTCCGAGCCGCCGGGCTCGACGAGAGCGCCATCACCCGCTTCGACACGCGCCACGAACTCGTGGGCTCGCTCAGCCTCGGGCCGGTCCGCGTCACGCCCTTCCTCGTCGGCCGCGTCACCGCCTACGACACCGCCTTTGAGGATTTCAGCCCGGACGAGGACGACAAGGTCCGCCTCTGGGGCGCCGGCGGCGTGACCTTCTCCACCGCCGTCCAGCGCCAGTACAACGGCGTCGAGTCACGCGCCCTCGACCTGCACCGCCTCCGACACGTCATCGAGCCCTCCCTGACCCTCTGGACCGCCGACACCAACGTCCGCAGCGACGACCTGCCGACCTTCGACGACGACGTCGAGAACCTGCTCGCCGGCACCTCGGTGCGTGCGGCCGTCGACCAGACCTGGCAGACCAAGCGCGGCGGCGCCGGGCGCTGGCGCGACGTCGACGTCTTCAAACTCCGCACCGAGTACGTCTGGTCCTCCGACCGCGCCGGCGACAGCCCCATCCCCCGCTGGTACGCGGCACGCCCCGAACTGAGCAACCCCGGCGAGTATCTCGGCGCCAGCGGCGTCTGGCAGCCCACCGAGGTCCTCGCCGTCGCCGGCGAGATGATCTACGACCTCGAGGAGAGCCACTTCGCCCGCACCTCGGGCGGTTTCCTCATCGAGCACCGCCCCGGCTTCCGCTCAACCCTCGAACTGCGACGCGTCGAGGCCCTCGACACGACCTACCTCACCGCCGGCGTCAACTACCGCCTGACTGAGAAGTACGCCATCAACACCGCCGCGACGTACAACTTCGACGTCGACGACTTCCAGACGCTCACCACGCTGCTCCAGCGCCGCTTCCAGGTCGGCACGCTCGGCGTCAGCCTCGTGTACGACAACGTCATGGGCGAGACCAGCATCGGGGTCGTGTTCCAGCCCGGCGGCTCAGGCCTGGCCATCGACCCGTCCTTCGGCGGGTGACCTCAGAGCGAACGCCGCGGCGGCGCGGCCACGTTGGCCAGCAGCAGCCCGGCCGACAGCGCCAGCGCCGTGACCAGCACGCGGAACGCCGTCTGGGCGCCCGAGACCGTGTCCTCGACCATGAAAAGCTCGAAACTGCGGTAGCCGAGCACCCCCGGCACCAGGATCAGCAGGCCCGGCACCACCACCGTGGACGCCGGCCGGTTGGTCCACCACTGGTACAGGTTGCCCGCAACCCCCACCGCCGCCGCGGTCGCGCAGGCGCCCAGGTCGCCCCCGACCTCGGCCGTCAGCGTCCGGGAGAGGACGAACGAGAAGACCCCGGCCGGCACGATCGCCAGCACGTCCTTCGCCCGGGCGTTGAGCAGCACCACGAAGCCCAAGGGGGCCACCAGCATCGCGAGCAGATCAACCCACCCGCCGACCGGTCCGGGCGGCGCGTCGTGCCCGCCCGGCAGGTGCGAACCGAGGCGCTGGCCGACCGCCACGCCGAAGCCGACGGACAGCAGCACCGTGATCGCGCCGACGAACCGGGCCGTGCCCGACACCAGGTTCCGGGTCGCCAGTTCGGCCATCGCGGTGGTGATCGTCATCCCCGGCATCATCGTGATCAGGCCCGCGACGGTCACAAGGGGGATCGAGGCCGGCCCGATCACCGCCGTGAGCATCGACGCCATCGTCGCCGCGGTGAACCCGGCGAAGAACTCCAGCAGGCGCGCCGCGTGGCGACGCCGCGACGCGGCCAGCGCCAGCAGGCCCACGCACAGCCCGGTCAGGCACGACGCGAGCAGTTCCGACCAGCCGCCCCCGAAGAAGCGCGACACCGCCGTCGCCGTCAGCATGAAACCGCCCACGTGCATCCACGCGGGGTAGATGTGCGGCCGGAGCACCACCCGCTTGATCAGACGCGTCCCCTTCGCCGGGTTGACCCGGCGGGTGACCACGTGCATCAGGATCTCGTCGAGCGCGACGATCTTCGAAAGGTCGGTGCCCCGCGGGTCGACGCGCGCCAGCATCGTCTCACGCTTGTCGCCGATCTGCACCGAGATGAACACGGAGGTGGGCGTCGAGAAGGTCTGGGCCCGCAGCCCCATCGCCTCGGCCGCCATCGTCACCGCCTCCTCCAGGCGGTGCGCCGCGACCCCGAACGTGCCCAGGGCGCGCCCCATCTCGATCAGGAACCGCGCCCGCGGGTCGTCCCGGCGCGGCTCGGCTCGCTGGATGATCCGGGGGCGTTGTCGGGCCACGGCGCTCGCACTCACGCCGACGGGCGCACGCCCGCCGGCGCCAACCCTAGCCGCCGAATGCCCGTCCCCGTGCGCCCGCCCCTATCATCGTGCCCCCACGGCGGGGCGGAAGGAGACCGCGAATGGCCCAGCAACTCGGCACGGCGACCAGCGAGTTCGAGAAGATCGACCGGTGCGAGGGCCTTGACCACCGCCCGCGCGTCCTGCTGGGCAAAATGGGCCTGGACGGGCACGACCGCGGCGTCAAGGTCATCGCCCGCGCCCTGCGCGACTCGGGCGTCCACGTCATCTACTCGGGCCTCTGGCAGACCCCCGCCAGCCTCGCCGTCTCCGCCCGCGACGAGGACGTGGACTGCATCGCCGCCTCCATGATGAGCAACTCGCACCTCGTCCTGGGCCCCAAACTGCTCGACGAACTCCGCCGCGTCGGCCGCCCGGACATCCCGGTCCTGATGGGCGGGATCCTGCCCGCCGAGGACGTGCCCACCCTCAAGGCACAGGGCATCCGCGCCTGCTTCCCGACCGGCACGGGCCTGCTCGACGTCGTCGCGGCCGTCAAGGCATGCGTCGAGCCGATGGCGACCGCCGTGCCCACCGACCACCCCGCGGCCCAGCTCGCCCGCGACATCTCGCTCGTACACGACTCAAGGCCCGCCCGCCCCGGCGCCCCGAGCCGACGCCCGCGCCGGGTCATCGGCCTGACCGGATCGCCCGGCGCGGGCAAGAGCACCCTGGTCGCCCAACTCGCCGGCGAGTACACGCGCCGCGCCGAGAAAGACCCGAGCCTCGGACGCTGCGCCGTCGTCGCCTTCGACCCCAAGAGCCCGATCACCTCGGGCGCCCTCCTCGGCGACCGCCTCCGCGTCGACTTCAACAACCTCGGCGAGAAGGTCTTCTACCGCTCCCTGGCCATCCGCGGCGAGGACTACCGCGGCCTCGACACGATCCTGGGCCTCATCGGCGGGTGCCCCGGAGACCAGCCGTTCGAGACCGTCTTCGTGGAGACCGTCGGCGCCGGACAGAACGAGACGCTCGTGCGCGAGCACGTCGACCGCACCGCCGTCGTCCTCACGCCCGGCATGGGCGACGCGGTTCAGATGGACAAGGCGGGCATCCTCGAGATCGCCGACCTGTTCGTCTGCAACAAGGCCGACCACCCCGGCGAGAACGAACTCGTCCGAGACCTCAAGGACGTCGCCGGACGACGCCCGATCTTCGAGACCGTCGCCACCCGCGGCCAGGGCGTGCCCGAACTGCTCGACGCCCTCCTCGACGACGCCTGACCAAGCCCCTGCCGGGACGGACCCCGCCGGGCCGGGTACGCTCACCGCATGCCGAGCATCGAACAACTCACGCGCCTGCTCGAAGCCGAGCCGAACGACCCGTTCCTGCTCTACGGCATCGCCCAGGAGCACATGCGCCTGGGCGATTTCGACCAGGCCGTCGCGTGGTTCGACCGCACCATCGCCGCCGACCCGGCCCATGCTTACGCCTTCTTCCACAAGGCCCGGGCCTTGGAAGCCGCGGAACGGACCGCCGAGGCCGTCGCGACGCTCCGCGAGGGCGTCAGCGTCGCCCGTGCAGCGGGCGATCAGAAGGCCTGGTCCGAACTGGCCGGCTACCTGGACGAACTGGGATGACCCGCCCGGCCGGCCGAGCACGCACCCCGATCCAGGCGTGGGAACGCACCCCGCGCGACGGGACCGCCACGCTCAGCGCCGTCCGGGCCGTCCGCGACGACCCCGGGCGCGTGTGGATCCTGCTCGACGGCGTGCGCGCCGGCGTGTGCGACCGCGAGACGGCCGTCGAGGCCGGGCTGAACGCCGCGCCCATCGCGTGGACCGAGGCGCTCGCCGACCGGCTCGACGCCGAGGTCCGCGAGCGCCTCTGCGACCGGGCCGCGCTCCGGCTGCTCGCCGCGCGCATGCGGTCGCGGGAGGGCCTCGTCCGAGCCCTGACCCAACGCGGGCACGCCCGCGCCACCGCCGAGGCCTGCGCCGACCGCTACGCGGGCCTGGGCGCGCTGGACGACGCCCGCTACGCCGAGGTGCTCGTCCGCAACGAACTGGCCCGCAAGCCCGCGGGGCGCCGCCTGCTCGAGGCCAAACTCCGCGCCCACGGCGTGCGCGGCGAAGCCGCCTCGCAGGCGCTGGACCAGGCGATGGACGGGCGTGACGAACTCGACGACGCCCGGCGCGTCGCGCGGTCCGCGGCCCGTTCATTGAGCCGCAACGCGGACGCGGACGCCGCCCGGCGCCGGCTCACGGGCCGCTTGCTGCGCCGGGGGTTCAGCGGGCCGGTGGTCCGCCAGGCCGTCGACGAGGCCCTCCGGGAGGCGCGTGACGCATGAAAGAGGCGCTCGCCATGCTGGCGGCCGCCGCGCTCCTGCCGGGGTGCGTGTGCCATCACAACGAGCGCCTGGCCATCGGCACGCGCGCGACGACCAGTTTCCGGGAAGGCCCCGCCATGACGATGGCCGGCCCGGGGACGCCGGACCGGGCGCGCTGGCGGACGATGATCGTGGTCGCCCCGATCGACGGCGTCGTGCACGCCGAGCCGTTCAGGCTGCCGCGCCCGATCAGCCGCCGGTCCGGGCCCGAGCGGGCCGGCGTGTTCCCCACGCCCGACCGACCCCGACGCGGCGACCACGACTGGTTCGAGACCGCTCAGGACATCGGCCGGTCGGCCTTCGACCCGCTCCTCGCGCCGCGTCGGGCCTGGCGGGCCGGACGCAGCGGCTGGTGGACCTGGAGCCCGCGCGAGGTCTGGAAACGCGAGCGCGCCGAGCGACGCCGCACCGGCACCGTGGGCGGGCGACCAACGGAGATTGACGATGACCGCTGACCACCCCGCGCCCGACAACCCGCCCCGCTACCCGTTCAACCCGGACCTGGAGGTCTCGGTCGTCCGCACCCGCGAGGGCATGTCCGACGGCTCCGTCGTGCTGGTTGACATCCGCGAGCCCGAGGAACTCGCCATCGCGTCGGTCGAGGGCGCTCTGCACGTCCCAATGGGCGAACTGGCGGCCCGCATCAACGAACTCGACTTCGACGAGGACCAGACTCTCGCCCTGATCTGTCACACGGGCCGGCGGTCGCTGGCGGCCGCGCTGGCGCTGCAGCGCATGGGCGTGGAGCAGGCGCGGTCCGTGGCGGGGGGGATCGAGTGGTGGTCGCTGCGCGTCGACCCTTCCGTCCCGCGGTATTGAAAGCACGGGTGGTGACGCTGGGTGCGCGTTAGCGGGCGCGAGCGGGCGGGCGGTCGATCAACGAAGAACGCCCGGGGCGTTGCGGCCCCGGGCGTTGAGATTACGCGTGACGCGTCGGGGCCGTGTTACGGGCAGCCGGCGCTGTAGGCGTCGATGAAGCCGAGCAGGTCGAACACGTCGACCACGCCGCTGTTGTCGAAGTCGGCCGCGAGGTCGCTGGAGGTGTAGGCGTCGATGAAGCCGAGCAGGTCGAACACGTCGACCGCGCCGCTGCCGTCGAAGTCACCGGGGCACACGGGCTCGCCACCCTCGATGGCGAGGAGGATCATGTAGAAGCCGCCCCAGGGGGTGAACTCGTCGTCGCCTTCGAAGATGCCGTCACCGTCGCCGTCGCAGGTGAAGCCGAAGGTGATGAAGCCGCCCTGTCCGTCCGGGTGGATGAAGCCGTAGGTGCCGTCGTACTCACCGGGGTCGTACTCGCCGGTGCCCTCGTCAAACATGCCGGGGCCGAAGAAGACGTCCCAGCCGTCCTCAGCGCCGGGGGTGCCGCCGGGGAAGGAGGTGTCGATGATGAGTTCGCCGGTGACGGGGTCAACCGTGCCGCGGGGGGCCATGGGGAACTGGGCGGTGACGCCCTGCCAGGCCGGGTCCTCGGGCTGCTGGTGCTCGACGAGCCAGCCGATGTCGTGCAGGCCGTCGAAGTCGGCGTCGAAGTAGGAGAACTCGTTGAACAGGTCGGCGCCCTGGCTGTCGCCGTCGTCGTCACCGAACTCCATGGTCGCGAGGCCGTTGAGGTCGATGGTGTAGGTCCAGACGCTCAGGAAGCCCGGGTCGGCGTTGTTGCCGGCCATGTCCTCGACGGTCAGCGACAGCAGGGTGACGCGGTCGCACCAGTTGAAGCCGTTCTCCTGGTCGTAGAAGGTGTAGACGGCGTTCATGCCGGGGATCGACTCGCCCTCGGCGGTGTCGATCAGGCTGGAGAAGACGAACGAGAAGCCGTCGACCTTGGTGTTGGCGGGCACGTCGCCCCAGTCCATCCAGGTCTCGTCGGTCACGGGGACGGTGGCGATCTCGGCGAAGGGGTCCTCGAAGACGACCAGGCCGGCGCCGCCCTCGGTGTACGGGGCGCCCAGGTCGGTGCAGGGCGTCTGGTTGTCCTGCGCCCACAGTTCGACCTCACCGGTGCCGCGCTGACCGATCTTGGCGGTCTCCTTCACGCTGAGGATGCGCTCGCCGGTGGCGGCGTTGATGTAGAAGTGGCCGGCGTCGACCGGGGTCAGCGAGAGCATCCGCTCGGCTTCGAACGGAGTCTTCTGCTGCCGGTCGCTCGCGGCGGCCGAGCCGACGAGCCCGGCGGCCAGGACGATGGTGAGAGTGCTGGTGATACCCATGAACATGCTCCTCTTTACAGAACCACTTCAAGCCTGCCCGAACGAGGGAAGGCGGAAACGGAAACACACGAACACCCTCCCCGGACCGCTCGGCCCGGGTGGACGACTCAACAGGATCGCGTCGCAAGCTCTCTCCGCTCACTTCGCTCAGAACGCCGGCACTCCACGCCGGCCGACACGCAGATGGGCGCTCGCGCTCGGACCGCCATCCAGACGACGATCCGGTCGGAGACCCCAACTGATGCAATATACCCCGGCGCGATTTTCCTGCAAGACCCAACCCGGCGATTTGGCGAGAAATCAACCAAACATCCCGCTGACCGGGGTGACCCCCCCTGAAACGGTCAGCGCGCCGACCGCTGGCGCAGGCGTTCTCGGGCGGCTTCCGCGAACCGATCGAACAAATGGCCCGCGTCGTGCGGCCCGGGAGACGCCTCGGGGTGGAACTGGACGGAGAACACCGGACGCCCCGGCAACTCGAACCCCGCCAGCGTCCCGTCGTTCAGGTGGACGTGCGTCGGACGCCCCCCGGCCCGGCGCAGCGACTCGGTCTCGACCGCGAAGCCGTGGTTCTGGCTGGTGATCTCCACGCGCCCCGTCCGCTCGTCGCGCACGGGCTGGTTGGCGCCGCGGTGCCCGAAGGGGAGTTTGTAGGTGCTGGCGCCCATGGCCAGGGCGAGCAACTGGTGTCCCAAGCAGATCCCAAAGACCGGCACGTCCGATAAATCCGGATCGTGGATAACTTCGCGCAGCGTGGCGACCGTCTCCTGCACCGCGTCCGGGTCGCCCGGCCCGTTGGAGAGGAACAGGCCGTGCGCCTTGCCCGCCTCGAACTGCTCCTTGAGGTCGGCCGCCGAGATCGTGTGGGGCACGACCCGCACGCGGCAGTGGCGTGACGCGAGGTTGCGCAGGATGTTCCGCTTGGCCCCGCAGTCCAGCGCGAGCACCACCGGGCTGTCGTCCGACGGGGTGATCTCCGGTGCCCAATCGCCGAGCGTCTCGTCCCACGCGAAGGGCGTGGCGCAGCCGACCATGGCCGCGAGGTTCTGGCCGTCCATCGGCGCCGCGTCGCGGGCGATGGCCACCAGTTCCGCATCGGTCGCGGCTGGGTCGTCCGTCAGCACGCCCATGGTCACGCCCGCCGAGCGGAGATGGCGCGTCAGCGTGCGCGTGTCGACGTCGGCCAGCCCGAGCACGCCGGCCTCCCGCAACCAGTCGTCGAGCCCGCCGGTGGCCCGGTAGTTCGAGTGCGTGCGCGTGCGCTCGTGGATCACGAACCCCGCCACCTGCACGCTCGCCGACTCGAGGTCCTCGCTGTTGACGCCGGTGTTGCCGATCATCGGCGTGGTCTGCACGAGGATCTGGCCGACGTACGAAGGGTCGGTGACCGACTCCTGATACCCCGTCAGCGCGGTGTTGAACACCACCTCCCCGACCGAGCGGACGCCCTGGCCGGTGGCTCCGAAGGCGGTGCCATGGAAGATCGTGCCGTCTGCGAGCGCGAGGCGGGCCGGTGCTGATTCTGTGTTGGGCATCGGGATGAAGTGTATGGTCCGTCATGACGCTTCTGCCCTTCCGGGGCGTGGACAACGTGGCCGCGGGGAGCGTGTTCGTCCGGGTCGCGGTCGAGCGCGGCGTGGACCGGGACGACGGCCTGACCTACCGGTTTGAGGGGGAGTCGATCCGCATCGGCGACCGCGTCGAGGTGCCGGTCGGACGCAACAACCAGCGCGTCGGCGGCGTGGTGCTGGAAGTCGGCGGCGCCGAGATGCTCGGCGGTTACGAGCCCGGACGCGTCAAGCCCGTGCACCGGGTCACGGGCGCCCGACTCCCCGAACCCTTGGTCGAACTGGGCCGCTGGCTGGCGGGGTACTACTGCTGTCCGGTCGGGATGGTGCTCGCCTCGATGCTCCCCGCGGCGGTGAAGGCGGGCACGGGGAGCCGGACCGTCCGCCTGATCCGCCGGGTCGAGGGCGCCGAGCCCCCGGGCGGGCTGACCCCGACCGTCGCCAGCGCCTGGGAGGCGTTGCGGGGGGTCGACCCGGGCGCATTCCCGATGGAGCCGCGCGACCTCGGCACGCTGCTGGGGGTCTCCAATGCGGGCCCGGTCAACCGCCTGATCGCCATGGGCGTGCTGGAGTGGGTCGAGCGGCGAGAGGTGCGGGCGCCGGAACTCTTCGAGCAGGCCGAGTCCTCGCCCCCGGTCGCACGGTTGACCGAGGCCCAGGCGGGCGTGGTCGAGGGGATCGGCGCGACGCTGGGCGGCTTCGGCGTCCACCTGGTGCACGGGGTCACGGGGTCGGGCAAGACCGAGGTGTACCTGCGCGTGCTGGACCGCGTGCTCGGGGCCGGGCGCAACGCGATCGTCCTGGTGCCCGAGATCGCGCTGACGCCGCAGACCGCCGGGCGGTTCGTCGCCCGCTTCCGCGAGCACGGCGTCGCGGTGCTGCACTCGGGCCTGAGCGCGTCGGCCCGGCACAAGCAATGGCAGGCCGCGGCCTGCGGCGAGGCGCGGGTGGTCGTCGGCGCCCGGTCGGCCGTCTTCGCCCCGGTGCGCAACCTGGGCGTGATCGTGGTCGACGAGGAGCACGACGCGTCGTACAAGCAGGACCAACTGCCCCGCTACCACGCCCGCGACGTCGCGATCAAGCGCGCCCACATCGAGGGCTGCACGGTCGTGCTCGGCTCGGCCACGCCGGCGCTTGAGAGTTGGCACAACGCCCGGTCGGGCCGCTTCGCGCTGTGGCGCCTGGGCGAGCGGGTCGGCGGGGGGCGCATGCCGCGGGTGACGGTGGTCGACATGGCGCGCGAGCGCCCCGCCATGCGCCAGGAACGCGGGCGAGCGTCCGAGGAGGACGCGATCGGCCCGACGCTCCACAAGGCGCTCGGGCAGGCCCTCGACGCCGGCGGGCAGGCCATCCTGCTGCTCAACCGGCGCGGGTTCGCCTCGGTGGTGGTCTGCTCGGACCGCACCTGCGGCTGGAAACTGGAGTGCGAACGCTGCGACGCGACCATGGTCGTCCACCGCGGCAGCGTGCGCGAGCAGGGCGGGCGGCGCTACGTCCGCTGCCACCACTGCGGCGACGAGCGCCTCATCCCCCACCGCTGCCCGATCTCCGGCAAGCCGCTGGTGGAACTCGGCTCGGGCACGCAGCGCGTCGAGGAGGAACTCGAGCGCCGGTTCGGCGCTTCCCACGGGCTGCTGCGGGGCACGGGCTTCGAGCGCGTCGACGCGGACACCATGCGGCGGGCGGCGGACTACTTCGACGTGCTCGGGCGCTTCGGGAGGGGCGAACTGCGGGTGCTCTTGGGCACGCAGATGATCGCCAAGGGGCTGGACTTCCCGGGCGTGTCGCTGGTCGGGGTGCTCAGCGCCGACACCGCGCTGACGCTGCCCGACTTCCGGGCCGAGGAACGCACCTTCCAACTGGTCGCCCAGGTCGCGGGCCGGGCGGGCCGAGGTGACCGCCCGGGCGTGGTCGTCGTGCAGACCTACAACCCGGACAACCCGGCGATCGTGCTCGCCGGGCGGCACGACTACGCGGCGTTCGCCGAGCGGGAGGTCGCCAACCGGCGCCGGGCGGGGCTGCCCCCCTCGACGCGGATGGCGCGGGTGGTCGTGCGTGACGAGGACCACGAGAAGGCCTGGAACCGGGCCGCCGAACTGGCCGGCCTGATGGCCGAGGCCGGCGGGACAAGGGTGCGGGTGCAGGGGCCGCAGGACTGCGTCATCGCCCGGATCACGGACAAATGGCGTGTCAGCGTGGAACTGACGGCCGACGACCCGCGCTCGATCCAGGCGGTGCTTGGCGCGTTGCGGGCCAGGGGGCTTGTGAAGAGCGACGCGGCGACTGCGGTCGACGTCGACCCTTTGGCGATGATGTAGGGGGCCGATGACGGCCGAGGAGGCGGGCATGGAATCGCTCGAAGGACGCCGGGTGGTCGTGATGGGGCTGGGACGCTTCGGCGGGGGCGTTGGCGTGACGCGCTGGCTAGCCGAGCGGGGGGCGGACGTGCTGGTGACCGACCGCGACCCCGCCGATCGCCTGGCCGGCTCGGTGTCGCAGGTCCAGGACCTGGTCGAGGGCGGGCGGGTGGAACTGCGCCTCGGCGAGCACCGCGTCAATGATTTCACGACGGCCGACGTCGTCGTCGTCAACCCCGCGGTGCCGCGTCCGTGGGACGACCGGTTCGTCCGGGCGGCGCAGGCCGCGGGGATCGAGTTGACCACCGAGATCGGCTTGGCCGTCCGCCTGCTGGGGAGAGATCGCGTGGTGGGCGTGACCGGGTCGGCCGGCAAGAGCACCACCAGCGCGATGATCGACCACGCGCTCCGCGCCTGCGGGGTGGACTGCGTCCTGGGCGGCAACATCGGGGGGTCTCTGCTCGACCGGGCGGCGAAGATCGGGCAGAAGACGGTCGTGGTGCTCGAACTGTCCAGCGCGATGCTGCACTGGCTGGGGGCCGAGGCGTGGTCGCCGCGCGTGGGCGTGGTGACGAACCTGGAGCCGAACCACCTGGACTGGCACGGCTCGGAGAGCCACTACCGGCAGAGCAAGGAACGCCTGCTGAGCCACCAGCGTCCGGGGGACGCCGTGGTGCTCGGGCACGGGGTGGCGGGCTGGCCCACCGCCGAGGGCGTCGAGCGGATCGTCGTCGGGCCGGGCGAGGGCGTCGAGGGCTGCGTGGTTCCCGGTGCGCACAACGCGTGGAACGCCCGGGTGGCCGTCACCGCGGCCCGCCTGGGGGCCGACCGGGTCGCGGGCGTCCGCCTGGAGGAGTCCCGACTCGAAGACGCGGTGCGCACCTTCCCTGGGCTGCCCCACCGCCTGCGCCTGGTCCACGAGGCCGACGGGGTCCGGTTCTACGACGATTCCAAGAGCACCGTGCCCGGGGCGACGGCCCTCGCGGTCGACGCGATGGGGCACACGCTCGGCGAGGGACGCGTCCACCTGATCTGCGGGGGGTACGACAAGCGGGTCGACCTGTCGGGCATTTCGGCGCTCGCATCGCGCACCGCCGGGCTCTACACGATCGGGGCGACGGGCGACGCCATCGCGGACGGGGCGGAACGGGTGGAAGCGGCCGGGGTCGTGTCGCGTTGCGGAACGCTGGACGCCGCGGTCCGGGCGGCGGTCGCGAACGCGCGCCCGGGGGACGCCGTGCTGCTCAGCCCGGGGTGCGCGTCGTGGGACCAGTTCGAGCACTTTGAGGCGCGGGGCCGGGCGTTCGAGGCCTTCGCCCGGCAGGCTACGGAAGGAGCGGAACGATGATGACGCACGCGCTGATCGCCGCCGCGTTGCTGTGGGCGTCGGGTGAGCCGCCGGCGTCCGACGCGGCCGCCGACGCGCCCGCGAAGGAACTGCTGCCCGGCGTGCGCGTCGGCGAGCGCTTCGTGGAGTTCCGCGGCGAGGTCTGCGCCGACCTGAGCCACCCGCAGACGCCGGTGGTGTACCTGGAACTGCTGGTGACCGGGCCGGACTCGCGCG
Organism: uncultured Phycisphaeraceae bacterium; assembly: GCA_964522095.1. Taxonomy (GTDB): domain Bacteria; phylum Planctomycetota; class Phycisphaerae; order Phycisphaerales; family UBA1924; genus UBA6054. The sequence continues at coordinate 49,845 of CAZFSO010000004.1, read as the reverse complement.
AGCACGAATCCCTGGTCGTCACCACGGTGACGCCCTCGGTCATCCACGCCGGTCTGCTGGCGGCCGGGCTCGAACCCGGCCGGCCGGTGCGCTGGGAGGGCGCGAAGGCCGCCCAGGCGCCGGCGGGGCCGCGGGTGCGGGTCGAGGTGGCGGTTGTTGAGGAGGGCAAGCCCGGCGCGTTCGTGGACCTGGCGTCCTGGGCGGTGCACAAGGAGACCGGCCAGCGCCTGCCTGAGGCCGACGCCTGGGCGCTGGTCTTCGCTGGCTCGCGGATCGACGGCGGGGACATCCGCTACGCGGCCGACCGGGCGGGCACGATCATCGGCCTGACCGGGTTCGGCACGGAGGTCATTGCCGCCGCGTGGGACCTGAGCCCGCAGGCCGCGGTCGACGAGCCGGTGTGGATCGCCGACAAGGAGCGCGTGCCGAAGGTCGGCACGCCGGTGGTCGTGCGCGTCACGGCGCTGGAAAAGCCGGAGAAAACCGGCGAAGAGGCCGCGGATCCGACCTAGCGTTGACCGCATGGTCAAGACCCTGCCGGTCCCCGATCTGAGCGACGCGAGCGTGCTCCGCACCGTCGCCGGGCTGCGTCCGTGCCGACGCGGCGGCCTGCGGATCGAGGCCGAGACGCTCGGCTCCGACGCGGGCGGGAAGACTGTCATCCACAACTACGGCCACGGCGGCTGCGGCGTGACCATCGGCCTTGGCACGGCCGACGAGGTCGTGCGCCTGGTCGACGCGCACGCCGAGCCGGACGAGCCCGTCGCCGTGCTCGGCGCCGGCGCGGTCGGCCTGATGACCGCCCTGCGCCTGCTCCAGTCCGGACGCCGGGTCCGCCTGATCGCCGAGCGTCCGGCGACCGAGACGGTCAGCATGGTCGCCGGGGCCGTCTGGCTGCCCACCGGGATCGAGTTCGGCCGGACGGCCGAGCGGACGGCGTGGTTCCACGCCATCCTGCGCCGGTCGATCGACGGCCTGCGGGCCCTTCCCGAGCGTTTCGGCGTCGAGGAGATGCCGGTCTACGAGCCCGAGGGCGCGCCCGACTCGCCCGAGTTCTTCAACAACGGCACGCTCGCGGCCCCCGTCCCGTTGGACGTGCTGCCAGTCGGGGCGCATCCCCAGCCCGGCCGGGTCTTCCGCACCCTGTTCATGCACACCCCGGTCCTGCTGGCCGCGCTGCTGGACGAGGTCCGCTCGCTCGGCGGCATCTTCGAGACCCGGCGGATCACCCGTCTCGAAGAGGTCGCGGCGTTGCCCGAACCGGTCGTGGTCAACTGCCTGGCGATGGGCTCGCGCGACCTGTTCGGCGACACGGCCATGTACCCGGCCCGGGGCATGCTGGTGCTGGTCCGGCCGCAGCCCCTGGGGTACATCGTCCACGACGGGTACAAGTACCTCTTCCCGCGGCGCGACGCGCTCGTGCTCGGGGGGTGCTTCCTGGAGGGCGACGACCGGGACCAGCCGGACGAGTCGCGGTGCCGGGAGATCCTGGCCCACCACCGGGCGTTCTTCGGCCAGGCGTGACGCCCCGGCCCCAGGCCGGCGGGCGCGAGGCGCAGGGCCCGGCCCCCTATGCTCCCGCGTGAGCCTGTCGCCCCCAAACCCCGACAGTTCGGACCGCCCCGGCGTGGCCGCCCTGCGGGAGCCGGTCACCCTCAAGACCCTGCGCCGCATGGCCGCGCGCGGCGAGAAGTTCGCCTGCCTGGCGGCCTACGACGCCACCACCGCCCGGTGGCTCGAACGCGGCGGGGTCCACGTGCTGCTGGCCGGCGACTCGGCGTCCCAGGTCGTGCTGGGCTTCGAACGCACCATCGACGCGCCGCTGGATTTCCTGGTCCAGATCACCGCTGCCCTGAAACGCGGTGCGCCGCGCACGCTGGTGATGGCCGACATGCCCTTCATGAGTTACCACGCCTCGGTGGAGGCCGCGATGCACAACGCGGCCCGTTTCATGCGCGAGGGCCTCGCGGACGTGGTGAAACTGGAGGTCGACGAGACCTTCGCGCCGCTGGTCGACCGGCTGACGCGCGCTGGCGTGCCCGTGTGCGCCCACGTCGGCTTCCGCCCGCAGACGACCGCGGTCCTGGGCGGCCCGACCGCCCAAGGCCGGACCGAGGACGCGATGGCGGCGATCGTGCGTGACGCCGTCGCGATGGAACGCGCCGGCGCCGTGCTCGTCCTGGTCGAGGCGGTGCCCGAGGAGGTCACCCGCAAGGTGGTCGAGGCGACGAGCGTCCCGGTGATCGGCATCGGCGCCGGCACCGCCTGCCACGGGCAGATCCTGGTCGTCCACGACCTGCTTGGGCTGACCGACCACCCGCCGCGGTTCGCCGAGCCGGTCGAGTCGCTCGGCGAGCGCATCCGAGCCGCCGGGGCCGAGTGGGCCGAGCGCGTGCGCACCGACCGGATCGGCGGGTCGCGCTACACGATGCGGTCTGGCGCGCAGGCCGACCCCGCCCAGAGCGCCGCGGGCAAGCCCGCCTCCGGCCGGGAGACACGCCCGTGAGGCGTCTGCGGACGGTGACCCCGCTGCTGCTGCTCGTCGCGGCGGGGCTGCTGCTCATCGTGGGCACGCCGCGCCTGCTGCGCCGGTACGCCCTGGCCGAGCAGTCCGCACGCATCCTGCTCGCCCGTCAGCACCTGGCCGGGGACAACATCCTGCGCCAGATCGACGACGCGGTGGCCGCCATCTCCGAGGCCGTCGGCCCGAGCGTGGTGCACATCGAGGCCACCGGCGAGCGCCGCGGGCTGCTCGGCTCTTCCGGCGCGGGGTGGGTCTACGACGACCTCGGCCACGTCGTCACGAACGCCCACGTGGTGCGGGGCGCCCGGCGCGTGGCGGTCGAGTTCGGCGACGGCGTGGTCACCACCGGCTCGCTCGTCGGCGCGGACGTCTACACCGACATCGCCGTCGTGAAGGTCGAACGCCCCCGGCGCGACCTGTTCCCCGCGTTGCGCAGCCAGGACCGCCTGCCGCGCGTCGGTGAGCGGGTCTTCGCGTTCGGATCGCCGTTCGGCTTCAAGTTCTCGATGTCCGAGGGCGTGGTGTCGGGGCTTGGCCGCCAGGCGCCGGGGTCGTCGATCCCGGGGGGGTACACCAACTACATCCAGACCGACGCCGCCGTGAACCCCGGCAACTCGGGCGGCCCTCTGACCAACAGCGACGGCCACGTGATCGGCATGAACGTCGCCATCGCCACATCACGCTCGCTCGGCGCCCGCCCCGAGGACGCCGGCGGCGACTCGGCCGGCATCAGTTTCGCCATCCCGCTGGGCACCATCGAGCCGATCGTCGACCAGTTGATCCGTCACGGGGCCGTCTCCCGCGGCTACATGGGCATCTCGTTCGGGCGGGCGGGCGACGGGCTCGACCGGGTCGTCACCGACACGGGGCAGACCCTCACCGGGGTCCGCGTCGCCGACGTCGAGCCCGGCGGGCCGAGCGACCGCGCCGGCGTCCGCGCGGGCGACGTGATCGTCAGCGTGCGCGGCAGCCCGGTCTTCAGCACCGAGGCGCTCAGTTCGCTCGTCAGTTCCGGCAGGCCCGGCGAGCAGGTCGAGATCCGGCTGTGGCGCGACGGCGACCTCGTCGACCTGTCCGTGACCCTCGCGCCCATCCGCCCCCAGGTGCTCGCCCAGCGCCTCGCCCAGCCGACCCAGATCCGTCTCGGGGCGATCCTGACCGACGCGGGAGCCGACGGCGGCGTGCTCGTCGTCCAGGTCTGGGACGGCCTGCCGGCGGCCGCGTCCGGCCTGCGCGCGGGTGACACCATCGTCGCCGTCGCCGGCGAGCCGGTGGCGGGGTTCGACGAGTTCATGGTCGCGGCGGCAGACGGGGGCCTCCTGACCGGCGCCCGCGTCCCGATGACCGTCCTCGCCGAGGACGGCTCGCAGCGCGAGATCGCCGTGGACCTGATCCCGTGAGGATGAGGGCATCACGCCGGGCGTGGCGACAGCCACCCGTCGCGGATGAAGCGCGTCAGTTCGGGGATGACAGGTCCACCTCCGCCCCTCCGGGGCCGCGATCAAACGACGACGCCCGAACCACGGGTTCCGCTCCGCTCCACCCGCGGCGACTGACAGCGCCCCTTTCGGGGCTACGACATCCGGGCCGCCAGCAGGACCGCGGCGACGACGACCTGCACGCCGATCACCAGCCGGAGCGTCCGTCCCAGGCGGTCGGGGGCACGCGGGTCGCCGGGCGCGGGCAGGCGCGCGATGGCCTCGGCGTCCGCGCCCGACAGCCCGCCGTGACGGGCCGCGCCTTCGGCGATGGCGATGATGGACGCCGCATGAATGGGCAGAATACCCCTTCGCGCCGCCCATTCCGTCAGGCGCCCGCGCGCTTCGTCGCCCACCGGCCCGTGCTGTGCGGCCAACGTCGCCCGTGCTGCCAGAACCCACCGCGCGTCGCCCGGAAGCAACACGGACGCCTCGTGCGCACCCGGTGGCGGCGCGGCCTGCACGGCATGGAAGGGGATCGGGCTCACAAGAGATTCTCCGATCCACTCGATGCACGCCGCGTGCCGATTGGACGCGGGCCGGGTTCGCGGCCATGATGCAGCCCCCGGAGGGCCCAGTGACCACGACCGAGAACCACATCGCCACCGTCGATACCACGCTGACCCGCGACGAGCTCCTCGCCCGCCTGGGCACCATGTCCAAGCGCGGCAACCTCGCCGGCTACGAACCAGGAGGCGTCAACGGCGCCGACGCGTCGTTCGCGGCCCACGGCGCGCCGTTCGAGGGTCGGGTGCTGGTCCGCGCCGCCGACGGGCGGGCGGCGTTCGAGTTGCACATGCCGCGAAGAGCCCCCTGGATTTTCGCGGCGGTCCTCGTGCTGACGGTCTGGCCCGGCCTGCCGATCACCGACGGGTTCATGCACACCTTCGTGTGGTACGAGCGGCTGATGGCTTCGGCCCCGTGGATGGACACCTGGGTCTGGTACCTGCCCCTGACGGTGGTCCCGGCGCCCTTCGCGTGGCGCTCTGCCGTGCGCAAGTCGCGGGCCACTTCGCTGGCGCACGCGCGAGAAACGGTCGAACGCGTGGCGGTGGCCCTCAAGGCCTGACCGGGCCCGCGGTCACGACGACTTGTGCAGCCACTCCGTCTCGAGTTCCCCCAGTTCCGCGCGGAGGTCGTCGAGGCGCTCGGTCAGCGCATTGGCGTTGTCGGCGTCCTTCCAGACGTCCGCGTCGGCCAGCCGGGTGTCGAGGGTGCGCATCTCGGCGTTGCACTCGCCCATGCGCCGCTCGATCGCGTCAAGGGGCATCCACGAGAAGCGGCTCTTCTTCTCGACCTTCTTCGCCGGCGCCGGGGCGGGCGGGGCAACGGCACGGGGGGACGGAGCCTGCCCGGACGGCCTGCCCGCCGGGGCGGGGCGATTCAGGCCTGGGGGCGCCGCGGGCGCTGCGCGCTGGGCGTCGCTGTAGGTCCCGGCGAACACGCGGGCCCCGCCGCGCCCGTCGAGCAGGATCAGGTGGTCGCACACCGCGTCGAGGAGCGCGCGGTCGTGGGAGATCAGGATGACGGTGCCGGGGAACAGGGCCTCGGTGGTCTCGCCGGTCTTGGGGTCGCTGGTGGCGCGGGCGAGCAGGGACTCAAGCCGCTCGGCCGCGGGGATGTCCAGGTGGTTGGTCGGCTCGTCGAGGATCAGGAGGTTCTTGGACGAGGCGAGCAGGGCGGCGAGGTCGGCGCGGGCCAGTTCGCCCCCGGAGAGCACCCGCACCGGCTTGTCCTGGTCGTCTCCCGAGAACAGGAACGCCCCGGCAAGGTTCCGGGCGTCCTGCTCGGACAGGAGCACCGGCGGGTTGGTGCTCGCCTTGACCCGCGCCTGGACGTGCTGGATGACCGTGCGGTCCGGGTCGTCGACGCGCCGGTGCTGCTCGAAGTGGCCGATGTCGAGTTTGGCGCCCAGCGAGACCTGGCCGGAATCGAGCGGGATCTGGCCGAGCATGCAGCGGACCAGCGTGGTCTTGCCCGCCCCGTTCGGGCCGACGATGCCCCACCGCTCGCCGCGCTGCACCTTGACCGTGAGGTTCTTGAACAGCACCGTGGGCGGGCGGTCGGCGTCGCCGGGGTAGGACTTGGTCACGTCGCGGGCGGAGATCACGACGTCGCCCGACCGCTCGGGCTTGGGCAGCGTGACCCGCAGTTCGGCCAGTTCCACGGGGCGCTCGAGCGCGGACTCCTTGGCTCGGTCGAGGCGCGACTCACGCCCCTTGGCCTGCTTGGCGCGCTGCCCGGCCTTGTACTGGCGGATGTAGGCGGCTTCTTTCCTGAACTCGGCCTGCTGCTTTTCCCAGGCGCGGTGCTGGGTCATGCGGCGGTCGGCGCGGATGCGCCGGAAGTCGGCGTAGTTGCCCGGGTAGTCGATGAGCCGCGCGTGCTCGACCTCGACGATGCGGTCGACGACGCGGTCGAGCAGGTAGCGGTCGTGGGAGATCAGGACGACCGCCCCCTTGAACTCGTCGGCCAGGAAGTTCTCGAGCCAGATCCGCCCGTCGATGTCCAGGTGGTTGGTCGGCTCGTCCATCAGCAGGACGTCGGGCTCCTCGAGCAGCAGCCGCGCCAGGGAGAGCCGGGCCTTCTGCCCGCCGGACAGCGCCGAGACCGCCAGGTCCATCTGAGCGTCGACGAATCCCAGGCCGTGGAGCACCTTGGCGACCTCGTGCTCGGTGCTCAGGCCGCCCGCGGCCTCGATGGCCGCCTCCAGCCGGGCCTGCTCGCTGAGCAGGCGGTCCAACTCGTCCGCGTCGGCGTCGGCCATGCGGTCGAAGACGGCGTGGAGTTGGGCCTGCATGGCGTGGGCCGCCTCGAAGGCCCGGGCCGCGGCCGACCGGACCGTGTCGCCCGGGTCCAGCGTCGTGTTCTGGTCGAGGTAGCCCATGCGGGCGCCCCGCTGGAGCGACACGTCGCCCGAGTCCGGCGTGGACACGCCAGCAAGCAGCTTGATCAGCGTCGATTTGCCCGCCCCGTTGCGCCCCACGATCCCGATGCGGTCGCGGGGCTCGATCGACAGCGACACCGCGTCGAGCACGGTCTTGTGGCCATGGGCGAGCGTCAGGTTGGTCGCGGCGAGGACGGGCATGGGGTGGGGATGGTAGGTGGGCAACGAAAGCACGCCCCCTCCGGCGGCGGAGAGGGCGTGCGGGGTTTGATCCAACCGGCCCGGGCCCGGCTTACTCGACGTTCTTGCCCTCGATCACGTCGGCGAGCGGCGGCGGCGGCTGGGCGTCGTCCCCGCCCGACTTCATGCGCCGGAAGTAGCCGTGGTACTCGCGCATCGCCTGGCGACCGAAGATCAGCATGATCGGGATGTTGGCCCAGAGCATCACGCCGGTGCCGAGGACGGAGATGTTCTCGATGGCGTCGGCGTCGATGAACTCGAAGGTCGACACCAGGATCAGCAGGCAGTACAGCAGCCGGTACGGCAGCACCGCCCTGATGCCCAGCAGGTACACCACGCCCTGCTCGCCGTAATAGGACCACGAGATGATGGTCGAGAAGGCGAACAGCCAGACAGCGGCGGGCACGATCCACGCGCCGAGGCCCGGCAGGGTCCGGTCGAACGCCTTGGCGGTCAGCGTGGCGCCGTTGAAGTCAAAGTACACCCCGGGCTCGGCGATCTCGAGCGTCGGCGGCTCGGGATTCTCGGCGTCGACCGGCAGGGTCAGGTCGGCCAGGGACGCGGCCCACCCGCCGTCCTCGGTCTGCATCAGCGTGCCGTTGACCTTGTGGTGGTCGCCGCCGGTGGTTGGGTTGACGCCGCCGCGGATGACCATGAAGACGTTCTGCCCGGCGCGCATCTGGCCGGACGCCTCGTTCTCATCCGCGATGCCGACGGGCACGGGGTCGAAGGACCACGTGTTCGACGTCGGGGTGGAACTGACGATGCTGATCCCCGGCTGATAGCCCTCGGGGAACGTCAGGGCGGGGGCGCGGTTCCACGCGCCGGAGAGGAGGATGACCAGCGCCGTGAACGTGCACACGACGATGGTGTCGATGAACGGCTCGAGCCCGGCGACCACGCCTTCCCTGACGGGCTCGTCCGTCTTGGCCGCCGAGTGCGCGATCGGCGCCGATCCCTGGCCAGCCTCGGAACTGAACAGGGCGCGCTGCATGCCCTTGAGGAACCCGAAACTCGCCACCCCGCCGATGAACGCCCCGGCGGCCTCGGACGGGTTGAACGCCTCGTAGAAGATCAGCCGGAACATGTCCGGGATGCGTCCGGCGTTGACGATGATGATGTAGGCCGCCGCCAGCAGGTAGAGGCTGCACATCAGCGGGACGATGCGCCCGGCCACGTCGCCGATGCGCTTGATGCCGCCGATGATCACGACGCCCACCCCCAACGCGAGGATGACGCCGGCGGCAAACTTCGGCATTCCGAAGTACGAGAACGAGATGTCGGCCACGTTCCAGGCCTGGAACATGTTGCCGCCGGTGACGGCGGAGATCAACAGGGTCACGCAGAACACCGCCCCGACCACGACCCCGAGCGGGGCGAGGGCCGGGCTGATGCGGGCGAACCCCTTCTTGCACACCCACATCGCCCCGCCGTGGGGGTTGTCCGGGTCGTCCGTGTTGCGGTAGAGCATGGCCTGGGTGACCTCGGTCAGTTTCAGCGCCATGCCGATGAACCCGGTCACCCACATCCAGAAGACCGCACCCGGCCCCCCCACCGCGATGGCCAGGGCGACACCCGCGATGTTGCCGAGGCCGACCGTGGCCGACAGGGCGGTCGAGAGCGCCTGGAAGTGGTTGATCGCGCCGGGGTCGTCCTTGTCGTCGTACTTGCCACGGACGACCGCGACGCCGTGGGTCAGCGCCCGGTACTGCCCGAAGCCGGACCAGAAGGTGAACAGCGTGCCCACGACGAGCAGCACGTAAAGGACCCAGTCCGCCCAGAGGACGCCGTTGATCGCGTTGAGGGTGTTCCAAAAATTCTGCATACGGTTGTCACTCCGGATCTGGCGGCAGGGCGGAACGCAGCGCCCGCGTTGGTCGAGAGGGCATCATCGCAGGCACGGCCGGGGATTGCAACCCGAGCCGCGGCCGGAACCTGGGGACGCTCGGTGTGGAGGATGATCGACATCCTGACCGGCCTGACCGACGGGGTCGCCTCGCTCGACCGGCGCCTCTGCGCCGAACAGGCCGTCCGGGGCGTCGACGCGCTGCCCGAGGTCGCCCTGCACCCCGTCCTCGCGGAAGCCCTGTCCGCGGCGGGGTTTGGCGTCGTCCGGGAGGTCCTCTACCCGGGCGAGCACACGGCCCCCGTGCGCAAGTCGGCGCGGGCCCGCTGCGACCTCGTGTTGCTCCCCGAGCCCGGCATGGCGCTGGAGGACCCGGCCGCGGAACAGGCCGCGCTGCTGGCGGGGGAGGCGACGCTGTTCTCCGGCGTCTCCGAGCGACTCGCCCCCGCCGAAGGCCTCGTTCCGCCCGGCGAGGCGTGCTGGCTGGAGGTCAAATCCGTCGCCCAGCACGCCTTCGTGGACGGCGTGCCCGGGCCGAACCGGGCATACGCCGACCAGATCGTCCGCGGGCCGATGACCGACCTGGTCAAACTCGCCCGCGACCCGTCCATCTGGACGGCCGCCTCGGTCGTGGTGCTGTTCTGCGAATCTGAGGCGGTCGCCCGGCACGACCTGCACCAGGCTGCCCACCGCCTGCTCGACGCCGACCTGCCCGTCGGCGCACCGGAGATCGCCGGCACGCCGATCGCCGACCGGGCGGGCAACGCGTGGTGCGGGATCGGGCTCTATCCGCTCCGGGCGGGCGGCTGAGCCATCTCCCGCGACCCGTCGGCCGGCGCGGTCGCGGGCCCAAGCCCGGCGTGCTCGGCGATGATCGCCGCCGCCTCGGTCGCGGCGTGCCGGCCCCGGAACCGATCGGCGATGGCCGCCAGTTCCCGCTTCTGGGCCGCCGCGGCGTCCGGGCTTTCGAGCAACGCCACCGCCCGGTCGGCGATCGGGTCGGCCCCCCCGAAGTGCGGCACGAGTTCCGGCACGATCTCCCGCCCGGCCACCAGGTTCGGCAGCGTGAAGAACGGCGTGCGGATGACCCAGCGGGCGACCAGGGCCCACAGCAGCCGGCTGGACTTGTACACGATCACCATCGGCCGGTGCTGACGGGCGATCTGCAGGGTTACGGTGCCCGAGACCACCAGCGCCAGGTCGCACCACCGGACCACCGCGTCGGTCGCGCCGAACCGGACCGAAAGTGACTCCGGCCACTCCAGGCGGGCGTCGGCCGCAAGGCGTCGCAGGACGGGCTCGACCTCCGGGCGGGTTGCGGCGACCACCCCCCTCATCGCGGGATGCTCACGGGCCAGCCGGTTGTACGCCGCGAGCAGCAGCGTGAAGTTGCCCTGCATCTCCGACGGGCGCGACCCCGGCATGATCGCCACCCGGGGGTTGCCGGTGGGCCAGCCCGCGATGGCGTCGTCGAGCGCCGCGGTGTCCGGCGCGTGGTCGAAGAGGGGGTGCCCGATGAAGGTCGCCCGGACGCCCCGCTCGCGGAACCAGGATTCCTCGAATGGCAGCAGGCACAGCACGTGGTCCGTCAGACGCCGGAGTTTCTTGATCCGCCACGGCCCCCACGCCCAGAGTTGGGGCGCCACCAGGTGCACCACCTTGGCGCCGGCCCGCTTGGTGATCGCGCACACCGGGAAGTTGGCCGCCGGCGAGTCGACCGGCACGTGCACCGCGACGGGGTGTTCGGCCACCCAGCGTGCGATGTCGGCGTTGATCCGCTTGTGCTCGCGGATTTTGGCCAGCCCGGGCACGCCCATCACCGCGTCGTCGCCGGTGCGGGCGATCAGTTCGGCCCCGGCGGCCAGCATCTTGGGCCCGCCCCACGCGCGGATGTCCGCGTCGGGGTGCCGGCGCCTGATCGCCTCGATCACGGCCGAGGCGTGGTCGTCCCCCGACGGCTCGAAGGCGGTGAAAAGGATGATGGGACGCTCCGGGGCCACTCGCCGAAGCCTAGGTGGCCGGACAGGCGTCTTCCGGCCCGAACCGCCGGTCAGAATCCCGCGGCGGCGAGCCAGGCGCTCGGTGTGCTCCGCAGGGCGCCGGCGATCGCAACGAGCGACTCGATGCTCGGCAGGTGGGTCCCCCGCTCGATCGACGAGAGTTGCGACACCGAGACCGCCGAGGCGTTGGAGAGTTCCCGCAGCGTCCACCCCCGCTCCGTGCGGGCAAGGCGGATCTGCCGGCCCAACTCGGCGCGCAGCCGGTCCTGCGGACGCTGGCCGAGCCCGAAGGTCTCGGCGGCCTGGGCGATCACGCGGCGCAGGTCCTCGGTGCGGAACGGCTTGGTCAGGTAGTCGAACACGTCGTGCTTGAACGTGTGCCGCATCGAGTCCAGGGTGGGATACCCCGTGACCACGATCACGCACTGGCGCGGCCAGCGCCGCCGGATCTCCTCGAGCACCCGCTCACCCGAGTGGTGACCCATCTTGATGTCCAGCAGGATCACGTCGGGCTGCTCGGCCTGGCAGGCGATGAACAGCGCCTCGGGCGTCTCCACCGCGCGGACCTCGTGGCCCTCGGCCTCGAGCACGCCCGCCAGGTACTCGCGGAAATCCGGGTCGTCGTCCAGGGCGACCAGGTTCAGCGGCGGGACGTCGGCGGCGTCGGACGGGTCGGGCATCGATCCATCTTACACGGCGACGACCGGGGCGCCGGACGGGTTGCGGGGCAGCAGGATCTCGAACACCGCCCCGCGCAGGTCCGGATGCTCGCGGCGGTCGCCCGGCGTCGCGTTGCGCGCGACCAGCAGGCCGCCGTGCTCGTGGACGATCCCCTTGGAGACCGCAAGACCCAGCCCGGTGCCGTTGGCGTCCAGCCGGGTCGACGCGAACGGCTCGAACAGGCGCCCGACGACCTCCGGCGGGATGCCCGGCCCGTTGTCCGCGACCGTGACCGACAGCCAATCCTCGCCCTCGCGGCGAGCCTCCTGCGCCGACACCACCACCCGCCCCGCCGCCGGGCCGGCGTCGGCGATGACGCCCGCCGAGTTGCGCACCAGGTTGACGAACACCTGGATCATCCGGTCCGCGTCGCACAGAAGTTCCGTGCCGACCGGGACGGCGTTGATGATCTCGACGCCCGCGCCCGGCCGGACCACCGTCCGGTCCAGACGCACGAGCGTGGCGGCCTCGCTGACCACCGCGTGCAGGTCCGCGGGGGCGAGGCGCGGGGGCCGGACGCGGGCGAAGTCGAGCAGGCCCTCGGACAGGGTCTCCAAACGCCCCACCACCCGGGCCATCAGCGCCCGCTCGGCCGGGCTGAGGTCCCGGCCCTCGGCGAGCTTGTCGGCCAGGCCCTTGACCACCGCCAAGGGCGTGTTGAGTTCGTGGGCGATGCCGGCGGACATCATGCCGAGCGACGCGAGCCGGTCGGTGCCTTCCAGGTTGCGCCGCGCCGCCTCGAGCAGGTGGTTCTTCTTGTGAAGGTCGACCGCCGTGCGTTCCAACTCGCCCAGGGCGGCCGCCAGTTCCGTCTCGTGCCGACGCAGCGACGCGACCGACTCGTTGCGCGACCGCATGATCTCGCCGAGTTCGTCTGCCGGGATCAGCGCCGGGGCGATCAGTTCGGCCTCCCGGTCCCCTCGGCGCACCGCGTCGTCGGCGTCCAGCATCGCCCGGATGGGCGTGTACACGTGCCGCGGCAGCACGAACATCTCCAGCGCCCCCGCCACGAAGGCGTACCCCGCCAGCAGCGAGATGATCAGCAGCGTGTACACCAGGCTGACCGCCCGGCGGGCCTCGTCGTTGCGCGCCCGCACGACCACCAGTTCGCCCGGGCCGAACCACGCCGCGACACCGGCCCCGTCCTCGCTGGCCGACAACGGCACGGGCGCGGCGTCCGGGCCGGACAGCCGGGCCGCCTGCGCCTCGGTCAGCCCGACCTGCGCCGCCGTGCCCCGGCGCACCGCCAGACGGGCCAGGTCCGACGCGGCGGCCTCGGACGGCCACCCGGGCGAGTCCCCGATCGACCGGAGCATCTCGAGCGCCGCCGCCGCCTGCGCCTGCTCGCCGTGCACGATCACCTTGCCCAGCGCGGGACGCAGGGCCACCAGCAGCAGCGCGGCCAGCACCAGCGAGAACGAGGTGTGCAGCACGATCAGTTTCTTGCGGATCCGCAGGTCCGTGAGGAACCCGCGCCCGGCCTCGCGGGCGTGACGCCGGGCGTCCCCGGGCGGTTGGGTGTGGTTGCTCATCGTGCCGCCGTCTCGTGCATGGTCGCCTCGCCGACGGCGTACCGTAGGAGGATGCGCACCCAGCGGACGCACAACCAGCCGCCGGCGCGGGCCGCCAACGCCCGGGACGCCGCCCTGCGCGTGCTGGCCCGGCACGCGGAACGAATGCCCGACCTGGTCCCGTTGGATCCGGCGACCGACGGCATGGACCCGCGGGACGCCGCGCTGGCGCACGCGATCGTCGACACGACCGTGCGCCGCTGGATCACGCTCTCGTACCTGGTCGAGACGGTCAGCGGGCGCGACGTCCGCGCGACCGAGCCGAAGATGCAGGCAGCCCTGCTCGCCGGGGCGGCCCAGTTGCTGCTCTTTGACCGCATCCCCGACCACGCGGCGATCGACGAGACCGTGGAGTGGGCCAAACGCCGCATCCGGCCGAAAGCCGCGGGCATGGTCAACGCGGTCCTCCGCCGCGTGGTCGACGCCCGCGGCGAGTTCGTCGATGCCTGGGACGACCGCCAGGACGCGATCCCGCTGTCCGAGGGCGGCGCGCTGACCCTCCGGGGCGTGCGCCTGCCCGACGAGCCGGCCTACCGGCTGGTCATCGCGGCGTCCCTGCCCGGCTCGCTGCTGCGCTCCTGGGAGGCCCTCGGCGTGAGCGTGACCGACCTGGCCCTGCACACGCTGGTGCTCCCGCCGACTGTCTGCCGCGTGCCGGACAGGGGCGCCCTCGGTGCCGACACGCGGTTCTTCCCGCACGATTCGCCGGGCCACGCCGTGTACATCGGCGAGCGGTCCGAACTGGGCCGGGCGCTGCGCGACCACCCGGGCCTGTGGGTACAGGACGCCGCGGCGTCCGAGGTGGTCGACGGGCTGGCGGCCGAGGGCGAGTCCGTGGTGGTCGACCTGTGCGCCGGGCGCGGGACGAAAACGCGCCAGATCCTGGCCGCCTTCCCGGACGCCAGGGTGATCGCGGCCGAGGTCGACGACGCCCGGCTCGACGCGCTCCGCGCCGTCTTCCGAAACGAGGAGCGTGTCGAGGTCGCGCACGCGGACGAACTGCGGTCGCGCGGCGAGCGGTGGGCCGACCTCGTCCTGACCGACGTGCCCTGCTCGAACTCCGGCGTGCTGCCCCGGCGCACCGAGGCCCGCTACCGGGTGCGGTCGGACGCGCTGCGCCGGATGATCGAGACGCAGCGCGACATCCTCAAGGCGGCCACGGCGATGGTGCGCCCTGGCGGCCGCGTCGTGTACTCGACCTGCAGCCTCGAGCCCGAGGAGAACGCCGAGCAGGCGGCGTGGGCCGCGTCGACCATGGGCTGGGCGATCGAACGCGAGCGGTCGGTCCTGCCGTCGGGCGTGCCGGGCGGGCCCGACACCGCGTACCGCGACGCGTCGTACGCCGCCGAGATGCGCGTGCCGGGTTGATCCGCCCAGGGGTGCTCTCACGCCGCACCCCGGCGTGGGGTACCATTGCCACCCCGGGTCCGGTGCGCGTGACTCCACCCGGTCCCGGCGTCGTTCGTAGGACGGTGCGATGCAACTAAGCGAGATCCTCTCGGTTGAGTGCGTGCGATCGCCGCTGTCGGGCGACGACAAGCAGGCGGTCATCGCGGAACTGGTCGGGGTTCTGGCGGCCGCCGGCAAGGTCGACGACCCCGCGGGCCTGGAAGAGGCCGTCTGGACGCGCGAGCAGACCCGGACCACCGGCATCGGGCACGGGCTGGCCATCCCGCACGGCAAGAACGCCGGCATGCAGGGCCTGGCCATGGCGATCGGCAAGCCTGCCCAGCCGCTGGACTTCGAGGCCATCGACAACCAGCCGGTGCGCCTGGTCGTGCTGCTCGCCTCGCCGCCGGACCGCACGAGCGACCACATCCAGGCCCTGGCCCGGGTCAGCCGCCTGATGTCCAGCGAGGCCTTCCGCGAAAAGATCTACGCCGCGAAGTCGCCCGAAGAGATCTTCGAACTCGTCGTCCAGCAGGACGCGGCCCGCTAAGCGGCCCGTGGGGCGCCGCCCGGTCCGGCGTCGACGAACGCTCCCGCGAGCGACTCCAGCCGAGCGAGCATGCGCTCGGACCGTGCCCGGAAGAACGCGTGCGGGAAGACGGCGATCAGGGCGACGGTCAGGCCGAACGCGGTGGTGTAGAGCGCCTCGGCGATGCCCCCCGCCACGCCCACGGGGTCGGTCACGCCGCTCGCGTTGCCCAGCAGGTCGAAACTCTGGATGATCCCCGTGACCGTCCCGAGAATCCCCAGCAGCGGGGCCGCGGCGATGACCACGCCCAGCACCGCCGCCGACCGCTCGATCGGCGGGCGCAGCGACTCGATCGCGGCCACCGCGGCCCCCTCGCTGACCGGCTGGTCGAGCCGGTCGAGCAGACGCAGCAGGTCGCCGAGCGGCGTGCGGTCCTTGCGGGCCCGGTCCAGCGCGCGGGCCCGCCCGTTCGGGCCGCCCGCCAGATCGGCCAGGTAGAGCGCAAAGCGGCGTCCGGTGCCGAGGTTGCGCGCCCAGTAGACCGCCCGCTCGACGACGAGCGTCACGGTCAGCAGCGAGAGCAGCAGCAGCGGGTACATCACCCAACCGCCCGCCCGGAATATGGTCAGCGCCTGCTCGAACACGGCCCGATGGTATCGCCAGCCCGCCGGTAGTGACGCCCCTCCCCCCACCGCCCGGACGGCACCGTACGATGGCTGGCCATGGCGCACGACGCGGTGATCCAGCAGGTTGACGACGCCCTCGCCGCGTTCATCGCGACCAGCGACGTGCCGGAAACGCTCCGGGACGCGGTGCGGTACGCCCTGCTGGGCGGCGGCAAACGCCTGCGCCCGACGCTCGCGTGGCGGTCGGCCGAGGCGGTCGGGGGCGTGGGCAAGGACTCGTTGCCGGGCGGCATGGCGGTGGAACTCGTGCACGCCTTCAGCCTCGTCCACGACGACCTCCCGGCGCTCGACGACGACGACCTGCGCCGCGGCCGCCCGACCCTGCACCGGCACGCGGGCGAGGCCATGGCCATCCTGGCGGGCGACGCCATGCTCAACCTGGCGTACGAGGCCATCTGGCGCACGGAGAACGGGCTCGACGGCGCGGTTCGGGTGGCGCTCGTCCGGGAACTGGGCCGGGGGACCCGGGCGATGATCGCCGGGCAGATCCACGACACCCTGGGCGTCGACGCCGAGCCCGGCCGGCTCGGTCCCCGCCAGCAACTGGAACTGATCCACCGCAACAAGACCGGCGCGCTGATCCGGGCGGCGTGCCGCATGGGGGCGATCCTGGGGGGCGCCGGCACGGGCTCGGCGGAACTGGACGCGATCACCCGGTTCGCCGACGACCTGGGCCTGATCTTCCAGATCGTCGACGACCTGCTCGACGCGACCGGCGCCCCGGACACGGTGGGCAAGGCCACGGGCAAGGACGCCCAGGCGGGCAAACTGACCTACCCGCTGGTTCTCGGGCTGGAGGGTTCCCGGCGGGAGGTCGAGCGACTCCAGGCGGACGCGGAGGCCGCCCTGGCGCCCTTGGGCCCGTCGGCCCGTCCGCTGCTGGAACTGAGCCGGGCCATGGCGCGGCGCGACCGCTGAGCGGGCCGGCGAACAAGCCCACCCGAACCGGCGTACGCGGTGCGGGCCGCGGGCGGCGCGCTTAGAATGCACGCTGACCGCTGCCTGTTTCCCCCGGGGGTGCAATGACGCTGCTCCAATCCTTGACCGGCCCCCAGGACCTGCGCCGCCTGAGCGTGGAACAACTCGGCGAACTGGCGGGCGAGATCCGCCAGGCGATCATCGAGCAGGTGTCCACCACCGGGGGGCACCTGGCGCCGAACCTCGGCGTGGTCGAACTGACGCTGGCGATGCACCGCGTCTTCGACTTCGGGCACGACCGCCTGCTCTTCGATGTCGGGCACCAGTGCTACCCGCACAAACTGATCACCGGGCGGTACCCCCTCCTTGGCAAACTCCGGACCCGCCAGGGCATGGCGGGGTTCCCCGAGCCGGACGAGTCCCGCTACGACCTGTTCCGCGTGGGCCACGCGGGCACGGGCATCTCCACCGCGGTCGGCATGGCCCGGGGCGACACGATCAACGGCGAGGCCTTCGACCCGAGAACCAACCCCGGCGGGCGACGCGTCGCGACGATCATCGGCGACGCGTCGATCGTCAACGGCGTGGCGATGGAGGGCCTCAACGGCGCGGGCGTCCTCAAGCGACAGTTCCTGGTCGTCCTCAACGACAACGGGATGAGCATCAGCAAGCCCCAGGGCGCGATGGCCCAGTACTTCGACCGGGTCCGGGTCAGCCACACCTACGCCGACCTGAAGAAGGGCGCCAAAGAGTTCCTGCGCCACATGCCCGGCGGGGGCATGCTCCGTGAGGCCTACCACCGCATGGGCGAGATGACCAAGGCGGCCATCGCCGAGGACTCCTGGTTCGAGAAGTTCGGCCTGCTGACCGTCGGGCCGATCGACGGCCACGACCTGCCGACCCTGATCGAGTTCCTCAGCGAGGCCCGCGACCTCGACCGGCCCATGGTCCTGCACGTCAAGACCGTCAAGGGCAAGGGCCTGGACGTGGCCGAGAGCGACGCGACGCGGTTCCACTCGCCAAAGGCCTTCAAGGTCGAACGCGACGAGGTGCTCGGCTGCCGCGTGGAGATGAAGTCAGGCGGGCGGTCCTTCACCGCGGCCTTCGCCGACGCCCTGGCCGACCTGATGGAGCGCGACCCCAAGATCGTCGCGACGACGGCCGCCATGCCCGACGGCACCGGCGTCGCCAAGGCGCTGGCGCGCTTCCCCGACCGCTGCTTCGACACGGGCATCTGCGAGAGCCACGCGATGGACATGATGGCGGGCATGGCCAAGGTCGGCCTGCGCCCGTTCTTCGCGGTCTACTCGACCTTCCTGCAGCGCGCCTTCGACCAGGCGTTCCAGGAGGTCGCGCTCCAGGGCCTGGCCGTCCGCCTGTGCCTGGACCGCGCCGGGCTGGTCGGCGGGGACGGCGCGGTGCACCACGGCTTCTGCGACGTGGCCCTGCTCCGGACGCTGCCCGACGCCGTGATCATGGCCGCCATCGACGAGCCGAGCCTCGTTGCGTCGCTGGAGTTCATGCACGACTGGGAGGGCGGCCTGACCGCGGTGCGTTACCCCCGCGACGACTGCTCGGCCCGGTTCACCGATCTGCCCTGCCCCGCCTTCGAGCCCGGCAAGGCCCGCCTGCTCACGCCCGAGTTCGCCGACCTGGACGCCGCCCGCCCCGACGTGGCGGTGCTCGCTTTCGGCACGCCGGCCATCGCCGCGATGGACGCCCGCGACCTGCTCGGCGAGGAGTACCGCGTGGGCGTGTGGGACGCCCGGTTCGCCAAGCCGGTCGACGCCGGCCTGGTGCGCGCCCTGCTCTCACGCGGCGTCCCGGTGCTCACCCTCGAGGACCACACCGTGGTCGGCGGCTTCGGTTCGGCGGTCCTGGAGACCGCCCAGGAACTGGGCCTGGACGCGTCGCGCATCGTGCGGCACGGGATCCCGGACCAGTGGGTCATGCAGGACCCCAGGCGCAACCAACTCGCCGAGGTCGGGCTCGACGCCGAAGGCATCGCCCGGATGATCCGACACGCCGCCGACCCCGCCCACCACGAGCGGTTCGTCGCGGCCGCACCGGCGCGCCGCGCCGAGCCGGCCCCGAACGCCTGACGCGCAACCGCCCCTCCTTCACCCCGTCGCGGAGCACCCGACCCGATGGCACGATCCGCCCTGCTGGTCATCAACCCGCGCAAGCCCCGGGCGGTGGCGGCGGCCGGCGACGTGCGCCGACTCATCGAGCGGCACGGGCGCCTGGTCGGGCAGGTCGACTCGGCCGACCTGCCGGCGGCCGTCGCGTCGGGCGCGTTGTCCGAGGGGGCGCCCGACCTGATCGTCGTGATGGGCGGCGACGGGACCATCCTCTCGGCCGCCCGGGCGTGCCTGGACTTCGACACGCCGCTGCTGGGGATCAACACGGGCAAGGTCGGCTTCATGGCCGGGTACGAACTCGGGGCGTTCAGCCGGTCGGCAGAGGCCCTGCTCGGCCCGGCGGCGTTGCGGACGCACGAGCACCGGACGCTGGACGGCGACGTGGTCGGCCCGGACGGCACATTGCGGTACAGCGCCACCGCGCTCAACGAACTCGTCGTCACCGCCGGGCCGCCGTACCGGATGATCACGCTGGACCTGACCATCGACGCCCAGCCCGGCCCGACCGTGTCGGGCGACGGGCTGATCGTCTCGACGCCCCTGGGGTCGACCGCGTACAACATCTCGGCGGGCGGGCCGATCGTGGCGCCGGGGGTCGACGCCTGCGTGATCACGCCCATCGCCGCGCACTCGCTGAGTTTCCGCCCGATCGTGCTCCGCGCGGACACCCCCATCGACATCGGCGTCCGGAGCGTCAACGCCACCGAGGAGGCGGGCACGACGCTGCTCATCGACGGCCAGGGCCACCACCGCCTCGGCGAGGGCGACCTCGTGCGGATCCGCAGCGGCCGGCGCACCGTCCGGTTCGTCTCGGACCCGGCGGTGAGTTACTGGCGCACGCTGCTCGGCAAGATGCACTGGGCCAGCACGCCCACCGGGCGGGTCGGCGAGTTTGAGCGCTGAGCGTCAGCGGCGTCGCCGCCGGGTCGCCGCCAGCCCCGCGAGCCCGAGCAGCCCGGCCGCCCCCGGGGCGGGCACGACGACCGCGTAGACCGCGCCGGCGTCCTGGACGACCTCGAACCACAGCCCTGCGCCGATGTCGGTGCCGACCACGGTGCTGAACGTGCCGGACAGGGCCCCGGTTTCAAGCAGGCGGATGGTGTCGCCGAGGTTCAGCGACACGCCCTCGGCGAGGACGAGTTCAAGCGTGGCGCCCTCGTCGATGCGGGTCGCGGCCGAGAGAATCTCGCCGCGCTGGCGTCCGGTGGACCCGTCGATGAGCATCGAGAGCACCGCGGTGTCCGCGAAGTGCAGTTGGCCCCCGATGTCGAGCACGCAGTCCGTGCCCGAGCGCCCCTCGCCGGGGCCCTCGATGGCGAGCACGCCCTCGACGGTCAGGTTGCCGATGGTCTCGAGCGACCGGCCCTCGCGCAGGCGGAGCACGCCGGACTCGCCGATCCCCGAGAGCCCGGCCAGGGCGTCGTTGCCGTGCTGGTCGAGCACGGCCGAGTTGGCCCCGTTGAGGACGAGTTCCCCGTCGATGCGGTTGACCTGCAGCCCGCTCGCGACGAGCGTGCCCGTGACCTCGAAGTGCCCGTCCGCGAACGAGCCGTCCGGGCGGTTGTTCGTCAGCGTGCCGTTCACCGTCAGGACCGACCCCTCGCCCACGCCGATGGCCCCCCCGGCCACCACGGTCAGGTCGCCCTGAGTGGTGAAGTTGCGCCCCTGGTCGATGGCGAAGCGGGCGCCGGACCCGACGTGCTCGATGGCCTCGATGCCGGCGAACTGGGCGTCCGCGCCGATCAGCGCGACTTGCGCCCCCGCCAGGTGGGTGATGCGTTCGGCGCCCGAGTCGAAAAACCCGGCGACGCGGTAGGCGCCGCCCGCCAGCGTCGTCCCGTTCAGGTTGCCGAGCCCGAAGACCGACGTGCTGAACGACGACCCCGCGCCGACGGCGATCTCGCCGTGGTTGAAGAACGCGGCCCCCGCCTCGAAGCCGTAGCCGTCGAGCACCTCGAAGCGCCCGGTGGCGGAGATCTCGGTCAGGCCGGCGATCTGCGTGAACGACGACCCGGCGCCGGAGATGCTGACCTCCGCGGCCAGCGTGTGGAAGCCCCACTGGCCGAAGTCCAGGACGGCCCCGTTGCGCACCGACCACGATCCCTCGCCGAGCACGCCGCCCGGGGCCAGGTTGTTGGGCGTGTTGAGCGTCAGCGAACCGCCCTCCACGACGACCGCGCCGGCGTTGTTGAAGATGACGTCGTTGACCGTGACGTTTGCCTGCTCGCCGCGGCCGCCCGAGCCGACGATGAGCGTGCCGTAGTTGTTCAGCCGGCCCGTGCCGTCGCCGACGATCGACTTGCTCGCGCCCGGGGCGATGGTGAAGGTCGACCCGGGCCCGTTGGTCAGCCAGCCGTTCGAGTCGATGCGCAGGTTGGCGGCGCCCTGCCAGAGGATGCCGCCGGAGCCGTAGTGGTCGACGCCGGTGTTGCAGATGTCGATCTCGTAGTCGCCGTCGAGCACAACGCTGCCGTTCGAGGTCACCACGCCCGCGTACATCAGCATGGAGTCCTGGAGCCTGAGTTGGCCGTTGACCGTCAGGTCGTTCTCGAACCCGCCCCGGACGATCGTCGCGTTGACGACGCTGAGGTTCTCGTGCACCGTGAGGCTCCGCGAACCCAGGTTCAGGCGCGTGTCGGCGCCGAGCAGCGAGAGGTTCTGCAGCGACACGTCGACGTCGAGGTCCACCTGATACACGCCCCCCTGGAGGTCGAGCACGGCATTGAACAGGTTCGAGCCGCTGTTGTTGGGCACCACACCGGACGCCCAGTTCCCGCTGTCGGACCACCAGCCGCCGGCCGGGTTGGACCAGAACGCGTCCTGCTGGGCCACGGCGTGCCCGGCCGCGAGGACCAAGGGCCCCGCGGCGATGATTGATCGGCTCACGGCTCGCATGTCTGCACCTCTCTCGTGGGGTCTGCACCCCGGTTGCACGGCTGCCCCGAGCCGCCGGCCTCCTCCTGCCGACGTCCCGGGAACGGTTCAGCCGCCGAGTTTCTCCGCGACGCGGTCCAGGCTCTCCCGGACTGACCTGAGCAGACGCGCCGCGTCACCGCCCCGCGTCTCGAACTGGCGGAAGGTTGCCTCCGCGGTCTGGTACCCCGCCTGCGCCAGGCGGAGCAGCGCGACGCGCTCGGCCTCCGTCTCGGCGTGGTCGGCCAGACGCTCGTCCGTCTCGGCCACCTTGTGCTGCCCGACGCCGAGGTCGCGCAGGTGCCGCTCGACGGGGTCCGAGGCGTACAGGCCCTTCCAGAGCACCACGTTCCGCTCGAAGGCGTCCCGGGCCTCGTCCAGGCGTCCCAACGCGCTCAGCGTGTTGCCGAGTTTGTTGGTCGAGACGCCCAGGTCGCGCTGGGCCTCGATGTTCGATTCGTCGGTCGCCAGCGACTCGGCCAGGGCGTGCAGGCGCGTGAAGGTCGCGAGCGCCTCCTCGCGTGCCCGGCGGGCGGCCTCGTCGTCGCCGAGGCCGGCGTGCACCTCCGCGGCCTCGAAGTGCGCCTGCCCGAGGTAGTGCACGACCACCCACAGGTCACGCGCGGTCTGGTAGTCCGCCGGGCTCGCCGCCAGCATGGCCTCGAACCGCGGCAGCACCCGGCCGATCATCTCCGCGCCCGTGCCGATCAGGTCGCCCGCGGCTTCGAGATCGTTGTGGCGCGTCGCCACGGCCGCACGCTGCAGGAGCGTCTGGGCCTGCTTGCTGACCAGGATCGCGCGGCGGCGCGGCGATTCGGGCGCGTCGAGGGCGGCCCAGCCCGCGTCGGCCTGGGCGTACATCGACGCCGCCAGGTCCATCCGGGCGGCGAAGGCCTGCGGGTCATCGCGCATGCCCTCGGCCAGCCGGCGGTGGGCGTCGGCGACGCGCGTCGCGAGCGCCAGACGGGCGGGCGTGTCGTCGGCCTGCTCGGCGAAGCGCCGGCCCCACTCGTACGCCTCCAGCGCCGACGAGAAGTCCTCGTGCTTGATCCGGCTCTCCCCGATGCGTTCCCAGGTCCGGGCGAGGGCCGACTTGTGGTGCGGGTCGTCGGGGAAGGCCACGGCGAGGCGCTGGCGGATCTCCAGCGCGGCGCTGTAGTGCTCGGCCGCTTTGGCCGACGAGCCGAGGTTGGCCGAGTTGAGCGCGCCGTAGAGGTCCCCGATGCGCTCGTGCGCGTCGGCAAGCGACGCGAGCGCGGCCGGCCCGTGGTCCGGCTGGGCCGCGAGGATCTCAAGATACTCCAGCGCCTTGGCGAGCACCGTCTCGCGCGCCCGCGTCGCGCCGCGGAGGTTGGCGATCGCGTCGTTGAAGTCGTAAAGGAAGGTGTTCGCCAGGTCGCGCACGGCCGCGAGGTTGTCTTCCGCCCGGTCGCGCTGGGCCACGGCGACGGCCCGGGCGGCGTCGGACTGCCGCCACATCGCGGTCATCGCGACCGCCGAGCCGGTCACCAGCAGGCAGACGGCCGCGGCGCAGGTCGCGGCGACCCGGTGGCGGTTGAGCGTCTTGCGGATGACGTACCACCCCGCGTCGCGCTTGGCCTCGATCGGCTCGCCGCGCAGGTAACGCCGGACGTCGCGGGCGAGTTCGCCAGCGCTCTGGTAGCGTCGGTCCTTCTCCTTCGCGATCGCCTTGAGGACGATGGTCTCGACCTCGTTGTTGATCTGGCGCCGCGCGTTGCTGGGCGGCTCGGGGTCGGCACGCTGGATGTTGTCCAGGACGTCGCGCATGTTCCCGCTGACGGCGTACGGGAACTGCCCGCCCGTGAGCATCTGGTAGAGCATCACGCCCAGGGAATACACGTCCGAACGCAGGTCGATCGACTCGCCCGCGCCCGCCGCCTGCTCGGGGCTGGCCCAGGGGAGCGAGCCGACGAACTGGCCGGTCAGGGTCATCGGCGCGGACGCGCCGGGCTCGGCGCCCACCGCGGTGGAGACCTTGGCCAGGCCGAAGTCGACCAGCACCGGCTCGCCGTGCTCGTCGACCCGGACGTTGGCGGGCTTGATGTCGCGGTGGATCACGCCGCGGAGGTGGGCGGCGTTGACGCCGTCGCAGATCTTGGCGAAGAACCGCAGGGCGCCGTCGACGCTGTCCAGCCCCTCGGCCCGGCTGCGGGCCCTCGAAGACTCGACGCGGAACCGGCGGCGCTGCTCGCGGAGCACGTCGTCGAGCGCCCGGCCCGACACGTAGTCCATGACGTAGAAGAGGCTCCCGTCGCTGGTGACGCCGGAGTCGTGCAGTTTGACGATGTTCGGGTGGTTCAGTTGCCCGAGCAGCTGGACCTCGCGCTCGAACCGGGCCCTGCCGGTCGGGCCGAGCGTGGCGCCGCCGTGGATCACCTTCACCGCGACGCGCCGCCGGGTGGTCTGCTGCGTGGCGAGATACACCACGCCCTGCCCGCCCCGGTGGACCTCGCGCAGGATGGTGTAGCCCGGAAAGGTGTCGGGGCCCGGCAGCAAGGGGCGATCGAGCAGCGGGCCGGAGACCGTCGAGTCGTCCAGCCCGCGTGCGGGCGCGACGACCGACGAGGCGGCGCGTGACGTCCAGGTCGACGGGTCCACCTGGTTGAGCGCCGCCAGGATCAGCGCCCGCTCACGCAGCCGCGATGCTTCCGAGACCTCCCCCAGTTCCAGGGTCAGGCCGCCGCGAGTTCGTTCCGGACCTGTCTGCATACCACCCCGATCAGCGGAAAACCACTCAGGTTGGTCACGCGATATTACCGGGTTGAGTCAACTTTTGTGAAAAACTTCGATTCCGAGCCCAGAAGGTCCCGCAGATGCTCGTGGGCGCGGGCCCGGAGCATGTACACCGCGCCCTTGCTCCGGCCCAGTTCCTGCACGACCTCCTCGATGGGCCGGCCTTCCAGGTCGTACATCGAGACGACGCGTGCGTAACTCTCCGGGAGCCGCTCGACCGCGCCCTGGATGCTGGACACCACCTCGCCCCGGGCGGCGGCCAGCGAGGGCGTCGAGATCGTCACCCCGAGCGCTTCGACCATGGCGATGGTCGAGTCGTCCCGGCCCCCCGCCCCCACCCGCCGAGAGGCGTTCGGGCGTTTGGCCGCCTCAAGCCCGCGGACCGCGTCGATGAGGTTGTTCTCTGCGATCCGGATCAGCCACGCCAGGAAGCCACGGGTCCCCCCGCCCCCGAAGGCGTCGAACCTGGAAAGGCACTCCATGTAGGTGACCTGCATCACGTCGTCGCAGGACAGCACGGAGCGATGCTTGCGCCCGATCTTCGGTTCGATGACGGCGCGCACCGTCGGGCCGATCTCTTCGAGCAGCCGGACCAGCGCATCGACATCGCCGGACTCTGCCTTGGCCAGCAGCCCTTCATGCAGGGACGGGGAGGACATACGACCGAGTGTAGTGTTCGCCACGGGGGCAGGATGCCCCTCAACCCGAACGGGGGGATGGCCGACCGCCGTTTGCCGGCCCAGACGGGCTCTTCCCCCGGGTTTCACACCGGCGAACCCCGAAGATTCTCGAAATTTTCGAAACGCGCGTGACCGCTGCGTCCCGTTGTCGCCTTGAAGGGAGGGCCGCTCCGGCGGCCGAACGTGCTCCAGAGCACGCTCCGAGCCTGTCCCGTCGGGGAGGATGAGACGGCTTGGAGCGTCCGGCGGAAGTTCTTTTCGAAGAGCTTCCGCTCTTTTTTTTGCGGAAATCCTCTCCGTCCCCCGCCGGGTTCGACGGCGGGCGGGGCGGGTTGCGGTGCTTAGAATCCGGGGTGCGTGACGCCAGCCGCGTCAGTCGCCGAACGGAGGGTCGGATGACCCATCGCCTCTTGGGGGCCGAGCAACAACCCACGGACCGGTCCAGCGTCCTGCCCGTCGAGATGAGCCTTCAGCCGACCGACGAGACGTGCGGGCCGACGTCGCTCCACGCCGTCTACCGGTACTGGGGCCTGGACTGCCGGCTGGAGGAGGTCATCGACTCGGTCTGGGATCTCTCCCGGCCCGAGACCGGACGCGGCACGCTGGCGGTGGTCCTCGGAATCGACGCCCTGCGCCGGGGCATGCGCGCGACCCTCTACACCTTCAACCTCACGCTGTTCGACCCGACCTGGTTCGGCGCGGACGGCTCCGCGCCGGGCGAACTGCTCGAGCACAAACTTGTCGCGCAGGCCGCCGAGAAGGGCAAGACGAACGCCAAGTTCCAGGCGGCCACCCGCTCCTACCTGGACTTCGCGCGACTCGGCGGCCAAATCCGGCTCGAGGACCCCACCACCGAACTGCTCGTCGGGCACGTGCGCTCCGGCCGGCCGGTGTTGACCGGCCTGAGCGCGACCTACCTTTACCGGGCCTGCCGCGAGTACGGCCCGAACGACGACCCCGACGACGTGCGCGGCGTGCCGCAGGGCCACTTCGTCGTCCTCCACGGCTACGACCCGGCCACGCGGTCGGTCCACGTCGCCGACCCGCTCGCGGACAACCCGCCCTTCTCGACGCGCAACTACATGGTGCCGATGTCGCGGATCATCCCCTCGATCATGCTCGGCGTGCTGACGTACGACGCCAACCTGCTCGTGCTCGAGCCGTCCACCGACGGGCCGGACGCACGCCCCGCCGAGGAACAAGAACCGTGAAGCCGCTGCTCGTCGTCGACACCCCCAAGCGGTGGCCGCTGAAGTTCCCGGGCATGGAACTCGTCTCGTCGTACCAGTACCTCTCGGACCCCGAGTACGCCCAGGGGCCGGGGCGCAAGGTGTTCAACCTGTGCCGGTCGTTCCGCTACCAGGCGGCGGGGTACTACGTGTCGCTGCTGGCCGAGGCGCGGGGGCACAAGCCGCTGCCGTCGGTCTCGGTGATCCAGGACCTCAAACTGGCGCCGGTGATCCGGGTGGCGTCGCAGGACCTGGACGAGTTGATCCAGGAGAACCTCAAGCGCATCAAGTCCGACGAGTTCGACGTGAGCATCTACTTCGGCCACAACCTCGCCGGCGGGCACGACAAACTCGCCCAGGCGGTGTTCAACGCCTTCCCCGCGCCCCTGCTGCGGGCAAGGTTCGAGAAGGACGGGCGATGGCGCATGACCGGGGTGAAGGTGCTCGGCCTCGGCGACGTGCCCGAGTCGCACCGCCCTTTCGTGATCGAGCAGGCCGAGCGCTACCTGCGCCGCTCGCCGCGCAAGAGCAAGTCCGCGCCCCCCGCCCGCTTCGACCTGGCGATTCTGCACAACCCGGCGGAGGAGATCCCCCCGTCGAACGCCGCCGCCCTCAAGCGCTTCGTCCAGGCGGGCGAGTCGATGGGCATCCGCTGCGACCTGATCGAGAAGGACAGTTACGGGCGCATCGCCGAGTACAACGGCCTGTTCATCCGCGAGACCACGCAGGTCAACCACCACACCTACCGCTTCTCGCGCCGGGCGTCGGCCGAGGGGCTGGTCGTCGTCGACGACCCGCGCTCGATCGTGCGCTGCACGAACAAGGTCTACCTGGCCGAGACCCTCAACCGCCACCGCCTGGCCACCCCCCGCACGCTGATCCTCTCGCAGGAGAACGCCGCGGAGGGCATCCGCTCGCTGGGCTTCCCGTGCGTCCTCAAGAAGCCGGACAGCGCCTTCTCCGTCGGCGTGCGCCGGATCGACTCCGGCGAGGACCTCGAGCAGCGCCTCGAGCAGCTCTTCGAAGAGAGCGACCTGCTCATCGCCCAGGAGTTCGTGCCCACCGAGTACGACTGGCGCGTCGGCGTGCTCGGGGGCTCGCCGCTGTTCGCCTGCCGCTACGGCATGGCCCCCGGGCACTGGCAGATCGTCCAGCACGCCGAGGAAGGGGTCGAGTACGGCGACTTCACCGCCGTCCCCATCCAGAAGGTGCCCGACGACGTTCTCAAACTCGCCGTGCGCTCCGCCGCCCTGATGGGCGAGGGGCTCTACGGCGTGGACCTGAAGGTCGTCGGCGGCAAGGCCGTGGTCATCGAGGTCAACGACAACCCCAACATCGACGCCGGCATCGAGGACGCGCTGCTCGGCGACCGGCTCTACCTGGCCGTCATGGACTACTTCCTGCGCCGATTCGAGGAGCCCCGGTCGTGAACTACCGGTTCCCCCTGGGCCTCTTCGACGCGTACGGCGTCGAACTCGAGTACATGATCGTCGACCGCGACACGCTCGACGTGCGCCCGGTCGCCGACCGCCTGTTCGCCGCCGCCGGCTCCGACGCCTCGGGCGACCACCTGCCCGACGGCCCCGACGGCCCGGCCTCCTGGTCCAACGAACTCGCCCTGCACGTGGTCGAGATCAAGACCGCCCGGCCCACGCCCCACCTCGACAGTCTGGAGCGGGTCTTCCAGGAGCAGGTCGCACGCATCAACCAACTGCTGGACACCATGGGCTGCCGCCTCATGCCCACCGGCATGCACCCGTGGATGGACCCTCACCGCGAGATGCGCCTCTGGCCGCACGAGAACACCGAGATCTACCGGGCCTACGACCGGATCTTCGGCTGCCGCGGGCACGGCTGGGCCAACCTCCAGAGCACCCACGTCAACCTGCCCTTCGCCGACGACGAGGAGTTCAGCCGCCTGCACGCAGCCGTCCGGCTGGTGGTGCCGCTGATCCCCGCCCTGGCCGCCAGTTCCCCGGTCGTCGACGCCCGCCGTTCCGACTTCGCGGACCACCGGATGGAGGTCTACCGCACGAACTCGGCCCGCGTGCCCGCGATGGCCGGCCTGGTCGTGCCCGAGCCAATCTTCACCCGCGCCGCCTTCGAGTCCGAGGTGCTCGGCCCCCTGTACGCCCAACTCGCCCCCTTGGACCCCGAGGGCGTGCTGCGCCACGAGTTCGCCAACGCCCGGGGCGGCATGGCCCGCTTCGACCGCGGCGCCATCGAGATCCGGGTCATCGACATCCAGGAGTGCCCCGCCGCCGACATGGCCGTCGTCCGGCTGGTCTGCGAAACCGTCCGAGCGCTGACAGAAGGCCGCTGGTCGACGGACGCCGCCCAGCGGGCGCCGAGCACCGAGTCCCTGCACGCGGTCCTTCTGGACACCATCCGCGACGCCGAGCACGCCGTGGTGCGCGACGCAGCCCTCCTTACCGCCCTCGGCCTGCCGCCCCGCGCTACGCCCGCCGGCGACGTCTGGCGGACACTCGCGGACCGGACCCTTCCGACCGACGACGCGGTATCGAGCCTCCTCCGGGCCGGGACCCTCTCGACCCGAATCCGCCGCGCCGTCGGCCCGGACCCGGACCGCGCCCGACTCCACGCGGTGTACGCCGAACTGTGCGACTGCCTGGCGCAGGGCAGGATGTTCCATGCCGACTGAGCCGCCCCCCTCACCCCCCCTGGCCCCCCCACCCCCCTTCTCCCGCCTGCTCGTCACCTGCGAGCACGCCGGCAACGAGGTGCCCGCCGCCTACGCCGCCCTGTTCGCCCACGCCCGGGCCGAACTCGACTCCCACCGGGGCTGGGACCCCGGCGCGCTGGGCGTGGCCCTGCGCCTGGCGGTGCGCCGGTCGGCGCCGCTGCTCGCGACCACCACCACGCGCCTCCTGGTCGAGGCGAACCGGTCCCCGGACAACCCCGGCCTGTTCAGCGCCACCACCCGCGGCCTGCCGGACGCCGAACGCACCAAGATCCTCGACCGGTTTTACCACCCCCACCGCCGCAGCGTCGAACGCCTCGTGCGCGACTGGGCCGACCACGGCCAGCGCGTGCTCCACGTCGCCGTCCATTCCTTCACCGACGTGCTCGAAGGCCATGCCCGCAACCTGGACGTCGGCCTGCTGTTCGACCCGGCCCGACCCCGGGAGGCCGACCTGTGCGCCCTTTGGCGGGCCGGGCTGGAAGCCGCGTGCGATCTTCGCATCCGCTTCAACGAGCCCTACCTCGGCACGGACGATGGCCTGACGACCCGGCTGCGGTCGGTGTTCCCCGAAGCCGCCTACGCCGGGCTCGAGGTCGAGGTCCGCCAGGGCCTCCTGGCTTCTCCCGAGAACCAGGCGTCCGTGGGCGACCTGCTGGGCGAAACCCTCCCCGGCTGACGGCGCGGCCGTAGGATCCTCCGGCCCAAGGAGTCCCCGGGTTGCCCACGATCAGCACGTTCGACATGTTCAAGGTGGGCGTCGGCCCGTCGAGTTCGCACACGCTCGGCCCCTGGCGGATCGTGCAGCGTTTCCTCTCCGACCTGCAGGCCGACGGCTCGCTCGACCGCCTGACCGGCCTGCGGTTCGAGTTGATCGGCAGCCTCGCGCTGACCGGCCGGGGCCACGCCACCGACAAGGCCATCTGCCTCGCCGTGCTCGGCGAGGACCCCGAGACGGTCGCCGTCGACTCGATCGAGCAGAAACTCACCTGGCTGAACGGCGCCAAGTCGGTGCGATTGGGCGACCGCGAAGTCGACTTCGACCCGGCCGAGGCGATCCGGTTCCACCGCAACGAGCGGCACCCCGAGCACGCCAACGCCATGCGCTGCGTCGCCCTCCTGCCCGAGGGCGAGGTCGGGCGGACCTACTTCTCCCTCGGCGGCGGATTCATCGCGGCCGAAGGCGAGTCGGACGCCGACGCCTCCGCCGCCCGCGCCATGCCGCCCTACCCCGTCCGCCACGCCAGCGACCTGCTGCGGCACTGCCAGGCCACCGGCAAGCCCATCTCGGGCGTCGTCTTGGCGAACGAACTGACCTGGTTCCCCGAGCCCGAGGTCCGCCGCCGGGCGCTGCGGGTCTGGGAGGTGATGCGCGAGTCGGCCCGGCGCGGCTGCCGGATCGAGGGCGTCCTCCCGGGCGGGCTGAACGTCAAGCGGCGGGCCCCGTCGTTCCTCCGGGACATCGTCCCGGACATCAAGCGCGCCGACATCGACCAGCTCATCGGCACCGTCCGGGCGGCCGGGCTGCCCTTCGACCAGATCATCCGCGTCGTCAGTTGCTACGCCATCGCGGTCAACGAGGAGAACGCGGCGATGGGCCGGGTCGTCACCGCCCCCACCAACGGGGCGGCCGGCGTCATCCCCGCGGTTTTGATGTACCGGGCCTGCTTCGGGCCCGAGCCCCTGACCGACGACGAGGTCGTCCGGTTCCTGCTCACCGCGGGCCAGATCGGCGCCCTGTTCAAGCGCAACGCCACGATCAGCGCCGCCATGGGGGGCTGCCAGGCCGAGATCGGCGTCTCCAGTTCGATGGCGGCCGCCGGCCTGGCCGAACTCCTCGGTGCCAGCCCGGCCCAGGTCCTCATGGCCGCCGAGATCGCCATGGAGCACCACCTGGGCATGACCTGCGACCCCGTCGGGGGCCTCGTCCAGATCCCCTGCATCGAGCGCAACGCCATGGGAGCGCTCAAGGCCATCACCTCGGCGACCATCGCCGAGCAGTCCGACCCCGCCTTCGCCCGGGTGTCCCTCGACGACGTGATCGCGGTGATGTGGGAGACCGCCAAGCAGATGAACGAGCGGTACAAGGAGACCTCGCTCGGCGGGCTGGCGGTCAAACTCTCCGTCACCCTCGGCATGTCCGAGTGCTGACGCGGACTCCCCAGGTTTAGAGACATTCATTTGCATCTGCGGCCGGTGCCGGTACATTGAGCGCCATGGGCCGGCGCGCGCCGGCCGACACCCGACGGAGACGCATCATGGCCGCCACCCGAGCAAACAGCAAGGCCGCTTCCGCAAGGGGCACCGCCGGCTCTCGCAAGAAGACCACCCGCAAGGCGTCCGGCAAGGCCGCCA
>CAZFSO010000004.1:0-18184 GCA_964522095.1 uncultured Phycisphaeraceae bacterium | reverse complement strand
CCGCCAGGAAGGCCGGAACGCGTTCTTCCGGCAAGGCGACCGCCCGCAAGAAGGCGTCGAAGAAAGCCGCCGCACGGTCCGCCCGCCCGGCCTCGAAGAAGGCCGGCAAGAAGGCGGCCAAGAAGGCAACCCAGCGGACGACGAAGAAGTCCACGAAGAAGTCCACGAGAAAGACCGCCAAGAAGGCCGCGACTCGGACCGCCAAGAAGACGACCCGCAAGACCGCCAAAAAGACCGCCAAGAAGGCGACTAAGAAGGCCGCGAGAAAGAAGACCACGCGGAAAGCGGCAAAGAAAACCACCCGTTCCGCCGCCGGCACGAAGAAGACGACCCGCAAGGCGGCCAGCAAGACCGCGAAGGCCTCGAAGCGGACGCCCTCCCGGGCCTCCGGCCGCTCCGCCGCGTCTTCCAAGAAGACCGCCAAGGCCGCCAAAAAGACCGCGTCACGGTCGCCCGCGAGCCGCTCGGCCAACCGGTCGCGCGTCGACGCGCCCGCCCGCGGCTCGCGCAACGCCCCCACCGTCGCGGAACTGATGGAACACGCCGCCGCGCCCCCCGCGCCGGCGTCCGCCGCGCCCGAGCAGCACACGCTCGACGGTGCGGTCGACCACCCCCAGCCCCCGGCCGAGCCGGACCACCCGACCCACGTCACCCGCGAGCAGGCCGCCCCGCAAGGCCCCGCCGGCTCGAGCAACCCCCCCTCGGCCATCGACGCACGGTTCGCGGACGCCAACGCGGCCCGCATGCGCGGCCACGTCTCCGAGCGGACCCGCAAGGGGCAGGCCAAGCGCGAATCCTACTGACGCGCGGCCGCAAGGCGGCGCCTCCCACGAGCGCACGCGGAAAGGCGACAGCATGCTCAGACTGGCCATCATCATCGGCAGCACGCGCCCCGAGCGCGTCGGCGAGTCCGTCGCCCGCTGGGTGCACGGCATCGCCCAGGAACGCGGCGACGCCGAGTTCGAACTCGTCGACCTCAAGGATTTCGACCTGCCCCTGCTCGACGAGCCGATCCCGCCGTCCCAGGGCAAGTACCAGAAAGAGCACACAAAGCGCTGGGCGGCCAAGGTCGCGTCCTTCGACGGCTTCGTCTTCGTCACGCCCGAGTACAACCACGGCATCCCGGGCGCCCTCAAGAACGCCATCGACTTCGTCTACGCCGAGTGGAACAACAAGGCCGCCGGCTTCGTCGGCTACGGCAGCATGTACGGCGCCCGCTCGGTCGAGCAACTCCGCATGGTCATGGCCGAGGTGCAGGTCGCCACGGTCCGCAGCCAGGTCGGCCTGTCGCTCTTCACCGACTTCGAGAACTTCTCCGAGTTCAAGCCCGCCGACCACCAGGAGAAGTCCGTGCACCAGATGCTCGACCAACTCGTCGCGTGGGCGGGCGCGCTGAAGCCGCTGCGCGACGACGCGTCCTGAAAGCGAACCGCCCTTGCCGCCCACAGGCCACACCACGCCCCTCGACCCGCGGACCCGCATCGGTCACGTGCACCTCCGGGTCGCGGACCTGGACCGCTCGCTGGCGTTCTACAGGGGCGTGCTCGGCTTCGAGATCACGCAGCGCTACGGCAGCCGGGCGGTCTTCCTCGCCGCTCCCGGCGATACGCCCGGATCGGGCTACCACCATCACATCGGCCTGAACACCTGGGAGAGCGCCCGCGGCACGCCCCCGCCCCCGGGGTGCACCGGCCTGTACCACTTCGCCATCCTCTACCCCACCCGGGCCGCGCTCGCCGACGCCCTTCGACGCCTCCGGTCCGCCGGCGTGAGCCTCGACGGCGCGTCCGACCACGGCGTCAGCGAAGCGCTCTACGTGCGGGACCCCGACGACAACGGCGTCGAACTCGCCTGGGACCGAGCGCCGGACCAGTGGCCCCGCAACGCCGATGGCTCGATCGCCATGCACACGCGCCCGCTCGACATCGACGCGCTGCTGCGCGAAGCGCCTGCCCAGCCCTGAGCGGGTCCCGACATGAAAACGCCCCGCACCAGGGTGCGGGGCGTTTCGGTGCAGCGGAGAGGGGGGGATTCGAACCCCCGTTACGGGTTACCCCGTAAACACGGATTCCAGCCGTGCGCCTTCAACCACTCAGCCACCTCTCCGGGTGAATGGGTCCGCATGGTATCCCGGCCCGGCCCGTTCGGAAAGCGCCCGGCACGCCCGGATCACCAGCCCAGGACGTAGCCGAAGATCAGCGGGGCGACGATGGTCGCGTCGGACTCGACCATGAACCGCGGCGTGTCAGAGGCGATCTTCTCCCAGGTGATCTTCTCGGCGGGCACGGCGCCCGAGTACGAGCCGTAACTGGTGGTCGAGTCGGAGATCTGGCAGAAGTAACCCCACAGCGGGATGTCGCGTTCGAGGTCCTGGCGCATCATGGGGACGACGCAGATGGGGAAGTCGCCCGCGATGCCGCCGCCGATCTGGAAGAACCCGATCGACGCGCCCTCGCCGGCGGTGGCCGTGTACCACTCCGACAGCCGGACCATGTAGTCCAGGCCGGCCTTGATGCAACGCGGGCTGGACAGGGTGCCGTCGATGACCCGGGCCGCCGCGATGTTGCCCAGGGTCGAGTCCTCCCAGCCCGGCACGAACACGGGGATCCCGGCTTGGGCGGCGGCCAGCAGCCAGGAGTTCTTCGGGTCGGCCTGGTACGAGCCTTCCAACTCGCCGGACAGCAGGGCGTCCATGAAGAACTCGTGGGGGAACTTCGGCTGGCCCGACTCGTCCGCCTCACGCCACCGCTTGAGCAGCACGGCCTCGATGCGCCGGATGGCCTCCTCCTCGGGGATGCAGGTGTCCGTCACCCGGTTCAGGTGGCGCTCCAGCAGTGCCTGCTCGTCCTCGGCCGACAGGTTGCGCCAGTCGGCGATGCGCACGTAATGGTCGTGCGCGACGAGGTTGAACACGTCCTCCTCGAGGTTCGCGCCGGTGCAGGTGATCGCGTGGATCTTGCCCTGACGGATCATCTCGGCGAGCGACCGCCCCATCTCGGCGGTGCTCATCGCGCCGGCCATCGTGACCATCATCTTGCCGCCCCGGGCGAGGTGCGCCTCGTAACCCTTGGCCGCGTCGAGCGTGGCCGCCGCGTTGAAGTGGCGGTAGTGCTCCTCCATGAACGAGCGGATGTTCATCGTGGGATCTCCTCGGCCCGTGGGAGGGCCGGGTGGTGTGTGAAAATGAACCCGGACGGTAGGCCGGGACTCCCGTCGGGGCGGACCGATCTAGACTCTCGGATGAGCACCGCCACGCCTTCCAGCCGCCGCACCGACGCACCGCCCGAGGTCCCCTGGACGCCCGGCGACTCGGCCGACCTGTACCGGATCGCCAACTGGGGGGCCGGTTATTTCCAGGTCAACGACCTCGGCCACGTGGAAGCCACGCCGACCGGACCCGCAGGGGCCCGGATCGACCTGCACGACGTGATCCAGGGCCTGTCGGCCCGCGGCATCGACACGCCCGTGCTGCTCCGGTTCTCCGGCATCCTCGACCACCGCCTCCGCTCGCTGCGCCAGGCCTTCGAGAACTCGATCCGCGAGAACGCCTACAAGGGCGACTACCTGGCGGTCTACCCCATCAAGGTCAACCAGCAACGCCAGGTCGTCGACGAGATCCGCGACTACGGGCACCGGCTGGGCTTCGGGCTGGAGGTCGGCTCCAAGCCCGAACTGCTCGCGGTCCTCGGCATGACCGTCGAAACCCCCAACCAGCCGATCATCTGCAACGGCTTCAAGGACGCCCGCTACATCGAGGCCGTCATCCTGGCGACGAAACTCGGCCGGCGCATCATCCCCGTCGTCGAGAACGTCAAGGAACTGCGCCTGATCATCCACTTCGCCGAGAAGCACAAGGTCCGCCCCGTCATCGGCGTGCGCGTCAAACTCGCCTCCGGGGGCTCGGGCCGGTGGGCCGACTCGGTGGGCGTCAAGAGCAAGTTCGGCCTGACCGTCTCCGAACTGCTCGAGGCGGTCTCCACCCTCCGACGCCACGACCTGCTCGACGGGCTGAAACTGCTGCACTGCCACTCGGGCAGCCAACTGCAGGACATCGGCCAGGTCAAGCGGTACATCACCGAACTGGCCCACGTCTACGTCCGCCTCAAGGAGGAGGGCGCCGGCCTGACCATGCTCGACATCGGCGGGGGCATGGCCGTCGACTACCAGGGCACGCAGACCAACCGCCCGTCATCGATGAACTACTCGCTGGAGGAATACGCCTCCGACGTGGTCTACCGCATCGGGTCGGTGTGCGACGGCGCGAACGTCGACCACCCGACGATCATCACCGAGTGCGGCCGGGCCATGGTCGCCCACAGTTCCGTGCTCATCTTCGACGTGCTCGGCTCGACCGGCCCTTCCGAACTGGTCGACCGCAACCTCGTCGACGCGCCCGGGCACGACGACGAGCCCCAGCCCATCCGCGACCTCCGCGCCGCGATCAGCGCCGCCGCCAAGCCCAACGGCCGCCTCGTCGAGTGCTTCCACGACGCCGAGCGCGCCCGCGAGGAGGCCCTGACGCTCTTCAGCCTCGGATACCTCTCGCTCCAGGAGCGCGCCCTCTCCGAGCGCCTCTACTGGACCACCTGCGCCCTCGTGCAGGAGGCCTGCGGACGCATGGAGGAGGTCCCCGAGCCCCTCGCCGGCATCGACGACCTGATGTGCGAGAACTACTTCGGCAACTTCTCCCTCTTCCAGTCCTTGCCGGACAACTGGGCCATCGACCAACTCTTCCCCATCATGCCCATCCACCGCCTGGGCGAGGAGCCCGCCGAGCGCGCGGTCCTGGCCGACATCACCTGCGACTCGGACGGCAAGATCGACGGCTTCATCGGCGCCCAAGGCACGCCCGAGCGCACGCTGGCCGTCCACGCCCTCCGCAGCGAGCCGTACTACCTCGGCGTGTTCCTGGTGGGCGCCTACCAGGAGACCCTCGGCGACCTGCACAACCTCTTCGGCGACGCCCACGCGGTGCACATCGACGTCGAGGACGGCAAGTGGGTCATCGGCGAGGTCGTCAGGGGCGACTCGATCCGCGAGGTGCTCGCGTACGTCCAGTACGAGCCCGACGGGCTCAGCCGCCACCTCGAGAAGGAGTGCGAGAAGGCCGTGCGCGCCGGCAACATGTCCGTGCAGGAGAGCCGCATCCTCATCAACTTCTACGACCGCGGCCTCAACGGCTACACCTACCTCGACCCCGAGGTCGAACTGAGTTGACCGGCCGCCCGCCGCCCCTGCCCACCACATCCCGGAGCCACCGATGATCCAGTTCCTGGACCCGCCCGAAGAGCACACCCGGGCCGAGTCGAGCGCCGTCCGCGTCATCCCGGTCCCCTACGACGGCACCAGCACCTACCGCAAGGGCGCCGACCGAGGCCCCGGCGCCCTGCTCGAGGCCTCCGGCCAGGTCGAGACCTTCGACATCGAGACCCAGACCGAGGTCCACCTCCACGGCATCCACACCGAGGAGCCCGTGCTCTGCGAGACGACGCCCGAGGACCTCGCCCCCATGGTCCGGGCACGCGTGTCCGACGCCCTGCGCTCCGGGCGCTTCCCCGTCGTCTTGGGAGGCGAGCACTCCGTGAGCATCGGCGCCTTCGAGGCTGTCGCCGACCACCTGGGCAAGGGCGCCTTCACCGTCCTCCAGATCGACGCCCACGGCGACACCCGCGAGTCCTACCACGGCTCGACCCACAACCACGCCTGCGTCATGGCCCGCGCCAAGGAGCACGCCAGCATCGCCCAGGTCGGCATCCGCGCGGTCGACGGGACCGAGTGGAACCAGACCGTCATCCACGACCGCGTCGTCTGGGGCTGGGAGATCAGCAAGGCCCGCGACGACGCCTGGATGGACCGCGTCATGGCCATGCTCGACCGCAAGGTCTACGTCACCGTCGACCTGGACGCCTTCGACCCCGCCCTGCTGCCGGCCACGGGCACGCCCGAGCCGGACGGCATGTCGTGGCGCCAGGTCAACGACCTGTTCCGACGCGTCTGCCGCGAACGCGAGGTCGTCGGGTTCGACGTCGTCGAACTCTGCCCGCACGAGGCCCACCACGCCAGCGACTTCTTCGCGGCCAAACTGGTGCACCGGATGCTCAGCGAGGTCTTCGCCGCCCGAACCGCGTAGGTCACGGCGTCCCGGAGCGCCGCGCCCCCTCGACCACCCGGTCCCAGTCCAGGGCCGGGCCGGGGTCGATCTTGTTGGTCTGCACGTGCCAGTGCCCGAGCACGCCGCGGAAGGACCGGAACTCGTCGGGGTCGAGCGTGCGGGTCAGCACGCCCCCGCCCGGCGCACGCGGGTAGTCCAAATCGATCCCCGGCAACGCCCGGTGCAGCGCCGCCGTCAGCCGGATCAGCGCCGCGTACTGCTCCTCGGTCAGGTCCCACATCGCCAGGGGCGTGCCGTTGATGACGCCCGCGACCGGCTCGGGC
This sequence comes from uncultured Phycisphaeraceae bacterium, assembly GCA_964522095.1. GTDB lineage: Bacteria > Planctomycetota > Phycisphaerae > Phycisphaerales > UBA1924 > UBA6054. The sequence goes on along the minus strand of CAZFSO010000004.1, from coordinate 11,749 downwards.
CGCGCCGGGTATCCCACGAACCCCGGCGTGCGCACGCCGCCGTCGCCCAGCCGGTCCGGCACGGTGAGGCGCACGCGACCGGCCCCGTCCGGCCCGTACCACGTTCGGACCACCGGCTCGTCCGCGGACCGGTACGCCCCGATGTGGGCGATCTCGACGCCCACCGAGCGGTTGTTCGCCACGGTCGCGTGCCAGGCGCGCTCCCGCACGTCCAGCGTCTGGTAGATCGTGCCGTCGACGTCCAGCAGGAAGTGGACCGACAGCCCGCGCAGGTCGTGGAGCACCCTGAAGCAGGTGCGGCTCGTGCCAGCCGCGTCGTAGTGCAGCACGAACTGGTCGACCACGCCCCGAAGATCCTCCAGCGTCCAGCCCGAGGCCCGTACCCGGGTGTCCACCGCCGGGTCGTGGGCTTGGCGCTCGCCGTACCGTGGCCGGGGCTGCTCCGATTCCGGGTCTTCGGGACGGGCGAAGAACCGCGTGGTCCTGTACGCGTCGTACCCGCCGGGGTCCGTCCAGAGCACGACGGGCGTGCCCGTGCGGAACATCCGGCCCGCGACGACGATCTCGTCGCCGCGACGGGCGCCGGGCTCGTGGCGTGGCGCGCCGCGACACCCCGCCAGCGCGAGCGCCGCCAGGGCGATGAGCAGGATGTCCCGAACCGACGTCACCCGGGCAGGCCGCATGGCGGGAGGGTATCGTGCCCGGCATGCTCACGCGGTTCTCCTCGGATCTGGACGCCCTCGACTGGATGGTGCTCGGCGCGTACTTTGCCGTCCTGGCGGTGACCGGCGTGTGGCTCTCCCGTCGCCGGACTTCGGACACCGACGACTACTTCCTCGCCGGGCGCCGCATGCCCGCCTGGGCGGTGGGCGTGTCGATCGTTGCGACCAGCATGTCTGCGGCGTCGTTCATCGGCGTGCCCCAGCAGTCCTACGACAGCGACCTGACCTACCTGAGCACCAGCGCGGGCATGGTGCTGGCCGCCGTCGTCATCGCCTACCTGTTCATCCCGGCCTTCTACAAGCGCCGCGTCCGCACCATCTACGAGCTGCTCGACCATCGATACGGCCCCGGGGCCATGCAGGCCACCAGCGGGGCCTACATGGTCGGGCGCGTCATGGCCAGCGGCGTGCGCGTCTACATCGGGGCCATCCCCGCCTCGATCATCCTCTTCGGGTCCGCCGGGCTGGAACCGGCCAACCTCTGCCTGGCGATCGCGGTGTTGACCGTCGTCGGCATCGTCTACACGCTCGTCGGCGGCATCAGCAGCGTGATCTGGTCCGACGTCGTCCAGATGGGCGTCCTGCTCGGCGCCTGCTTGCTGGCCGTCGTGATCATCGCGGCTCGCCTGCCCGTCACGCCGGCCGAGGCGGTCGGCCTCCTGCGCACCCCCGGCGACGGGGCCGCGAGCAAACTGACCGTCCTGCAGACGGGCCGGCAGGGTGAGCCCTGGTGGACACTGCCCTTCTCCGTGCCCGCGGTGCTGGTCGGCTTCACCCTGATGGGCATCGCCTCCTACGGCACCGACCAAGACCTGACCCAGCGCATGCTGACCTGCCGCGACCAGAAGGCCGCCGCCCGCTCGGTCATCGGCGGCATCCTTTTCGGCATCCCCTCCGTCGCCCTGTTCCTGCTCGTCGGGCTGCTGCTCTGGCTGTTCTACGCGCAACCCGACGCCTGGACGGCCCGCGGCATGACACCCCCGGTCGCGCCCGCCGACTCGCGCCAAGTCTTCCTGAGTTTCATCATCGACCACATGCCCGCCGGCCTGAGCGGGCTGATGATGGCCGGCCTCTTCGCCGCGGGCCTGTCGAGCCTCAACAGCGGCATCAACGCCATGGCCTCGACCTTCATCAACGACTTCTACCGCCGACTCCGCCCGGACCGCACCGAACGGCACTACCTCCGCGCCGGGCGCACGGCCGTGGTCGCCTGGGGCCTGATCCTGGGCGCGTTCGCGATCGTCTGCGTGTTCTGGCAGGCCCGTGAGAGCGCCCACAACCGGCAGTCCACGCTGCTGACCTTCGCCCTGTCCGTCATGACCTTCGCCTACGCGGGCATGGTCCCCGTCTTCCTCATCGCCCTGCTGACCCGGCGCGGCAGCACCACGGGCGTGATCGCCACGCTCGTGACGGGCTTCGTGCTGGTCCTGTCCATGCAGGTGATCGTCTGGGACCCCCTCGTCGACCTGCCGGCCATGCGGGAGACCTTCGCGGCCGAGCTCGCCATCAACCCCGACGCGGGCCGACCCTTCCTGCTCGGCGTGCTGGACATGGCCTTCGTCTGGAAACTCACGATCGCCAGCGCGGCCGCGGGCGCGGTCGGGCTGGTGGTCGGGCCGCTGACTCAGCCGCGAGCCCGCTGACCCGTGGCGCCGGGCGCCGCCGCCCGCGCGGCGCCGAGTGCGGCGTGAAAGCGGCTCGTCCCGAACGCCAGCCGCCAGCCTTCCGGGGCCACGCGCGTCAGGTCCGCACGAATGGCCGCATCCAGCACGCCCGCGCGGGGCGCCAGCGCCAACGCCGTCCCGCCGAGCAGCAGCACCAGGTCCGGCGCGTAGATCGCCAGCCCGATGCGCACCGCCCGGGCCAGCGCCACGACCACCGGGTCGCCCGCGTCCACCGTGCCCAGGCGGCGCTCGGCCGCGTCGCCCCACCGCGCCCGCAGCGCGGCGGCCCCGACGAACGCTTCGAGCCCGTTGCGCCCGCCGTCCGGCCCGACCGGGCCTTCATCCGCTGCACGGACCGGCCCGACGTCGATCTGGCCGAAGTGCCCGATCCCGGCGCTGCCGATCCGCAGCGGCCGTCCGCCCTCGAGCAGGCACGCCCCCACGCCGGTCCCGATCGACAGGCCGAGCACGCGCCGGGCCCCCGGGTGGTCCCGGGCCGCGTCGAGGACGCCGGCCTCCGCGTCGCCCATCGCCGTCCACGCGACGTCCCGGCCCAGCGCGTCCGCGAGCAGCGTCTCGAACCGGTACCGCTCCAGCCCCGGCAGGTTGACGCTCAGGTCGATCTGGGCGCCGTCGGGCGACCGCCGGCCGGGCACGCACAGCCCCACCGCGTCCGCGTCGGCCCCACCGACGCCCGCCACCGCGTCGGACACCGCGTCCCGCAGCGTCGCGCGGTCGGGACGCGCGTACGCCGCGCTGAGCGCCGTCCGGACGGCCCCCGCGCCGTCGATCAGCGCCGCCTTGACGCTCGTGCCGCCGATGTCGATGCCCAGCCGGACCATCCTCAACGCTCCCGCGGGCCGATTGACACGACGCGCCCGGCCTGTAAGGTAGTCGATCCTTGCCCGCCGGGAACCGTCCCGGCCGCCTTCTTTCCGTCCCGCTCCCGTCCACCCATCACCGGAGCCGCCCGATGCGCGACACCTTCAGCCAACCCACGCGGGAGACCGCCTGATGGCGTGCGTCGGCGTGTGCTCGTGGTCCCTGCGTCCCCGGTCGCCGCGCGACCTCGTCGCCCAACTCGCCGCGTGCGGCGTCGACGCCGTGCAACTCGCGCTCGACCCCGTCCGCGATGGCCGGTGGGACGAGGCCGAGACCGTCGACGCGCTGGCCGAGGCGGGCGTGACGGTGCGCTCGGGCATGATGGGCACCGCCGGCGAGGACTACACCACGATGGACTCGATCCGGCGCACCGGCGGCGTGCGCCCGGACGCGACCTGGCCGGCCAACCTCCAAGCCGCCCGCGAGAACGCCGCCCTCGCGGCACGGATGGGCCTGCCGCTGGTGACGCTGCACGCCGGGTTCATCCCCCACGAACCCACGGACCCGGAACGCGCCACCCTGATCGACCGCCTGCGCCAGGTCGTCGACGCATTCGCCGACCACGGCGTGCGCATCGGCTTCGAGACCGGCCAGGAATCCGCCGCCACCCTGCTCGACGCCCTCGACGAACTCGACCGCCCGGACGCGGGCGTGAACTTCGACCCCGCGAACATGATCCTCTACGCCATGGGCGACCCCGTGGCGGCGCTCGCCGACCTCGCGCCGCGGGTCGTACAACTCCACGTCAAGGACGCGACCCCCGCCGCCGAACCGGGCGCGTGGGGCGCCGAGGTCCCCGCCGGCGAGGGCGCGGTCGATTGGGCGGCGTTCTTCCGCGTCGTGGGCGAGCGCCTGCGGGACCGGGACCTGATCGTCGAACGCGAGGCCGGCGACCGCCGCGTCGAGGACGTGGCCCGGGCGGTCGCGATGGTCCGCCAGCACGCCGTCTGGGCGGGCCGGCCATGACCGCCCCGGTCGGGGTCGGCATCATCGGCATGGGCTTCATGGGCCAGACGCACGCCCGGGCCTACGCCGCCGCCGCCCGGACCGGCGCCCCCTGCGTGCTGCGCGCCGTGTGCGACCCGAACGCCGAACGCCGCGCGGGGCGCGCCGCCCACGCCGGCAACATCGCCGCGGCCGACCGGGACCCGCCGTTCGACCCGGACGCCGTGCGGGGCTACGCCGACCCCGACGAACTGCTCGCCGACGGCTCGATCGACCTGGTCAGCGTCTGCACGCACACCGACTCGCACGTGGACCTGGCCATCCGCGCCATCGACGCCGGGCGCCACGTGCTCGTCGAGAAGCCCGTGGCCCTGTCGTCGCCCGAGGTCGAGCGCCTGATCGCACACGCCCGCCGGTCCGACCGGCTCTGCGTGCCCGCGATGTGCATGCGGCACTGGCCGGGCTGGGCCGACCTCAAACGCCTCGTCGCATCCGGCGAGCACGGGTCCGTCCGTCACGCGCGCTTCGAACGCCTCGGCTCGGCCCCGGCGTGGGCCGACTTCTACGCCGACCCCGACCGCTGCGGCGGGGCCATCTTCGACCTGCACGTCCACGACGCCGACCTGGCCCTCTGGCTGTTCGGCCCGCCAGAATCCGTCCACTCCGTCGGCGACGCACGCCACGTCTCCACCCACATGCGCTACCCGGGCGGCCCGGCGGTCGCGACCGAAGGCGGCTGGCTGAGCGCCGGCTTCCCCTTCCGCATGGGCTTCACCGTCGAGTTCGAGCGGGCGGTCGCTGCCTTCGACTCGTCCCGCGACCCCGCCATGACGCTCCACACGTCCGACGGGCCACGCCCGGTCCCCCTGCCGGCCCACACCGGCTACGACGCGCAGGCCCGGGCCATGGTCAACGCGGTCGTCACCGCCGACGCCTCCGGCCTGCCGAGCCTGGACGACGCCCTGGCCGTGACCCGCCTGATCGAGGCCGAGCGGCGCAGCGCCGCCGAGGGCCGCGCGATCGCCTACCCCGGCTGATTCACTCGGCGGGGAACAGGAACCGCAGCGCGTCCGGGAACCGTGCGGCCCAGGCCGGCTCGTTGTGGTTCGCCTCGGGGTCGATCCGCACCAGCAGCCGCTCGCCCCCCAGCCCGGCCGCCGACGCCCGTTCGGCGAGTTCCTCGGCCCACGCGCGGTACATCGCGTTCCGCTCGGTGTCGCGCTCGTGGTTGCTGACCTCACGCCCGCCCATGCCGATGGCCAGGCGCCCGGGCCACCCTTCGATTGAGTCCAGGTAGGCCCGCGCCGCCACGCCGTCGTCGGCCAGCAGCGGCAGCGACTCGACCAGCGCCTTGCCGAACACGTCCGGGTGGCTCGTCGAGGCGTACAGCGCGATCGCGCCGCCCAGCGACGCCCCGCCGATGGCGGTGCTCTCCGGCCCGCCCCGCACGCGGAACGCCCGCTCGACCCGCGGCATGACCTCCGACCGCATCCAGGCCACGAACGCCGCACCGTCGCCCGGCTGCCGCTGGATCGACCCGAACGGCAGGTACTCGCTCAGCCGGTGCTCGCCCGCGTGCGGCACGCCCACGATGATCACCGGCTCGACCTCGCCCGCCTCGATCAGACGCTGGGCGGTCTCGTCGGCCTCCCACTCCCCCGGCAGGCCCGGGACGGCCTCGAACACGTTCTGCCCGTCCATCAGGTACAGCACCGGGTAGGTCCGCCCCTCGTTCTCCGGATCGGAATAGCCCGGCGGCAGCCAGACAAGCAGGTCGCGCGTCAGCGCCTCGGCCCCCTGGCCCCCGCCCCGGACCTGCAGGCGGCGCACGTCGCCGGTGACCCGCAGCGTCCGGTACGGCCCGGACTCGCGCACCGCCTCGGCGAGCGCCACCGGCGTGCGGAACTCCGGCACGCGGACCTCGATCACCGGACGCTCCCCCGGCGCCAGCCTGGACCGGTCCACCTTGGGCAGGCTGCGGTTCTCGATCGGCTGGCCGGTCCCGTCGAGTTCCTCTCGGTCCCAGCCGCCCATCGTCAGTTTGAAGGCGATGGTCGTGTTCGCCGGGATCTCGTCGATCACGATCTGCCAGCGGGTGTCCGACCGCGGCGTGAGCACGAAGTCCGGGTCCGCCGGGTTCCACCCGTTGATGCTCGACGCGAAGTAGATCGGCTGATCCGGCGTCGCCTGGCGCTGCGCGTCCTCGACCACCAGCACGAACCCCTGCGGCAGCAACTCCGGCTGGACCATGTCGGGCTCCGTGTCGGCAAACGCGCCGGGCGCAAGCACCCCGTGGACAACCCCGAGGACGACGGCGATGGCTCGAATGACCGGGTGTCGCATCTGTGTTCTCCGACGTGCGCCCATGATACACCGGCGAAAAAACAACCGCCCGGGCTTCGGCCCCGGGCGGTCGGTCCGTTCACGCAACGCGTCCAGCCGGGCTCACGGGCAGCCGGCGTTGTAGGCGTCCAGGTAGCCCAGCAGGTCGAAGATGTCGACGGTGCCGCTGTTGTTGAAGTCCGCCGCGGTGTTGCCGGTGGTGTAGGCGTCGATGAAGCCGAGCAGGTCGAAGATGTCGACGGTGCCGCTGTTGTTGAAATCACCCGGGCACGACGGGGCCGGGGGCTGCGAGAGGTTGATGAACTGGACGCCCGCGATGCCGTTGAAGTCCAGGTCGTTGATCCCGTCGCCGTCGGTGTCGCGCGAGCCGATGTTCTCCGTCCCGTCCGGCAACCCGCCGAAGACCTGGTTGGAGATGAAGTCGAACCCGGCGTTGGAGATCCAGCCGGCCATCAGGATGTCCTGCTGACCGTCCCAGCCCAGTTCGTCCAGGTCAATGGAGATCTCGACGCCCGTGTTCACGGCCCGCACCGCCGACGCGACCGCCGCGTTCTCCGTCACGCCGCCCACGTTCGAGTTGTTGAGCATCGCCTCGATCAGGTTGGGGATGGGCGCCATGGGATTGTCCGAGGTCAGGCGCGGGGCGAACTCGGTGTACAGACTGCCCAGCGAGCCGTCCTGGATGTCCAGTCGCGGGCCGTCGAAGTCGATCAGCGGGGTCGAGTCCACGGAGCCGCCGTGGTAGGCCCCGTAGTCGGTGATGACGCCGAAGAACGGGTCGAAGTTGGCCCCGTTGGTGCGCAGCACCGCCGCGTCGGCGTAGCGCTGCAGGTCGCCGGTGCCGCCGTCCACGCCGGTGTTCACGTTCAGCCAGTAGTCGGCCTCGAAGCCCGCGTCGAAGGTCACGCCCGCGTTGCTGTTCAGGCCGTTGAAGGAGATGTCCACGTTGTCGTCGCGCAGCGTGTTCTGCCCGCCCGGCCGGACGTCGAAGAACAACTGCATCTTGTTGTAGTTGACCTCCATGTTCGCCCCGATGAACACGTAGAGGCGGTTGTCGGCGGTGTCGACGTAGGCCCGGACGTTGTTGAGTTCCGAGCCGTAGGCCCACTCGTCGTCGGGCGCGACCGGCGTCGGCGATGCGGGGTTGCCCTCGACGCCCTGGGTGTTGGAGTTGTTCACGCCCAGCGCGATGCTCGGCGCGCCGGCGTCGCCGCCCGTCGCCGTGCCCGCGCCGCCCGCGCCGTACCCCGAGATGCTGCCCGCCAGGCGGACCTGGTCGGCCAGGTTGCCGAAGAACACGCGGGGCACATTGACGGTCCCGCCGTCCGAGTCGTGGTCGAACGAGTCGACCGACAGCACGTAGTTGGCGGTGAACCCGGCATCAAACACCTGCCCCGCCTGCCCGCCGGGGATGAACCCGCCCGAACCGCCGGCCGAGCCGAGCGTGCCGGACCCGCCCGCGCCGGTGTCCAGGTAGATGTCCAGCCCGTTGCCGTTGGTCTCGAGGTTGCCCGCGACGAAGATGTACAGGTTGGTCGCGTCCTTGGCCATGTAGACCGCGTCGATCTCCGACCCGCCGCCGTTGGGTCCCGAGCCGTCGACCGTGCCGTCGGTCTCGTTGCCGAAGCCGGTGTAGTTCTGCTGGAGGAACACGCGGGTGTAGGCAGAGCCTGCCACCCCGCCGTCGAGCGAGCCGTCGACCGTCCGCGTTCCCGACGCGATCGACCCGAGGTTCACCGTCACGTGCTGGGTCGTCGTGTCCAGGGGCGCGCTGTTGAAGTCCTGCGGCCCGCCGAGGTTGTGCGTGTCGACCGGCAACTGGCCGATGATCTGGTTGGACTTGAAGGTCCGGTCGCCCGACGCGACCCAGCCCGCGATGCGGACGGTCTCCCCGCCCGTCAAGCCCAGCGCCGCCAGCGGCACGCGGATCTCGACCCCCGTCGACACCGCCTCAGGGTTGCCGAAGTTGCCGCCGGTAAAGTCACCGGCCTGGTTGTCGCCGAAGCCCGTGGGCACGTTGTTCGTCCAAAGGATGTCGCTGTAGAACGACCCCTCGGTGGCCGGGTTGAACACGCCGTCGACCGTGGGCTGCGCCCCCGCCGCCCCGGCCGCCACGACCAGACCCGCCGCGCACACCAACTCGCTGATCTTCATGTCATCTCCCTCGTCAGATCGCGGCGGACCCGCCGCGCACGCTCGCTCCGGGCCGTCCCGCGCACGGGGACGGCGAATCCGCTCAGGATAGCGAATCGGCCCCCGAACGCCAGCACAAACCGGGCGAATCCCCTCGGCGGGCCCGACCGGGCCGGAGATTACCGGTCCCAGACCCGTTCCAGCAGGCGCAGCCGCACCGCCCCCGCCGTCCCCCTCAGCACCGCCTCAGCGCCCGGGATCTCCACCTCGCCCGCAACCTCCCACCCGGGCAGGGGTTGCAGAAACGACGCCTCCCCGGTCCGCGCGACCGCAACCTCCACCATCCCGCTGTCGATCCACCGGCGCACCACCACGCCGTCGCCCGGGCCCGGGACCACCTCAGACGACCCGTAGCGCAGCGTGCTGCCCACTTCGGGGTGCGTCCGCAGGCCCAGCACCGCGCCGACCGCGTCGCGGAACGCCCCCATCGCCCCATCCTCCGCCTCGTCCCACGGGATGGGGCGCCGGTTGTCCGGATCGTCCGCGCCCGCCATGGCGAACTCGTCGCCGTTGTACACCATCGCCGAGCCCGGCAACGCCGTCAGCAGGGCGTAGGCCGTGAGCATCCGTCGGCGGGCCTCGTCGTCCACCGGCCCCGCGTCGTACCCCGACCCCGGCGCCCACGGCTTCGCCCCGTTGTCGAACCCCCGCTCCGTGCGGTTGTGCATCAGCGACGCCCCCCGCTCCGTGTCGTGCGAGGCGATCAGGTTCATCTGCGCCAGGGTGTGCGCCGGGTGATGGTGCAGCACCTTGTTGACCCGCTCGGCGAACCGCGCCGCGTCCGTCTCCGCCTGACCGATCGAGAGCCAGTCCGCCACCGCGTAGGCCAGCGGGTAGTTCATCTGCGCGTCGAACGCCTCCCCTTCGAACCAGCGGGCCGCGTCCGTCCAGATCTCGCCGACCAGCAGCGCGTCCGGGTTGATGGACCGCACGAACTCACGCCACGACCGCCAGAAGGCCATTCCGATGTCCGGGGCGACGTCCAGACGCCAGCCGTCGACGCCGTCCGAGGGGTCGCCGTCCCCGTTGGGGTCCATCCACCGGCGCGTGACGGCGAACACGTGAGCCTTCGGGCCCGGCGCCAGGTCGCCCTCGGGCGTCTGGCGGAACTCGGGCAGCGCGCCGTTGGGCCGGTCCCAGGCCTCGTACCGCAGCACGCGCCCCTCGTCGTCGAACTCGACCTTGAACCAGTCGGCGTACGCCGAGTCCCGCCCGTTCTCGAGCACGTCGCGGAAGGCGAAATGGTCACGCCCCACGTGGTTCCACACCCCGTCGAGGATCACCCGCATCCCGCGCCGGCGCGCCTCGGGCAGCAGCGTCTCGACCAGGTACCGGTCGGCCGGCTCCCACGCCCAGGTCGTCTCGTCCGAGGGGTCCTCGGCCGACCGGTCCACCGGGCCGGGCGTGCCCGGGTGCCCCAGCGTCGGGTCCACGTGCCGGTGGTCCGACGCCTCGTACTTGTGCAGCGACCGGGCCTCGAACACCGGGCAGAGGTACAGCCCCGTCACGCCCAGGCCCGCGATGTGGTCCAGACGCTCGACGACGCCCTGCAGGTCGCCCCCGTACCGGCGCTGGAAGACCACCTGCCCCGCGGCCCCCCACCACCGCGTCGGATCCGCCGAGAAGAACCGCGGCTCGACCAGCCGCCGGTTCCACTGCATCTCGATCTCCTCCCCGCTCACCGCCTCCGGCGACCGGTCCCAGCCCACCACCGTGCGGTCCCACGCGTACGGGTCGTTGTCCGGATTCCCGTTGCGGAAACGCTCGGGAAAGACCTGATACCACACGACGCCCTTGGCCCAGTCCGGCACGCCGTGGTCGCTCGGCGTCCCCCCGCGCACGAACATCGGTCGCCCGGACGGCGCCCACCGGCCGGTCTCATCGAGGGCCCGGACCTCCAGACGCAGCGTCCGCCCCGGCAGCAGCGGCGTGGGCGAACTGAGCCGCGCGATTAGCCGGTCCGGATCGGCCGGATCGGGCCGGAACGGCGCCCGCCGCCCGGGCTGGCCCCGCCCCGGCACGCGGAGTTGCAGCGTGTCCGGCTCCCCCGCCTCGGCCGGCAGGCTCACCTCGATCAGGCCCGGGCGCACGCTGACCAGACGGACTTCCGTTTGCACGGCTCCGTCCGGCTGGCCCGCCAGGGCCGTGCCCGTCCAGACCCCGGCCACGCCCGCAACCATCGCCACGAAACCCGCACGAAAGCACATTCGATTGACCTTGGGCATGGTGTTCCGTTAGACTCGCGATCGAGGGACAGGCCGCCGCGGCGGCCGCTGCGATGCCGGAAGCCCGGCGGATGAGGGACCCATGCCGCAAGAGTACCGCACCCGCCGACGCGAAGGGGCGTTTACGCTCATCGAACTGCTGGTCGTCATCGCGATCATCGCGCTGCTGATCGGCATCCTGCTGCCGGCGATCGGCCGGGCGCGCCTCACCGCCCAGGACCTCCGCTGCCAGGCGAACAACCGATCCATCGGGCAGGCGATGCTGATGTACGGGCACGATTACAAGGATTGGTTCCCGGTGATTCCGGCGGACCCAGGAACCGGTCAAGCCCCGCTGAGCCGCAAGGAAGTCATGGCGAAGCAGCAGTACGCGGGCGGTGTCGCCGGCTTTTTCAGCCTGTTCCAGGTTGGCGATGCCGAATGGTCAGGGTCCGGCGCCCCCGTCGGCGATCGAGGCTATATCGGTGGGCCGGTCGGCGGTGTCGGCGCGTATGTGAACGGCGAAGACACTCCGGTGATGCGCGGCTACCTCGAAGCCTTCGAGGTGCTCACGTGCCCGAGGGACAAGGAAGATCGCTACTACGGAACCCAGGCGTCCGAGGGGCACCGGTACCTGCAAGGGGTCAGCAAGATCCCCGAGCCGCCCGCCCGCGAGCAGGACGTGATCTCGTACAACATCAGTTATCTGTACTTCGCCGGTCTCCGCCCGCTCGACCCGGACGTCCTGGTTCCGCCGGTCATCTGGGGCGACGAAACGAACACGAACGACATTTCC
>CAZFSO010000003.1:25833-73520 GCA_964522095.1 uncultured Phycisphaeraceae bacterium | reverse complement strand
GGGGGCGTGGGCGGCCCCCGGGGGGGCTTCCCCCCCGGGCTGGGGGGGGTCGCCCGGGGGCCGGGGGGGGGCGGGCCGGGGGGCCGGGCTATCGGTCCGTGGGGGCGATTCCTCAGCGGGCGCGGCCCATAAAAAACCCGCCGATCGCTCGGCGGGTTTTCAGTGACCCCAACGGGATTCGAACCCGTGTTTTCAGGATGAGAACCTGACGTCCTGGACCAGACTAGACGATGGGGCCGATTGGTCCAACGGACAGGAGGGAATCGTACCCGCAACAGCGGGAGGGTCAACCGGGCGGGTCCCCGGGGCGGCGTTTGCGCCGTGGCCGGCGGTCAGGCGGCGGCGAAGCCGGGCATGATGACCAGGACGAGCAGGTCGTAGCAGGCGTGGACGCCGACGGCGATGCCCAGGCCGCGCCAGATGAAGAGGACGCCGAAGTAGACGCCGGCGGCGAGGTAGAAGGAGAAGAGGCGCCAGTCGGTGCCGCCGCCGAGGGCGGCCGGCAGGGCGGTGTCGTGGTGCAGGGCGAAGAGGACGGCGGAGACGAGGATCGCCAGGAGGGCGGCGGGCCGGTTGGGCACGCGGAGCAGGTCGGCGGCGACGAAGTGGACGGCGGTGATGAGGACGAGGCGGAAGAGGGTCTCCTCGTAGAGGCCCGCGCCCAGGGCGAGGAGGATGCCGGACTTGGGCGGCAGCGGGCCGACGCCGCCGGCCACGCCCGCGGCGGCGGCGGTGGCGGGCTGGAGCAGCAGGACGAGGATGAGCAGGGGCCCGGTGAGGAAGGCGGCCTCGACAACCATGGCGGCGGGGACGATGGGCTCGATGCGCCAGCGGTCCTTGGAGAGCAGGTGCTGGACCAGGAGGGTGACGACCAGGGCCAGGGCGGGCAGGTGCAGGCCGAGCAGGCCGAAGAGGTCGAAGAAGCGGACGAGCATCCTGTGGGCGGCGAGTTGGGCGCCGATGCCCTGGCCGCCCAGGCCGAGCGCGCCGATCTCGGCGGCGATGATGACCGGGGCGAGGAAGACGAGCATGTGGAGCGGGCGGGCCGAGAGCCAGAAGTAGCCACGGTGCACCGGGCCGGGCCGGGCGGGGTGGAGACCGGGCTCGTGCTTGGGCGTGGACATGCGGCCGTGCGGTCGAAGGCGGATTGAAAAACCCGGCCGATGGTCGCGGCCGGGTCGGTGGTTGTCAACCTGGGGTCGGGCGGGTCGGCCTGACCGGCCGGATCAGCCGGCGACCTTGGCCTTGAGGCGGGCGTTCATGCGGCTCTTGCGGCGGGCGGCCTGGTTGCGGTGGATGACGCCCTTCTGCGCGGAGCGGTCGACGATGGCGGCGGCCTCGCGGCACGCGGCGACGGCGTCCTCGTTGGAGCCGTTGGCGACCTTGTCGGCGAAGTTCTTGAGCGCCTGGCGCATGGTGCGCATGCGCCAGCGGTTGAGGGCGCGGCGCTTGATGTTCTGACGGACGCGCTTCTTCGCCGAGTTCGAGTGAGCCATGGTGCCTGCGTTCCTTGAAGTTCGGTCCGGGCTGGGCCCGGAAGTCGTTCGGTGGTGCGGACTTGCCGCCGGGGAAAAGGGGGGCGGATGGTCCGCGGGGAGGATTCTTGCCTTGCGGCGCGTCAAATCAAGCCCGGCGGGGCGCGGAGTGGGCGGCGTGTGCCGGTCCAAGAGGGCGGCGGGGCCGGGGCAGCGGCCATCGGCCCGGGGGCCGAAGGGCCGGTTGGACGCCGCAGGGCGTGGCAATGATCCTGCGTGGCGTGCTTGCCAGGGTGCGGGGGCCTGCGTACCGTAGTGGCCACAAAGCCCGAGCGGGCGTAGCTCAACTGGATAGAGCACCTGACTACGGATCAGGAGGTTGAGGGTTCGAATCCTTCCGCCCGCGCTTTGGCCCCCTCTGGGGGCTTTTTTCATGCGCGGGCGCGAGCGGTGCGGGTTCAGGTTTGGGTGGTTCGGCCCTGGCGTGCTCGGCCGCGGGCCGGAATGGAATGAGGGGGCGGCATGTTGGGTCCTGACCGGGTCCGCCGGCTGGCGGGGCGTGGGGACGAGAAAGACGAGGTTGCGATTGGCGGTGACTTGTGAAGAGCCCTGTCGCCTGGACACGGGCGGGGCGGTGGTGGCGGGTGTTGCGGAAGTTCCGGCTGACGGGGCGGGGCCGGGGATGTCGCGGCTGGGGTTGATCCTGTTTCTGGGGGCGTTGTGCGCGATCGGGCCGTTGGCGATCGACATGTATTTGCCGAGTTTCCCGCGGGTGGCGTCGGACCTTGGGGTGCCCTTGGGGCTGGTGGAGCGGACGCTGGCGGTGTACTTCGTGGGGCTGGCGTTCGGGCAGTTGCTGTACGGGCCGATTTCGGACCGGCTGGGTCGGAAGACGCCGCTGTATCTGGGGTTGGGGGTGTTCACGCTGGCGTCGGTGGGGTGCGCGTTGGCGACGGGCGTGGAGATGCTGATCGCGGTGCGGTTCTGCCAGGCGCTGGGCGGGTGCGCGTTGATGGTGGTGGCTCGGGCGGTGGTGCGCGATCTGTTCGGGCCGCGGGAATCGGCGCGGGTGTTCTCGTCCTTGATCCTGGTGATGGGGGTGACGCCGATCCTGGCGCCGCTGCTGGGCGGGTGGATGGCGGAGCACGCGGGGTGGCGGGCGATCTTCTGGTTCCAGGCGGGGGCGGGGGTCGCGTGCCTGGGGGTGACGGGGCTGTTCAAGGAGAGCCATCCCCCCCACCGTCGCGTGCGGCACGGGCTGGGGGTGATCGGGCGGTCGTACCTGCGCCTGCTGCGGGACCGGCAGTTCGTCGCGGCGACCCTGACGGGCGGGTTCCTGATGATGGGCATGTTCGCGTACGTGTCGGGCTCGCCGGGCGTGTTCATCGAGCAGTTCGGGGTGCGCCCGGAGCGGTTCGGGCTGTACTTCGGGGCCAACGCGGCGGGGTTCATCGCGGCGTCTCAGGTGAACGCGCGGATCCTGCGGCGGGCCGACCCGCGTCGGTCGCTGCGGGTGGCGGTGTGGGTCGCGGCGGCGTCGGGGTCGGCGCTGCTGGTGACGGTATCGCTGGGCGTCGGCGGGTTCGCGGGCGTGCTGGTCCCGATCTTCGTGTTCGTGACGAGCATGGGGTTCGTCCTGCCGACGGCGACGGCGCTGGCGCTGGCGGCGCACGGGCGCGAGGCGGGCAACGCGTCGGCGGTGCTGGGGTTCCTGCAGTTCAGTCTGAGCGCGTGCGGCGGGATGCTGGTCAGCGCGGTGCACACCGGCTCGGCGTTGCCGATGGCGGCGGTGATCGGGGCCGGGGGGCTGGCCAGTCTGGCGGCGAGCCGGCTGATCGGCGGCGGGCCGGTCGACGCGGGTGAGGACGGGTGCGCGGAGCCGCGGGTCGAGCGGGTCGAGGCGGCTTGACCGGGGCCGGTCGGGTCGGGGCGGCGGGTCAGCCGGGGGGCTGGATCTGCGCGGCGATCTCGTCGGCGAACTGGGCGCGGAGCAGGTGGCTGTGGTCGGCGTCGACGTCGGTGATGCGGACGGGCCCGGCGAGGACGGCGCGCCAGCCGTTGGCGCCGTCGTCGTGGTGGAACTTCATCCAGTGGGGGCGTCGGCCGCGGACGACGAGGGCGGGGCCGCGGTAGACGCAGGGGGCTTGGTAGGCGTCGAGGGCGGCGCGGTTGTGTGCGTAGACGGCGCCCTGCTCGTGGGTGCGGGCGGAGGCGTTGCGGGCGGCGGGGGTGCGCGGTGCGGGGTCGGGGCCGAGGCCGAGGCGGGCGCGGAGGGCGCGGAGTTTGCGGGTGAGGTAGAGGCGGCGGTCGGCGCGGGGGAGGGCGGCGATGGTACGGGCGTGGATGAGCATGCGCTCGAAGCGGTTGCGCATGGGGTAGGAGCCGGGGCGGTAGCTGTCGAGGAGGACGAGCAGGCCGGGGGCGTGGCCGGCTTGCTGGAGTTGGCAGGCCATTTCGAAGGCGACGACGCCGCCGAAACTGTAACCGACGAGGTCGGGCGCGGGGTCGCCGGGCTTGAGGGCGAGTTGGGCGATGAAGCGCTGGGCGAGGTCGGGGATGGAGCGGGCGGGCTCTCGGTCGTCGTCGATGCCGGGGAACTCGAACCCGAGGCACGGGCGGGACGACGCGAGGCGCTGGGCGAGGGGGGCGAAACTGACGACGTGGCCCTGGATGCCGGGGACCAGGTAGAGCGGTCGGGCGTCGGCGGCGTCGTTCATGCGCACGAGGCCGGGGGGCGGCGCGTCCGCCGTGTCGCGCCGGAAGATCGCGGCGAGTTCGGCGGGGGTCTGGGCCCGGAAGATGGCGCTGGTCGGGACCTTCGTGCCGAGGCGTTCGTGGATGCGGGCGAAGGCGCGGACGGCTTGCAGGGAGTTGCCGCCGCGGTCGAAGAAACTGTCGTGCGGCCCGAAGGCGGGGTCGTCGAGGACTTCGCGGAAGACCGCGAGGATCACACCGACGTGGTGGTCGGCGTCGGGCTCGGGTGCGGGGTCGTCGCGCGGGCCGGGGGGTGTCGTGGGGCGCACGCGGGGCATCGTGTCGGCGGGTCGGCCGGCCAGGCCGGACTCGATGAAGGCGAGGAGGGACGCGGCGTCGGGCGTGGGTCCGGCGTCCCAGGGCACGTCGCGCGCGGTGACGACCACGCGCCAGGCGTCCGGGGCGCGGTAGACGGTGACGACCAGGTCGAAGCGGGCCAGGCCGCTGTCGGCTTCGACGAACTCGGGCTGCGCGGCGTCGAGCAGGGGGCCGAGGTGGTCGAGGGGGGCGCGGTCGATGAGGTTGAAGAAGACCTCGGTGATCGGGGTGCGGCCCGGGGTGGTGCGCGCGCCGGCGTGCCGGGCGATCAACTCGAAGGGCACGGCGCGACGCTCGTGCGCGGCTCGGACGCGGGCGGCGACCTGGGCGACTGACTCGGTCCAGCGCGGGGCGGCGGGGAGGAGGACGGGGACGGTCTCGACGAAGAAGCCGACCGAGTCGGCGAATGGGCCGTCGTCGCGGGTGGAGACGGCCAGGCCGATTGCCGGCTCGTCGACCCCGCAGAACGGGGCCGACCATGCGCCGGCGGCGGCGAGGAGCACGGCGTGGGCGCTGGCGCGGTGGTCGGCGGCGAGTCGTTCGATGCGCGCGACGAGATCGGCCGGCAGGTCGGCGTGCGTTGAGACGGATTCGGCGGTGGCGTGGGCATCGGGGTCGGCGAAGCGGGCGTGGGTCGGGGGGCGGCCGGCGAACTGCTCGGCGGCGCGTCGGGCGGCGGCTTCGGTGTCGGGGTCCGCGGCGACGCGGGCGCAACGGGCGGCGTGCTCGGGCTGACCCAGGGGGACGGGCGGCAGGCGGTCGGCCTGGTCGGCGGCGAGGGCGAAGAGGTCGCGGAGCATGACCTCCAGCGACCAGGCGTCGGAGACGGCGTGGTGCATCACGAGCAGTCCGCTCCAGGCGTCGGCGTCGCGGGAGATCACCAGGCGGGCGAGGGGGGCCTGGTCGAGGCGGAACGGCCGGCGGAGTTCGGCGCGGACGCGGGGCGGGTCATCGCCGAGGTTGACGGTCTCGACGAGGACCGGCTCGGCGGTTTCGAGCAGTTCCGCGCGGGGGGCGTCGTCGCCGGGGAGGAAGCGGGTGCGCAGGGCGGCGTGGCGGCGGTGCAGGTCCGCCCACGCCGCGCGGAGGGCGGGCAGGTCGGGTGGGCTGCGGAATCTGAAGGTCAGGGCGACGTTGTAGGCGGCGTTGTCGGGGTCGAACTGCTGGAGCGTCCACAGGCGGGCCTGGGCAGGCGACATCGGGACGGGGCCGGGGGGGAGGCGCTGCTCCGGGCCGGGGCGTGCGCGGGCGGCGGCGGCCACGTCGGCGGCGAGGTCGGCCAGGGTGGGCGCGGTGAGGATGCGGGGGACGGGCAGGTCCGCACCGAGGGCGTCGCGGATGCGCATGCGGAGGACCATGGCGCGGAGCGAGTTGCCGCCAAGGGCGACGAATGAGCGGCCCGCGTCGGTGACGGGCTCGCCGAGGACGCCCGCGCAGAGGTCGAGGAGTCGGCGCAGGGTGGGGTCATTGCTCGTGGCGGCGGCTGCGGCCGGGCGCTGCTCGTGTGCGCGGACGGCCTGGCGGACGCGGTCGCGGTCGGCCTTGCCGTTGCGGTTGATCGGTATGGCGGGGACGGGCACGATGGGCGAGGGCATCATCGCGCTGGTGAGCCGGGCGGCGACGCGCCGGGCGAGGGCGTCGGGGTCGAAGGCGTTCGGGTCGGCGGGCACCACGCAACTGGCGATGCGGGCGGCGTCGCCGGAGCCGATCACGACGCTTGCGGCGGCGCGGACGTGCGGGTCGGCGGCGAGGACGGCGTCGATCTCGCCGAGTTCGATGCGCTGGCCGCGGACCTTGACCTGGTCGTCGATGCGCCCGAGGTAGCCGATGTTGCCGTCGGGCAGTTCGACGACGAGGTCGCCGGAGCGGTAGAGGCGTTGGCCGGGGTTGTCGGGGTCGGGGGTGAACTTGGCGCGGGTGAGGTCGTGGTCGTTGAGGTAGCCGCGGGCGATGCCGACGCCGCCGATGAGCAGTTCGCCGGGCTGGCCGGAAGGCACGGGTGCACCGTCTGGGCCGACAATGCGCGTGTGCATCCGGTTGAGGGGCTTGCCGATGGGCACGATCGGCGGGTCGAGGGGGCACGGGTCGGGGATGGGGTAGGTGGTGGTGAGCGCGGTGCACTCGGTGGGGCCGTAGGCGGCGAAGAAGCGTGAGTCGGGCAGGCGTTGCTGGAGCGTGCGGATGAAGCGTGCGTCGACGGGCTCGCCGCCGGTGCCGATGACGGGGATGCGTTCGAACGCGCCGGGGTCTGCGTCGAAGAGGGCCCGGAGGAGGCTGAAGGAGATGAAGACGGCGCCGACGCCCTCGCGCTCGGCGAAGTGGCGGACGACCTCGGGCGTAAGGACGTCGTCGGGCGAGATGAGCAGTTTGGCGCCGTGGAGGAGGGGGGTGAAGAGTTCGATGGTGGAGAGGTCGAAGGAGAGCGGCCCGCCGTAGAGGAAGTGCAGGTCGGGGCCGAAGGGCATGTAGTCCTGGTCGTGCACGAGCCGGACGATGCCGGCGTGCTCGATCATGGCGCCCTTGGGAGCGCCGGTGGAGCCGGAGGTGTAGATGACGTAGGCGAGGTCGTCCGGGGCGACGGGGCGGTCGGGGTTGGGGGCGGAACGGCCGCGGAAGTCGGCGGGGTCCAGGCGGTGCGGGACGGCGTCGGTGACTTCGGGCAGGTAGGCGGGGTCGGCGACGGCGAAGCGGCAGGCGACGTCGGCGATGATGGCGCGGAGGCGGTCGGTGGGCTGGTTGGCGACGACCGGGACGTAGGCGCCGCCCGCCTTGAGGATGCCGAGGACGCCGGCGATCTGGGCGGCCGACTTGGGCACCGCGAGGGCGACGGGCTCCTCGGGGCGCAGGCCGGCGTCGATGAGGGCGGCGGCGATGGCGTTGGCCCAGGTGTTGAGGTGGGCGTAGGTGACGCGGTCGCGGCCGCAGACGGTGGCGGTGCGGTCCGGGTGCGCGCGGGCGACGCGTTCGAAGACGGCGTGGGCGGGGAGGCGGTGCGGATCGGTCGCCGGGCCGGTTGGTTCGGCGCGGCGTTGGTCGATCTGCTGGCTGCCCCCGGTCATGCGATTCCCTGCCCTTGGCGGGCGGATCAGGCCTTGACGACGCGCGCGGCGACGGGGACGGTGGCCCGTGCCATGGCGTTGCGTGTGTCCACCACGAGCCCGGGGTGGGCGGCGATGGCGTTGAAGTCGACCGCGTCGTGGTCGGTGACGATGAGGACACAATCGGCGTTTTGCAGCGTGGACTGGTCCAAGGGGACCGACTTCATCTCGAAGCGGTACTCGCGCATGTGGGGGAACACCGGAACAAGGGGGTCGTGGTACGCGACCTCGGCGCCGCGTCGCGTGAGCAGGTCGATGATCTCGGCGGCGGGGGTTTCGCGGGTGTCGTCCACGTTGGGCTTGTAGGCGAGGCCGACGATGACGATGCGCGAGCCGTTGACGGACTTGCGGTCCTGGTTGAGGGCGGCGGCGGTCTTCTCGACGACCCACTCGGGCATGTGGCGGTTGATCTCGCCGGCGAGTTCGATGAAGCGGGTGACGCGCCCGTGCTCGCGGGCCTTCCAGGTGAGGTAGAAGGGGTCGATGGGGATGCAGTGCCCGCCGAGGCCGGGGCCGGGGTAGAAGGGCATGAAGCCGAAGGGCTTGGTGGACGCGGCCTGGATGACCTCCCAGACGTCGATGCCCATGGTGTCGAAGACCATCTTGAGTTCGTTGACCATCGCGATGTTGACGGCGCGGAAGACGTTCTCGAGGATCTTGGCGGCCTCGGCGACCTGGGCGGAGGAGACGGGGACGACGTGGGTGACGCCGTGGGCGTAGAGGGCGCAGGCGAGTCTGGTGGACTCCTCGTCGATGCCGCCGACGAGTTTGGGGATGCTGGTGGTGTTGTGGGTCTTTCGTCCGGGGTCTTCGCGTTCGGGGGAGAAGGCGGCGAAGACGTCCTTGCCGAGTTCGAGGTGGCCGCGTCCGGCCTCTTCGGCGGCCTTGAGCATGGCGGGTACGAACTCGTCGCGGGTGGTGCCGGGGTAGGTGGTGGACTCGAGCACGACGAGTTGGCCGGGGCGCAGGCGGGCGCCGATCGCGCGGGCGGTGTTGAGGACGTAGGTCAGGTCGGGCTCGAGGTGCGGGCCGACGGGCGTGGGGACGCAGACGAGGATGACGTCGGGCTCGTCGAGGCGGTCGAAGGCGGCGGTTGCCTCGAAGCGGCCGGAGGCGGCGAGGCGCTCGGTCATGTCGGCGCCGAGGTGCTTGAGGTAGTTCTCGCCGCGTTCGAGCTGGTGGATCTTGGAATCGTCGACGTCGAAGCCCAGGACGCGGAGGCCGCCGGTGTGGAGGGCGTCGGCGAGGGGCAGGCCGACGTAGCCGAGGCCGACGATGCCGACCAGGGCGGTCTTGCTGTCGATGCGGTCGTGGAGTTCGGCGGCGCGGGTCGTGGAGGTCTGCGTCATGGGGTGGGTTCCTGGGACGGCGCGTGGGCCGGGGTGTGCATGGGGTCGGCGTGGGCGAAGATGAAGCGGCGGAGTTCGGCGATCAGTTCCGGCGCGGCGTGCTGGGCGATGCGCTCGGCGGGGCGGAGCGTGCCGATGCGGTCGAGTTGGTCGGGCAGGGCGCGCTCGTCCTCGGCGACGCGGACGCGGCCGAGGGCCTCGAAGCGGCGGGCGGTGGCGACCTGGTGGTCGTTGCGGGTCTCCCGGAGGCGGGCGAGGCGTGGCATGACCACGATGGGCTTGCCGGCCTCGAGGGCGGCGATGATCGAGCCGGTGCCGGCGTGGGCGACGATGGCGGAGGCCTCGGCGACGCGCCGGGCGAACTCGGCCTGCGAGAGCGTGCGCGCCCACTCGAGGTGCCTGGGCAGGTACGAGGCCTGGCCGATCTGAGCGAAGACCTCGGCGGAGCGGTCGCCCGCCCAGGCGTCGACGGCCCGGACGAGCCGGTCGAAGGGCATCTGGTGGCCGACGGTGACGAAGATCACAGCACTGCCCCCCGGCAGCCCGGCCCGTCGGCGCTGGCCAGGTGGGGCCATTGCGTCAGCCACAGGTCCGCGTGGGGGCCGATCAGTTGGCCCGAGCGCGAGAGTTCCTCGACGTTGGCGATCGAGTCGACCCAGACGACCTTGGCGCCGAGCAGACGGCCGATGCGGCAGGCGAAGTAGGCGGGCAGGGCGCCGGTCGCGACGATGACGTCCGGACGCTCGCGGAGCAGGACGGGCAGGAGTTGCACCGCGCAGAGCACCCACTTGAGCTTGTTCCAGCGGGTCACGTCAACGACGGTGTAGAAACGGCTGCCGGGGAAGGCGGCGGCCTGCTCGCGGTAGTCGGGGACGACGGTGACGAAGGCGAGGTCGGCGCCCTCGAAGGCCGGGGCCAGTCGCAAGAGTTCGACCCAGTGGCCCCCGCCGGAGGACACCGCGAGAACCCGGGGCGGGCGCGGGGCGTTCGGCGGGGTCATGCGGGCGCCCCCCGGGTGGCGAGGCGCGGGTCGTTCTCGCGCCGTGCCTTGGCGCGGATGCGTTCGTTGTAGCGGTGCATGGTGCGGCGTTTGCCGCGGATGAGCGACTGAAACTCGTAGCGACGGAAGTGTCGCAGGTAGGCGTGGTCGCCGTAGCGTTCCTCGCGTCCGATCCACGCCTGTAGGTAGCCGACGAGGATGCCGACGCCGCCGAGGACGAAGGGGCGCTCGGCCATGCGGTAGGCGGCGACGGCGGTGACGTAGAGCAGCGAGGAGCCCATGAAGTACTTGCCGCGCCCCCACCGCTTGCGTCCTGTCCAGACGCTGACCTGGCTGGAGCCCTGGGGCCGGTAGTGCTTGAGGCGCAGGGGCTCCTCGTCGACGGAGCCTGCGATCCAGCCGAGCATGCGGCAGCGGTGGCCGTCGATGCCGTCCCAACTGGGGCGGGGGACGAAGCCGCCGATGTCGCGGAAGCAGGCGACGCGGTAGAACTTGGAGGCGCCGATGGCGTTCTCGTCGCCCATGCGTTCGGAGACCCAGCGGTTGCGTCCGACGGGGATGTAGGTCTTGCCGGAGAGGTTGCCCTGGAGGGGTTCGGCCTCCATCTTCTCGATGAGGGTTTCGAAGTATGTGGGGGGCAGGCCGAGGTCGGCGTCGAGTTTGCAGAGGTAGTCGTAGTCGTCGAGGTTGATGGCGGCCAGGCCGTCGTTGAAAGCCTCGACGACGCCCCCACCGACGGCGCGGGCGCCGCGGTCCTTGCGCTGGACCAGGCGGATCCACGGGTGCTGTGCGGCGGCGGCCTTGATGATGTCGGTGGTGCCGTCGGTGGAGCCGTCGTCGACGATGACCCAGACGGCCGGGAGGACGGACTGGGCGAGCATGGTCTCGATGGTGACGGGGAGGAACTCGGCCTCGTTGCGGCAGGGGGTGATGACGGCGTAGCGGCGTCCCGACGCCGTCGCGTCGAGCACCGGAACCGCCTGGGCCTGCTCGGTCATCACCCTGCCCTTCCCGAATCGGGGACGCTGAGTCCGCAACGCTTCATCGTCTCGATGATCCTGCGGGCGTTGACCCTCTGGTCAAACTCCTGCTCGACCAGCCGACGCCCCGCCCGCCCGAGTTCATCGATCTTTGCGCGGTCCCGGGCCAGTTCCACAAGCGTACGAGCCAGGGCGGCGGGGTCCCCGGGCGGCACCATGACGCCGGTGCGGTCGTGGCGGACGAGTTCTCGGATCGTCTCGATGTCCCCGGAGACCACGCAGCGGCCGCGGGCCATGGCCTCCATCAGGACGACCGGGATGCCGTCGCGGTCGCCGGAGCGCGTGACCCGGCAGGGGATGACGAACAGGTCGGCCTGGGCCATCAGGGTAAGGACCCGCTCGTTGGGGGTATCGCCCAGGAACTCGACCGTGCCGGGCGGGAGGTCCGCTGCGAGGGCGCGAAGGGTGGCCTCCTGCTCCCCGTCGCCGGCGATGCGGGCGTGCATGGGCGGCCCGCCGGCCCGGGCGATCTCGGCGAGGGCCTCGAGCAGGACGTCGAAACCCTTCTTCTCGACCAGGCGCCCGACGGCGAGGACCTGGAGGGTGTCGGCGTTCGGGGCGGGGGTGGGCTGGTAGGCGGCGGTGTCCACGCCGCACCGGACGACCGGGTAGTCGTCGTCGGGTCGCGGGACGATGGACTGGTAGAAACGCCGGTGCCACTCGGAGATGCAGTGGACCCAGCGGGCGGCGGCCAGTTTCTCGCGCAGCAGGGTGCGGTTTGGGAACAGGTCGTTGGCGTGTCCGGTGAAACTGAAGCCGATGCCGAGTTGGTGGGCGGCGTACATGGCGATGGTCGTGGGGACGTGGGCCATGTGGGCGTGGACGTGGGTGACGCCCATCGGGCGGGCGCGACGGGCGAGCGAGAGGGCGGCCAGGCCCTGCCAGAGCACCTTGGGGCGGCGTGACCTCGTGACCTCCGGCGATCGGACGGCGTGGCGCAGGCAGCGGGCCATCGTGCGGAGGGTGCGCCGGGGTCGGCTGGCGAGTTCGGCCGCGGCGTCGGCGAGGATGCGCAGGCCACCTCGGGGGTAGACGGCGATGGTCTCCTCGGCCATGCGGTCGAGGACGGGGTCGTTCAGGTCATGCGCGGGGGCGTGGACGGACGCGGTGCGGACGGTCAGGCCGAGATCGCGCAGTGCGAGGATCTCGCGGTAGACGAAGGTCTCCGAGCGGGTGGGCAGCGTGCCCGACAGGTAGAGGATGACCGGTGGCTCAGACATCCGGGCCCTCCGCGGCGGGGGCGGGGGCGCCCTTGTACTCGATGAGGGTTGACCGCCGCCCGGTCAGGCGGGTGCGCCAGTAGCGCAGCAGGCCCGCGGCCTGGGCGGGCTTGGCGAGCATGGTGAACACGCCGACGAGCCCGGCGTCGCGTGCGGTGCGTCCGCGGGCGCGTTCCATGGCGCGGATGCGCCAGGCCTGGGCGAAGGACAGCCCGACCGCTGCGACCACCGAGAGGCCCGAAGTCCAGTACGCGAACGCGACGCCCGC
Organism: uncultured Phycisphaeraceae bacterium; assembly: GCA_964522095.1. Taxonomy (GTDB): domain Bacteria; phylum Planctomycetota; class Phycisphaerae; order Phycisphaerales; family UBA1924; genus UBA6054. The sequence continues at coordinate 60,998 of CAZFSO010000003.1, read as the reverse complement.
CAGGGGGATGGCGATGCCCCAGAGGAGCGCGGAGCGGACGTGGCGGACGCCGTGGCGGTCCGGGCCGCGTCCGTGGAGGGCGGCCCCTTCGGCGTAGGCGTGGCCGGCGCGTTTGGCGCGCTTCCAGAACTGGGCAAAGCGGGTCAGCGCTGCGTCGTGCAGCGTCATCTCGTGGCCGATGCGTTCGACCGTCCAGCCGGCGGCGCGGAGGCGGACGCAGAGTTCGGGCTCCTCGCCGGCGATGAGCGTGGCGCGGTAGCCCCCCACCGCTTCGAGGGCTTCGCGTCGGAAGAGGGCGTCGCCGCCGCAGGAGCGGGCGGGGCCGACGGGCGTGTCCCATTCCAGGTCGATGAGGCGGTTGTAGATGGAGGCGTCCGGGTCACGCTCGCGACGCCGGCCGCAGACGACGGCGCAGCGGGGCTTCGCGTCGATTGCCGTCAGGGCGGCGTCGAACCAGCCTTCGGCGAACTCGCAGTCACCGTCGACGACCTGGATGAACGCCGTGGCGGGCCAGCGCTCGGTCAGGCGGGCGATGCCCTCGTTGCGGGCGCGGGCAGCGGTGAAGGGGGTGGCGGTGTCGAGGTTGACGACAGTCACGCCGAGGGATTCGGCGAAGGCGACCGAGTCGTCGGTCGAGCCGGAGTCGACGTAGACGACGCGGTCGGTGTTGGCGACGGCCGAGCGCAGGCAGCGGCGCAGGCGTTCGCCCTCGTTGCGCCCGATGGCGACGACGCCGAACTGGACCGGATCGGCGTTCACGCGGTCGCCTCCGGAGCGGCCCACTCGGGCGGGGCCGGGGCGTTGAGCACGGCGTCTCGGAAGGTGTCGCACGAGAGCGGGGTCCCCAGCGTTCGGCCGAGTTCGGCCATGTCGGGGTCGATCGCGTCGACGCACCAGGCGCGGGCCGTTTCGGAGAGCGTCGGCCGGTCCTCCATGCGCCAACGCCGCTTGATGCGCTCGCGCAACGACTCGGGCAGCAGTGTGCGGCGGGCGTGCTGGAGCACGCGGACGCGGAGCAGGCGGTCGAGGACCGGGCCACGGCGGACGCGCTGGGCAGAGACGTTGCGGGCGCCGGCCTCCGCGCGCCAGACCGGCCGGGCTGGCGCGTCGTCCCGCCCCGCCCAGACGAAGCGCCAGACGCGTTCGAGTTCGGCCTGGGGGTCGCGGGTCAGGCGCTCGAAGAACACCGGCAGCACGCGGTCCGGCCCGAACCGGTCCAGCCACGGGCGGAGTTGCATCGCGTACTTCGAATAGGCGATCAGCGGCGGGAACGAGCGCACGGCCTGGTCGATCGGCTCGCTGACGGCTCGGACGGACCATTCATGGATGTACTGCGAGACGAGCCGGTCGATCGGGTCGCGCATCACGTAAACGAGGCGTGCGTCGGGCAGGTGGCGGTGCAGGCGCTCGGCGGCGTCGGGGTGCATCGGGAGTTTGGTGTAGTGGGTGCTGGACTCGCCGCAGAGGGCGGCGGGCGGGGCGTTCTGGAACAGCGCTCGGTACCAGCCGAGGCCGCGGGCCCAGTGGTCGTCGTCGGAGAAGAAGTTGGGCTCCTTGGGGTCGGACATGAACACGCCGGGCTGGGCGGCGAGTTGATCGTGCAGCGTGGTGGTGGCGCACTTCATCGCGCCGATGATGACGAAGTGCGGGCGGTCGAGCCGGTCAGCCATGGGCGCCTCCCGTGGCGGCGCCGGCGGGCGTGGCGGTGGCGGTCGGCGTTGTCGGCGCGGGGCGCGGGTCGGGGCCGGTCCAGACGTCCAGCCACTCGCGCTCGACGGCCTGGGACTTGCCGCGGGCCAGGGCGGCCAACCAGCCGAGCGTCCAGAGCAGGTTGGCCGCGACGAGGCCGGCCTGGCCGTACCACACGCGGAAGTATCGCGCCCGGGCGCGGTAGTAGTACGCCGGGCGGCGCTTGCGGGCGGTGGTGTTGCGCTTGACCTCGCTGGTCCCGCCGCGGAGGTGGACGACGCGGGCTTCCGGGCGGTGGGCGACCGCGAAGCCGGCGGCCCGGGCTCGGCGGCAGAAGTCCATGTCCTCGTAGTACATGAAGTAGCCCTCGTCGAGCGGGCCGACTCCGTCGAAAACGTCGGCGCGGATTGCGACGCAGGCGAAACTGGTCCAGTCGAGGTCGTCGGAGGCGGCGTCGAGCGGGCGGGCGACGACGTGGCGGGGCATGCGTCGGCCGAGCACGCCGAGCCGGCCGGTCGCGATCAGTTCGGTCAGGGGGGTGCGGAAGCGGAAGGTCGACACCTGGGCCTCGCCGTCGGGCCATTCGAGGCGCGGGCCGACGATGCCCGGGCCGTCGTCGGTGACCGAGCCCCGGAGGGTGCTGAGGGCGCCCGGGCGGACGATGGTGTCGGAGTTGAGCAGGACGTAGACCCGGGCGCGGGCCGCGTGGACGCCGACGTTGTTGCCGGCGGCGAACCCGCCGTTGACCGGTGAGCGGACGAGCGTGGCCCAGGCGGACCAGCCGCGGTCGCGGATGGCCCGCTCGATGCGGTCGGCGGAGTCGTCGGGCGAGTTGTTGTCGACCACGATGGCGCGGTCCCGGCCGGGCCGGACCTGGCCTTCAAGCGAGGCGAGACAGTCGGCCACCAGATCAGGGGTCCGGTAGTTGAGCACGATCACCGCGGTGTCGAGGGCGGCGTCAGTCACGGGCCGTTCTCCCGGTCGGCGGGGTTCATGGTGCGTCTCCGGAGGTTCGGGCGGGATTGTTGTCCACATCCGGGCGGCGTGCCGGCGCTGACACCCACCGGTTTTCAGGGTATCGACAGCCCCATTGTTGCGTGTGCACTGGTTGGCGCGAACTGCCGATAGACTGGGCACGAACCATGCCGGCCGGCCGCTCGACGCATGTTCTGTGCGGTCTGTGCCGGTTTCGCCGGTCCGGCGAGCAGGGTGAAGGCTGTATTCTGAACGGGCGGGACTTGCTCCGAGCCGATTCGCTTGGGACCATGGTTCCCGTCGAGACCGCCCTGACCGGGAGGAAACCAATGCGCCGAGTGTTTGCCAGCCGTCAACTCCTGCCCAGCCGCCGACTCCTTGGCGGCGTGGCGCTGGCCCTGGTCGTCTCCGCGGGCCTGCCGTCGCCGGCGTCGGCCCAGCATCAGTACAACTCGGAGGGGTGGACGCTGCTCCAGCCGGCCACGGACACGCGGTTCGTGTTCGTGTCGACCGACGGGCACGACGCGAACACCGGGCGCTCGCCGGCCAAGCCGGTGCGGACGATCGCCAAGGCGAAGTCGCTCGTGCGGGACGGCTCGGCCGACTGGATTCTGCTCAAGCGCGGCGACGTCTGGCAGGAGACCTTCGGCGTGTGGGACCTCTCGGGCCGGTCGGCCGGCGAGCGGATCGTCATCGCCTCGTACGGGGAGTCGGACGCGCGGCCGAAGATCATCTGCCAGAACGAGAGCGGCTTCCGGACCCGCTACGGGCACAACATCTCGCACGTGGCGATCGTGGGCGTCCACTTCGAGGCGGTGCGGACGACCGATCAGTCGACCGCGGGCATCGCCTGGAACTGCACCGGGCGGGACCTCCTGGTCGAAGACTGCTACGTCGTCGGTTTCTCCGACAACGTGACGATCCAGGGCCAGGGCGACGAAGGGTACCGGGACGTCAAGATCCGCCGCAACGTGCTGCACGGGTCCTGGAACGTCGGGAGCCACTCGCAGGGCCTGTACGTCACGAAGGTCGCCGGCCTGCTGGTCGAGCAGAACATCGTCGACCGCAATGGCTGGAACCCGGACGTGCCCGGCGCGGTGCCGACGCAGTTCAACCAGAACGTCTACATCCAGCCCTCCACGACGCAGGTCGTGTTCCGCGGGAACATGTCAACGCGGGCCGCTGGGGCCGGGGCGCAGTTGCGCGGCGGGGGCGTCTGCCACGACAACCTGTTCTGGGGCAACCCGCTATCCCTCCGGTTCGGGTATTACAGCTCGTCCAACGGCGCGAGCGGCGACGGCAGCGGGCAGTTGATCGGCAACGTCGTCCTGGGCGGGCCGTTCGCCGACTCGAACGGCGCCACCGGGGTGGGCATCTGGATCGAGCGCTCACAGGGCCTGCTCGCCCGGAACAACGTGGTGGCGCACGCCCCGCACGGCGGTGACAACGTCTGGGCGTTCGCCCTCGTGGGCCCCGCGAACGACGTGGACTTCAACAACAACACGGTCTACGGGTGGAACGTCGACGGGAAGGGCGCCGCCTTCCGTTCGTCGGCGACCGTCTCCAACAGCTCGGTGAAGATCCGCCAGAACCATTGGGTGCCGACCGAGGAGGTCAACCTCCTCGTCGACAGCCAGAACCCTGGCGTCCGGTTCGAGCACAACAAACTGTCCAACATCCAGGCGTCCACGCGGGTGTTCAAGGCCGACGGCGAGCGGATGGACTTCAACGGCTGGCTGGCGCAGCCCGACGTGACCAACGACCAGATCGCGACGATCCGCTTTGTGGACCCCGAGCGGGACCTTGCCGCCTACGCCCGGCATCTGGGCTTCACGGACGAGGAATCCTTCCTCGCCGCCGCCCGCCAACTCAGCCGGCGGAACTGGCGTCCGGAGTTGACCGGGCAGGCCGTCGCGGAATGGGTGCGGGCCGGGTTCCAGGTCGAGTGATCCATGAGTGACACGCAGGTTCAACGGGCGTGCCGAGCGGCACGCCCGTTTTCGTTTCGGGGCTCCGTGCGGGTCCGCTCTTTCGTGCCGGCGGGTCCGCCGGCCGCCCGATAGACTCCCGACCGGGTCGCGCGGGCATCGAGCGCGACGACCGCCCGTTCGATCGCCACCGGGAACCGTCGAGCCGCTGACCGCATGAACTTCCTCGGCCTGACATTGCTGCTCTGCAACCTGGTGGTCGCGCCGGTGATCATGATGGTCTCGCGGTCGGTGCGGGCGGTGGTGTTTGCGGCGGCGGTGGGCTACGTGGTGCTGTCGCCCCGCGCCGGGGTGAACATCCCGGGGTTGCCCAAGTTCACAAAGGACGCGGCCATCTCGTACGGGCTGCTGATCGGGCTGGCGCTGTTCCGGGCCGACCTGGTCCGGCGCTTCCGGCCGCGGTGGATCGACGCGTTCTTCGTGGTGGCGATGTGCGGCCCGTTCGTCAGTTCGGTCACCAACGGCCTGGGCGTGTGGGACGGATGCTCGGAGTTTTACGGCCGGCTGATGACCTGGGGCGTGCCGTACCTGGTCGGGCGGATGCTGGTCCACAGCCCCGAGGACGTGCGCGAGTTCGCGATCGCCGTGCTGATCACGGGGATGGCGATCGTGCCGCTGTGCCTGATCGAGATCCGCCTGAGCCCGCAGATCCACCGCTGGGTCTACGGCGTGCACGCGACGATGTTCCACATGTCGATCCGGCTTGGCGGCTACCGGCCGACGCTGATGTTCCGGCACGGCATCGAGGTGGGCAGTTGCCTGGCGTGCAGCACCATCATCGGCGTGTGGTTCTCGCTCGCCGCCCGGGGTGTCCGGCCGCTCGGGGTGCCGGTGCGCGTGCACACGGGGATCATCTTCTTCGTCAGCGTGATCAGCCGCTCGCTGGGCGCCCTCATCCTGCTGTTCGGCTCGACCGGCGTGGCGGCAATCACCCGCTTCTCGCGGCTCAAGATCGCGCTGCTGGCCCTGGCGCTGGCCACCCCGGCGTACCTGGCGATGCGCATCACGGGCGTCTGGAGCCCGGACTTCGCCGTGGCCATCGTCGAGGAACTCGTCGACCCGTCCCGGGCGCGGTCGTTCGCCGCGCGGATCTACCAGGAGCAGGAACTCGGGGGGAAGGCCAAACTGCGTCTCCCCTTCGGGTGGGGCGGGCACAACCGCTTCCGAGTCTTTGACGACTACGGTGAGGCGACGACCGTCGTCGACTCGCTGTGGCTGATCACCTTCGGCAAGTACGGTCTCGTAGGGCTCGTCGGGCTGTACGGGATGCTGTGCGTGCCGTCGATCCTCATCGTGCGTCGGACCCCGGCCAGGTACCTGCTGCACGCCCGGATGGCGGGCGTGGTGGGGCTGATCCTGGCGCTGGCGATCGCCAACGCGGATTCCTTGCAGAACGCGTTCTACTCGCCCCTGATGATGATGGCCTCGGGCGCGCTGGCGACGACGGCCGTGTCGCTGCGGGCCTGGCTTCCCCCGGACACGCGCCGGGCCGGCGGGGCGGCGGGCACGGGCCTTGCGCGGCCGGGTGATGCGCCAGGTCCGCACGCGGCGGCGCCCAGGCTCACCTAATCTCATCCACACCGGAGGTGTTCATGCAGGTCAAGGCGCCACAACGATTCGACGGCCCGATCGCCGAGGCCCGGGCCCGGGCCGCCGATGCCGGCCGCCCGCTGTTCGTGCCGGCGACGCACTACGCCGACGACCGCGGCTGGTCGCTGATGAACCAGTTGCAGGGAGCCATGAGCCCGGAGGGGCAGATCAACTTCTCCGTGCAGTACCCGGGTGTCGTCAAGGCGTGGCACCGCCACCGCCTGCAGACCGACTTCTGGATCTGCCTGACGGGGCACATCAAGGTCGGCGTGCACGACCAGGGCACGGGGGCCGCCTGGTCGATCGTGATCGGGGAGAAGCGTCCGGGCGTCGTGGTGATCCCGCCGCCCCTCTGGCACGGCGCCGCGACCGTCGGCGACACGCCGGCGGGGCTGCTGTACTACGTGACGCACGCGTACGACCCCGCCAGCCCGGACGAGGAGCGGGCGGCGCCCGACGCGTTCGCCGGCTTCCCGTGGGGGGTTGAGCACCGGTGACGGGAAGTGCCGTCCAACGCGTCGGAGATCGGCGGGGCATGCCCGGCCGGGTGCTCGTGCTCGGCGCGACAGGCATGGTCGGGCGGGCATGGTGCGGGCTGTTGACGGCCCACGGGGTGCCCCACCGGGCGCTGGCGCGCCCGGCGTTCGACCTGGACAGCCCGGACTCGGTGGCGGCGACCGTCGAGGCGGGCGACCGCTTGGTGATCAACGCGGCCGCGTGGACCGACGTGGACGGCGCCGAAGCCCAAGAGGCCGCGGCGACCCTGGCCAACGGCGACGCGGCCGGGGCGCTGGCCGAAGCGTGCGGCCGGCGCGGGGCGTTTCTCGTGCACTACAGCACGGACTACGTGTTCAACGGCGCGGCGGAGCGGCCGTACGGCGTGGACGCGCCCATCGACCCGGTCAACGCGTACGGGCGGTCCAAGGCGGCCGGGGAGGCGGCGGTGCGCGCGGTACTGCCGGAGCGTCACCTGCTGATCCGCACGAGTTGGGTGTACGCGCCGTGGGGTCGCAACTTCGTCCGGACCATCGCGGGGCTGGCCGCGGAGCGTGAGAGCCTCCGCGTGGTGAACGACCAGAGGGGCCGGCCGACCTCGGCGGAGGAACTGGCGCGCACCAGCCTGGGCCTGTACCTGGCGGGGGCCGCCGGGACCTGGCACGCGACGGACGGTGGCGAGTGCACCTGGCACGGGTTCGCCTCGGAGATCGTGGCGCGGCTCGGGCTGGACTGCCGTGTTGAGGCGTGCGCGACGGCGGAGTTTCCTCGCCCGGCCCGGCGGCCGGCGGTCAGCACCCTCGACGTGGCGGCGACCGAGCGGCTTGTCGGGGGGTTGACGCCGTGGCAGGTCGCGCTGGGCCGGGTGCTGTGCCGGCTGGCGTGAGGGGCTGAGCGGGACGTCCAAAAAAAGAGAACGGGAGGGCGATGGCCCTCCCGTCCGTGGTTGCGTGGCTGCTGGGATCAGCGGCGACGGAGGCGCGACGCGCCGGCGACGCCGGCGAGGGTCGCGATGCCGGCCCAGGCGGCGGGCGGCAGCGGGACGATGTAGAGCATGTCCTGGCTCTCGGCGCTGACCATGGCCTTGAGGCCCGCGACGCGGGCGTCGGTGTCCGTGAGGTACTCGTTGATGAGTTCCGCGTAGGCGGCATCGACGAAGGCGTTGTTGGAGGTCATCGCGGCGATGGATGCGTCGCCGCCGGCGTCGGCGAGCGCGGCCCAGATGGCGGCCTGGATGGCGGTGGCCTGGACGCCGTTGGCGCCGGACAGGTCCGAGGCGATCCAGTTCAGGCGCATCGCGGCGGCGATCACGGCGTGGACGCCGGCCTCGCGGGCGCCGCCGTAGGGCGTGCCGGGAACGGGGGCATCGGCGATGTCCACCACGTCCCAGTCGAGCGCGCTGCCCGGGGCGTGGACCTGGACGTCGATGCAGAAGGTCTTGAAACTGGCGTCGTTGAACTGGCCAGCGCCGGGGCGCGGGCTGCCGGGGGCGTACTCGAAGTTCGCGTAACCGGCACGGATCTGGCTGTCGGTAAAGCCTTCAACGTGAATCCGCAGGTAGCCGTCGACACCGGTGTACTCGGCCTGGAAGTCGGCGGCAACCGCCAACCCAGCCGTCGCGGCCAGAGCCGCCATCATGCAAACTGTGTTCTTCATGATCCTGTCCTCTCTCGTGCGACGAATCGCAACTTCAGTAACCAACTCACTTTGCATCGGCGACGGGCTGCATCCCGCCTCCGACACGCCCCGCCTTCCCCGCAGGGCGTGTGAGGGCCTTGCCATCCGGGCTGGTTCCCTCACGATCCGTCATTCGTGGCGAATGACTCCATCGGACTACGGTCGGAAGAGGAGCCCTCAACCGATCCGGCTTTAGCATATCAGGTGAATCGCGTGTGTCGAGGAAAAAGAGGCAATTTCCGCCCACTCCGTGCGCCCAATCCCCCACCTTCTTGTCCGATAAAGACCGCCCCGAAACCTTCTCTGTGACAGACTCGGCGTCCGACATGGGGGCTACCACGCAATGCCGGCCGCGGTCAGGCGGGCGGCGAGTTGGCGGCTCACTCGGCGACCTTCACTCAGGGAATTTGCCCTGCCGATCGCCTCGTCGACGGCGCCGGGATCGGCGCCCGTCGCCTTGCGGGCGGCCGCGACCCCGGCCCACGCGTCGACCGACCCGGGGTTCAGCGAGACGGCGTTCTGGAAGGCGGCGAGGGCCTCTTCGGGTCGTGAGAGAGCGAGCAGCGCCCAGCCGCGCGTGCCGTGGAACGGGGCCAACTCCCGGACGCGCAGGGCCTCGTCCGCCAAGGAGAGGGCCTCGTCGGCCCGGTTGACCGACGGCTCGGAGAGGACGATGGAGAGGTTGTTTCGGACCGCGGCCCCGAAGATGCCGGTCGACTCCGGCCGTGCCAGCAGGGTCCGGTAATGGCGCTCGGCCTCGGCAAGACGGCCGGCGTTGCCGGCGTTGATCGCGGCGGAGAAGAGGTGGTTGAGGTTTTCCGGGTCGATCTCCGCCGCCCGGAGGTACAGGGTCTCGGCGCGGGTGTACGGCTCGGAGGCGTCCTGGTGCGCCAGGTACGACGCCCAAGTCTCGTAGGCCTTGGCGGTCGAGAGGATGAGGACCAGGTCGTCGGACTGGGCCGAGACGCGCTCGCCGCCCGCGCGGACGGCGTTGAGGGCGAAGGCCTCGCCTCGGTCGGGGAAGCGTTCGGCCAGGGTGACCCAAGCGTTCATGAGCGCGAGTTCGCGGCCGTCGACGCCGGCCTGCTCGGCGGTCCGCAGCCAGTCGGCGGCGTCCGAGGCGTCGGGCACGTGCAGCGCGGCGAGTTCGAGCCAGACGGAGCCGCGGAAATCGGGGTGGGCGGCGGCGACCGGTTCGAGGCGTGCCCGCACGGGGCCGGTGGCCGAGGTGGCGAGCGAGGCGGCGCTGTGGGCGAGGATGACGGCCGGGTGGAAGCCCTCCATCGGGTCGGCCAGTGCCGCCTGGAGGTAGGGCGCCATGCGCTGGATCACGGCGGTGTGGTCGCCCAGGGCCTCGGCGGCCTTGGACCAGTAGAGGTCGGCTTCGAGGGGGGAGCCCTGCGACACGCCGCGCCAGTTCTCGGCGATGGTCCGGGCCTGGCTGTGCCGGCCGGCGAAGAGGTTGAGTTCGGCGGCGATGCGGAGGAGGTCCTCGTCCGAGCGGAAGCGTCGGGTGGCGGCGAGGCTCTCGGCGGCGAGGCGGGCCGGGTCGTCGCCGAGGGCGCCGAGTTCTGCGAGCACGAACTTGACGGCCGCGCGGTTGGCCTGGAGTGCTTCGAGCATGTCGCGCAGTTCGGCGACGCGCTGCTCGCGTGACATGGCGTCGCGGCGCTGGTTGTACCGCTCGACGCGCTCGAACGCGGCGCGGGCCTGGGGGTCGGCGTCGGCGGATTCGAGGCGCGCGCGGACGGCCTGGGCGGGGTCCCCGGTGGCGATGCGCTTCCAGTACAGCAGGTCCTCGTCGCCGGGCAGGTGCGTGAGCGCCCGGTCGGCGTAGGCGCCGGCGCCCTGCGCGTCGTTGGCGGCCATGAGCATGCTGACCAGCGCGATCCACGCGTCCCTGGCCTGGGGGTCGGCCTCGACGATGGAGACGAGCAGGCGTTCGGCGGCGTCGCTGTCACCGGTGCGGGCGAGCGCCCGGGCGCGGACGAGGCCGGCCTCGGTGGCGGTGAGCCCGTACTGCTCGGCCTGTTCGAGCACGCGGTCGGCGTCGTCGGCGAGGCCGATCTGGCGGAACAGGCGGGAGAGTTCGGAGACCTGCTCGGCGTCGAGGTCGCCGGCGGCGGCGACCTGGCGCAGCACCTCGGCGGCGCGGCGGGTCTCGTTGGCCGCCACGGAACTCTGGGCCAGTTGCAGGCCGATGGTCACGCGGGAAGGGCCGGTGGATGACGCGAACAGGTCGCCCAGGAGGCGGGCGGCGGTCGACTTGTCGCTCAGGCGGTTGAGTTCCGCGGCGACGCGCTGCTGGTTGACGGGGTTGTCCCGGGCCCGGGAGATGATGTCGAGCAGGAGTTGGCGCGCCGAGTTCTCGTTTCCGGCGCGGAAGTGCAGGTCGACCGCCATGAACAGGTAGCCGAAGGCGTCCTCGCCGCCGACCAGGCGGGAGGCTTCCATGTACTGGCCGATCGCGCCGGTCAGGTCGGGTGAGAACCGGTCGGCGCCCTGCATCGAGGGCGGGCAGGGGTGCTGGAGCATGTTGGCCAGCATGGTGCGGGCGCGGAGGTTCTGCGGCTCGGCGAGCACGACCGCGCGGACGGTCGAGAGCGCCTCGTCTCGCCGCTGGCGGTTGGGCGTCTTGCCGAAGACCGCCTTGGCGCGCGCGAGGCGCAGGCGGGACGGCAGCGTGCGCCCCTGGGTGGCGGTCAGTTCCACGATGCGGGCGATGGACGACTCGACGAAGTCCAAGTCGTACCCCAGGGCGTCGGACTCGACCGCCTCGGAGAGCAGGTCGACGCTGTCCGGGTCGGCGGCGACGGCGGCGCGCCAAGCGTCGGCGGCGTCGGGCGCCCGGGTGGCGTCCTTGAAGACGGCGACGGTGCGCAGCCAGCGGGGCTTGTCGGCCGGCGCCGCGCGGCTCAGGCCCGCGTCGAGCATGGCGCCGGCGCGGTCGGCCCGGCCCTGGTCGAACCCGCCGCCCGACGCGAAGAGCAGGGCGGCGCGGAGGGCGACCTCGGGGTCGTCGATGCGGTCGGGCAGTTCGGCGAGGCCCGGGCCCGCGGTGAGGCCCAGCCCGAAGCGCTGGTCGACCGCCACGGCCTCGGCCATCGCGTCGGGTCCCGGCTCGGACTTGACCAGGGCGGCCAGTTCGGACCGTGCCGCGTCGGCGTTGCCCACCGATGCCTCGATGGTGGCGATCGCGAGGGTGAGGGAGTGATGCTCGGCCTGGCCGAGCGCGTCGCGCAGCGAGCGGCCGAACGCGAGCGAGCGGCGTGCCCGGTCGGCGTCGAGTTGGCCGGCGCGTGCGAGCATGGCGTCGGTGTGGACGAGCAGGTCGATGGCGCGGAAGTGGCCCCGCGTGGACTGGACGAGTTGCTCGGCCTTGCGGGCCGCCTCGGGCAGTCGCCCGGCCCGGGAGAGGGCGGTGACCTGGCGGGCGCCGGGGTCGACCCAGACGGTCGGCTCGGCGAGTTGCTCGGCGTGGGTCCAGGAGTCGATGGCGTCGGCCAGGCGTCCCTGGCGCTCGTGGACGTCGCCGAGCAGCATGCGGAGCGTCGGCTCGAGCGGGTAGCGCTCGATGGCGTCGGAGGCGGCCGCCCGGGCCGCGACGAAGTCGCCGTCGCGGAAGGCCCTGCGCGAGGTGATCGTGTGGGTCCACCCCTGGGCGCGGAAGTCGTGCGAGTGTTCGCGCAGGCGGGCCTCGAGCGCACGCACGCGCTCGTCGTCGCCGCGCTCCATGGCGACGAGGGCGGCGTAGCCGTCGACGTCGGCGACGAAGGCGCCCCCCGGGGTGGTGGCCTCCTGGCTGAGCACGTCGTCGTGGAAGCCGGACCAGTATCGCCGGCGCACGAGCATGCGGACGAAGCCGGCGTCCTCGGTCTGCTCGACCGCCCGGGAGAGCACGCGGGTGACGAGCCCGTCCTGGCCGGCCAGTTCGAGCGCGCGCACCAGCACCCGCACGAGTTCGGGCTCGTCCAGGGGGGCCTCGCTGGACCACTCGCCCGTGCGCCAGTCCAGGCCGACGGCGTCGCAGATGATGGCCGTGGACTGGTCGACGGGCTGGCCGCGGGTCGCGTAGATGGCGGACAGCACGCGCGGGCCGGCCTGGTTGGGGCGGGCGGCGGCGTAGTCGTCGATGACGCGGACCGCCCGCTCGGTGTCGGAGTCGGCCTCGGCGCGGGCGAAAGCGCGCCAGGCGTCGACGAACTTCGGCTCGGGCGAAGCCAGCAGGCGGTTCTCGAGTTCGGGGATCAGCGGGTCGTCGGCGTTGAGGCTGGAGCGGGCGCGCAGTTCGTTGCGCAGCACGGGCAGGCGCTCCTCGGGCGTCTCGGCGACGTCCTGGGGGCGCAGGCGGACCGCCAGTTCGCGGGCCTCGGCCCACGCGCCGGACTCGACGAACATCTCGAGCAGGTCGACGCCGGCCTGGGTGTCGTCGGGGTGGTCGCGGAAGTACTCGCGCAGCACGGTGGCGGCGGCGGCGAGGTGGCTGCCGTCGCTGGACTCGAGGCGGTAGCGCGACCTGGCGTAGGCGGCCCGGATCTGCGGGTCGAAGGGCCGGTCGCCCATGCCGCGGATGAAGCGGCCGAGGAGCATGACGGCGTCCTGGTGTCGTCCGTCCTCGTGGGCCGCGAGGCCGTCGCGCTGGAAGGCCTCGAGTTGGCGGGCCTTCTGGAACCTGGGCACGGTGAAGAAGGCGACCGCGCCGGCCACGACGATGACGAGCAGCACCGAGACGAGCACGAGACGGCGTGCGGTTCGTGGCCTGAGGCCCATGGGGTTTTTTCCTCGCTACTTCCGGGTCAGGGCGCTGACCACCAGCACCACCGTCTTCCAGATTATGTACAGGTCGAGCCTGAAACTCGCCTTCTCGACGTACTCGATGTCGTAGCGGATCCATTCCTGGAAGTCCGCGCCGTCGGCGCGGGTGCGCCGGATCTGCCAGAGGCCGGTGACGCCGGGGCGGACGCTGAGGCGCGCCTCGCGCCAGCCGGGGCAGTACTGGTTCTCCGAGTAGGGGCTGGGGCGCGGGCCGACGACGGACATGTGGCCGGCGAGGACGTTGAGGAACTGGGGGATCTCGTCGAGTTGGAGTTTGCGCAGGACGCGTCCGACGCGGGTGATGCGCGGGTCGTTCTCGATGAAGAACTGCGGGCCGTCGGCCTTGTTGTCCTGCTGGAGTTGGGCCTTCATGGCCTCGGCGTTGCGGAACATGGTGCGGAACTTCAGGCAGCCGAAGACCCGGCCGTGGATCGACTCGCGCTCGTGGGCGAAGAAGAACGGGCGGCGGTCCTCCACGTAGATCGCCAGCATGATGAGGGGGTAGAGGGGCAGGGTCAGGGCCAGGGCGACCAGGGCGAAGGCGACGTCGAAGACGCGCTTGCGCGTGCTGCCGGCGTAGGGGGCCGCCTCCTCGATGCGCCGCTCGGACCAGCCGGGCTTGGCCTCGATGTCCAGCCAGGAGACGTCCTCGGTCTCGGGGCGGCGCTCGGGGTCGTCCCACATCACGGCCGGGCCGACCGCGACGCGCCCGGCGGGCAGCGAGCGGCCCGCTCCGATCCAGACCGGGCCGGTGATCTCGGCGGTGTCGCCGGCCTGGGCCTGCTCGTCGGCCCATCCCTCGCGCCCGACGCGGCGGACGCGGGTGATGGTCGCGTCGGGCCGGGGCCAGATCTCGGCCAGGTCGCGGACGAAGCGCGCGTTGTCGCGGTCGAGGTCGGAGGAGTAGATCCGGCCGTGCTCGCGCAGCGAGGACCGCAGGTCGTGGGGCACGAGCCCGCGCAGGGCGTACCAGGGGCGGGCGTCGGGGTTCAGCGCCGCCCAGTCGCTGGCGATGTCCGTCTCGGCGGTGAACGCGACGCGGGCCAGGCGCGACGACCGCGCGTCGTAGACGCGCCGGAAGCGCAGGAAGCGTCCGTCCGGGCGGCTCTCGACGCGCTCGCGGTAGTCGCTGACCGAGGTGTCGGCCAGGCGCACGATCAGCAGGTCGGGCTTGAGCCAGCAGAGCAGTTCCAGCGATCGCTGCAGCGGCATGATGACCAGGCGGGACGGCTCGGTGAGCAGGTACAGCTCGGCGTGGGGGTTGATGTCGATGCCCGAGCCGGCGGGCACGACCTGCACGCCGTGCGCCGCCCAGTAGCGGGCGTGCAACTGCGCGGGGGTCAGGCCCCACAGCGTGGGCGTCGCCGGCCTGGCCTCGGGCGCGATCATGCGCCGGTCCTCGCCCGCTCGTTGTTCTGGGGCGTGAAGAGCGAGCCGCCCAGAGGGCCGATGCTGGTCCGCCCGCTGGCGGCCTGCTCGGCCGCCTGACGCGAGGCCTGGCGCGAGAAGTGCACCGACATGCTGCTGCTGGACTGGCGCAGTTCCTGGATCGAGGCGCGGTTGAAGACCGTGGCGACGACGCGCCCGCCGACGGCGTGGATCTGGTCGACCGCCCGGCGGACGAGCGGGCGGAGCTGGTTGCGACCCACCACCATCATCACGCCGTCGACCGCGGGGGCGAGCAGGCCGGCCTCGATCGAGCCGAGGATGGGGCCTGAGTCGATCAGGATCGTGTCGTAGCGCCCGCGGAAGGTCTCGACGACGCGCCGGACCACGGTCGGGCTGAGGCGGCTGATGCGCTGGTCGTCGCCCGCGCCCGCGGGCAGGACGCTCAGGCGCTCGAAGCGCGACTCGCGGACCATGGCGGCCAGGTCGTCGCCCGCGGCCGCGGCGTCGGCCAGGCTGGGCGCGGCCGGGTGGCCGAAGTGCAGCGAGAGGCCCCGGCCGATCAGGTCCAGGTCGATCAGCAGCGTGCGGTCGCCGCTCTCGGCGAACGACAGGCCCAGGGCGATGATCATGCTCGTCTTGCCGTCGCCCGGGGCCGGGCTGGTGACCGAGTAGACCGCGGTGTCGCTGCGCCCGTGGGCGATCTGCAACTGCGAGCGGATCTGGTGCACGGCGAAGGCGGAGGCCTCGGCGAGTTCGCGGTCGGTGATCGACTTGCCCAGGTCGGGCAGCACGCCGACGATGCGCGAGTGGGCCGATTCGAGGATGCTGTCGTCGGAGTAGCGGATGCGCCGGCCGGTCACGCCCAGGCCGAGCATGAGGATGACCGGGATCGAGCCGGCGCCGACGAAGCCGGCCGCTGCCATCTTGATGCGTTTGTCGCTCGACGGGGTGCGGGGCAGGGTGGCCTGTCCGACCACGCTGACGCGCCCCGAGACCTCGGAGATGGCGCCGGCCTGCGACTCGAGCCGCAGGGCGTCGATGCGCTGCTCGGTGCGCTGGATCTCGGCCTCGAGGTCGACGCGCTGGAGGTTGAGGTCGCGCAGTTCGAGGTTGGCCCGGCCGAGGCGCGCCTGGGTCTCCCGGGCGGCGGCGAGGCGCTCCTCGGTGCGGCCGAGCCGGGCGCGCAGCCCGTCGAGGCTCAGGCCGGCGAACGTGCCGGTGGGTTCGGCCCCCGAGCCGAGCGACGCCTCCAGCGCGGCGATGCGCTCGCGGATCTGGTCGTTGACTTGGGCCAGGCCGTTGATCACCCGCTTGTGGTCCCGGTGGCCCTCGAGGATGCCGGCCATGACGAACCGGCGGCGCTCGGCCTCCAGGTCACGCCGGATGGCCAGCAGTTCGGCGACGTGGGTGTCCAGTTCGGCGGCCCGTTCGGGCGTGATCAGCGACGGCGCGCCGCCCTCGCCGACCCCGCCGGCGAGCGCCTCGAACTCGGCGATCTGCGCCTCGAGGGCCTGCTTCTCGGCGATGAGGGCCTGCACGGTCTCGAACGCCGCCTGGACCTGCAGGCCCAACTGGTCGGTGCCCCACTCGCGCGCGACGCGGGCGATGTCGGCGTCCTTGATGCTCTTCTCGTCGCGCAGGTTGTTGCGCCGGGTCTCCAGGATGGCGAGCCTGGCCTCGGAGGTCATCTCGCTGGCCCGGCCGTGCAGGTCCATGTAGGCGTCGACGATCGCCTGCGTGCCGGCCTGTGCGACGCGGGCGTTCTCGTGCTCGAACGAGACGCCGATGAGTTGCTGGGTGGCGCGGCTGGTGCGGACCTGAAGCCGGTCGCGGAACGGCTCGACGCCGCTGATCTCCGCCTCGGCCCGCACGGCGCGCCACCGGTCGGAGTCCAGGGCGTACTGGATGACGTTCTGGCCCTTCATCAGTTCGGCCTGAGAGGCCACGAAACTGTTGAACATCTGGGGCGCCGACGTCTGCTCGGTCTCGTAGAGGATCTTGGGCAGCACCGGCTGGATCTGGATCACCGCGTCGGAGCGGTAGAGGGGGTTCTGGCTGAGGTAGCCCGCCGCCCCGCCCGCCAGGGCGAACACGCCCGCCAGGAGGATCGTGATGAGGTAGCGCCCGCGCAGCAGGCGGTGCACCATGGAGAACACGTTCGGGTGCGTCTCCTGCGGGACGTCCGACCAGTCGGATGCGGGTGGGCGCGAGGTCACTGGTTGTCTCCTTGGCTGTGCGGCGGGGCGCCCGCCAGCAGCACCTCCAGCACGGGCGCCGCGATCTCGTGCATCTGCGCGAGGATCCAGGCGTGGCGTTCCCGGTCGATCTCGCCGCCGATGACGACCTGGACCTGGGCCGCCCCGTAGGGCCTCAGCAGGTAGTCCGCGCCCGCCTTGCCGACTGCGTTCATGGACAGGGCCACCTCGCCGGTGGGCATGACGAACAGGTTGTAGACGGTGATGGCGCGGTCCTGGGTGCCGACGCGCTGGGTGTACTCGTAGCGCACCGCGGGGAGTGGCCCGAAGCGTGCGTCGGCGTCGGCCTCGCCGCGGGCCCAGCCGTGCGCGGGGTAGCAGTTGGGCGGGTAGTGCCCCTGCATGTCGCGGATGTCGGCGCACTGGACGAGCATGAGGGTGGCAGACGCCCCGCCCATCGCCTCGGTGCGGTACTCGCGGGCCACGATGGCGTTGGGGCGCAGCAGTTGGGTCGCCGACGGCGGCACGTCGACCTCGTGACCGACCCAGACGCCGAAGTCGACCGGGAAGGCCGCCGCCGCGTCGCGGATGGTCTCGTGGTAGGCTGCGACGGCGACCGGGTCGGTCGCCGCACGCCCCGAGAGCCCGACGCCGGCCAGCAGCGCCCCGGCGACGACCAGGCTGGCGATCGGTCCTCTCATGCGCCACGCTCCGACATCTGGTAGGCCAGGGTGAACCGGTAGGTCGGCACCATCGCCCACCGCAGGGCGCGGGTGATGCCCATGAGGAGCAGGAAGGCGATGGGCAGCATGGCCCAGCCGCCGACCTCGTGGAAGAGGTCGGCCGTGCCCTCGTCCGCGTAGCCGTAGAGCAGCACCGTCGGGGTCAGGCGGATCACGTTGCACACGATCGCCGCGAGGGGGCTGAGCACGAGGATCATCAGGCGCACGGAGTTGCGCAGCGGCACGGTGAAGGCGAAGGCGTAGGACACCAGCACGAGCGCGAAGACCATGCGCATGCCGTTGCACGCCTCGTGCACCGCGACCGGGGTGTCGTTGATGACCAGGAGGTTGCCGGCGCGCTCGACCCAGAAGCCCATCGCCTCGAGCACGACCCGGGTGACCTGGGCGGTCGCGGTCTGCAGGGGGCCGGCGATCAGCAGGCGCAGACGCCCGGGCACCGGGATCAGCATGACCGTCAGGATCACCGCGGGGGCGAAGTTGGCCAGCACCTGCACGCCGACGACGGTCGCGACCGCGCCCACCAGCATCAGCACCGCGCCGCCGTGCCAGCCGGCCTGGAAGGCGTTGCGGAAACTGAAGTACGCCAGCAGCCAGCCCGCGAGGATCAGCACCGGCCCGATCCAACTCAGCCTGGGGGGCGACCGCCTGAAGCGCACCCGGCGCACCCACACGAGCCAGGCGATGATCGGGGGCACCAGCAGGATGTGGCTGGCCTCCTCGTCACGCCAGGCGATCGTGAAGATGTCGACCCACTGGGTCCAGCCGGCCCAGACCGCCATCGCGACCAGCGCGCACAACGCGGCGACCTGCCGGACCGTCCAGCCGTAGCGAGACACCCCGAGCATCAGCGCCTCCCCCCACGACCGGTGTGGACGCGTCCGACGCACCGCTGCCCGGCGCCCACCGCGCCGTCCGGGCAGATGACCGAGCGGACCACCGTCGCGCCCCGCCCCACCACCGCACCGGCGAGCACGACCGAGTCGTGGACCACCGCGCCCTCGCCGACCTCGGCGCCCGGTTCGACCACCGAGAACGACCGCTCCCACTCCTCGCGGTAGGGGTCCTCGTCGATCGAGGCCCCGGCCAGCACGCCTCGGCTGTCCAAGCGCACGGCCGAGAGGTACTCGTTGATGCTCCGCGCGCGCACGGCGTAGGCCCGCTGGGTCTCGACCACGCTGACCTTCCAGCGTCCGAGCCACTCGGGCAGGGCCTGCTCCTTGAGGTCCACGTAGCCGACGGGCCGGATCGACCGGAGGACCGCCGCGCGCAGCAGCCACAGCCCGACCGGCGTGCCCTCGCGGGAGGCGACCATGGCCACGTCGGACTCCTTGCGGATCATCGACTCGATGAGTTCGTCGAGGGGCTGGCGGAAGAGTTGGGCGCCGTTGACGACCACGAGGTACTCGTCCGGGTCGCAGGACCGCGTCGCGTCGGCCAGGACGCCCGCCACGCCCCGGATGGGGCTGGCGTCGCGTTCGACCCGGCAGCGGACCGGGCCGCACGCGTCGTGCTCGCGCGGGGGCTCGGAGTCGGCGTCGACGAGGAACCGCACCGTCAGTCGGTCGAGCCCCCGCCGGGAGGCGAAGGCGGCCGCCCCCCGGACGTGCCGGTCGGCCAGGGTCGAGCCGTCCGCCAGGGGCAGGTCCACGAGCGAGCGCCCGATGGAGCGCGCCAGCGGGGTCTGACGGACCGCGCCGCAGAGCACGACGACGCTGGTCACCGAGCGCGCGATCCCCGCGGCCGAGGTCGGCCCGTTCATGTTGGACATCCGGTTGGCGTGCTCCAGTCTCGACACGCCGGCCCCTTCGCGTCTGCACGCGTGATGCTCACCCGCCACAAGGGGGTTGCCCGCGACGTTCCAGACTCGGCACCGATCGCGGGGATGCTGCACCTCTCGGCGGGGAGTCTAGCAGAAGCAACACACAGGATGAAGGATCGGACGCCCGGAGCGGGGCATCGAAGCACAAATGAAAAATGCTTCAGATCGGACCCGCGAAACCGACGTCCACGGCGGGGCTGCCGCACGCGAGCGCCCCGATGTGGCCCGACGGCGTCTCGAACCGGCGCACCCACCACGCCGTGCCCGCGACCCGCGCCGAGTTCCAGCCCCACAGCGTCCGGATCTCGGCGCTGACCATGCTGGGGTTCAGGTGCATCCCGCGGCCGTCGGCCTTGAGCAGCGCCTCCAGGACGCACCAGGCGAACAGCACGCGTTCGGTCCGGTCCGGCACGAGGTCGATGGCCGGGCCGGTGACGGTCTCGACCGCCCGGGACACGTGGTCGTCGATCTGGGCCCCGGTGGTCTGCTCGACGTCCACCCCGACGCGCACGCCCCGCCCGACCGCCAGGCCGACCAGGTCGCCCCCGTGCGTGACGCTCAGGTCGGCGACGGTGCGTTCCAGGCCCTTGGGGTACGGCCGCCCGTAGCCGGTCCGCTCGACGATGACCTCGTCCGGCCCGACGCCCAGCAGGCGACCGGCGGCGTCGCGCCAGACGCCGCGCGAAACGGTGGCGGCGTGCCGGTCGCGCTCGCGGGCCAGGCGCTCGACGTCCTCGGCCTCGTCGGGGCCGAGCGTCGGGTGCAGTCGTGCCGCCAGGGACGCCTCGGCCCGGAACAGCCACACGCGGACGCCGCCCGGGGGGGGCATCTCGATGCCCCTCGGCGTGTCACGGGTTGGCAGATCGATCAGCACGGCGGTCCTCTCTCACCGGACCCGGAACGTCCAGGAACGGATCTCGCGGTCCGGCGAGTCGGGGTTCTCCGCCCGCGAGTGCATGCTGAGGGTGACGACCTCGCCGGCATCGTACTCGAGTTTCAGGGGGGCGTACATCTGCTCGATGCTCGAAAGGGGCGAGCCGGAGGGCTGGTTGGGGCGATCGTGCCGCGCGATCGCGCCGTCGAAGGCGAAACGCTCTCCCTCGACAAGCCCGAACTCCACGGTCGACTGGACGACGTCCGCGCCCCAGATGAAGACGGTCCGCCCGATCACCATGGCCGAGATGCCCGCGTCGTGGAACCGCACGTCCTGACCGCCGGTGGCGCCCTCGTCGTCGTAGCGGGGCGAGCCGATCGTCGGCACGGGCTGGCGTCCCTGGAAGGGCGCACGCGCCCCGGCGGGCGACGAGCCGCTCGCCTTGGCGCTCCCGCCACCCCCACCCCCGCCGCCCCCACCGCCAATGGACGCGGACTTGCCCCCGCCGCCCGAGGAGCCACGCCCGCCGCCGGCGGACGACTTCGAGCCCCCGCCGCCGCGCCCGGACGACTTGGCCTTCGAGCGGCCCGAGCCGCCGGACCTGGCCGCACGCCCGTTGGTGGGCGTGCCGTAACTGATGCGCGAGCCGTCGGGGAGCACCCGGGTCACGCCGGTCGAGCCGGGCCCGTCCTCGCCGGCGTCCTGCTCGAAGACGATGCGTCGCCCGTCGGGCATGCTCACCGTCACGAGGACCTTGGCGGGCCCGGCGTCCGTGGCCTCCGCCGGCGTCCCCGCGGCGTCGAGCGCGGGGTCCTGCCCATCCGACGCCCCCGCGGGGGTCCCGGCGAGGAGGAGGAGGGAACCGAGAAGGCCGGCGATGGCGGTGCTGGTCATGGTGATCGCTCCATCCGAGGGGCGGCCGAAGACCACCCACCCCTTCACCATCGCAAACCCGGCCCGGCGAGGCGAGTCAACCCGGGCAAGTTGCGGCCGCCCGCGCCGGTACGCGCGGTCACGCCGGTCCGATCACCGCCCCGGCGGGCGGCCACCGGCCGAGAACCCGGGCCCTACAGCCCGAACCGGGCGAGGGGCACGCTGCCCTCGGCGTGCACCGCGCCGGGCCTGGCGTTGGTGCGCAGTTCCGCGATCAACGCCGCGATCTCCTCCCGCGGCGGCGACACGCACACCACCGGCGCCCCGGTGATCGGGTGCTCGAAGGCCAGGAGGGCCGCGTGCAGGGCCTGCCGCTCGACCCGCAGGCCGGACGGCGACTCGAACGGACGCCCGGCGTACATGTCGTCGCCGACGATCGGGTGGCCCAGGTGCGACAGGTGGACGCGGATCTGGTGCGTGCGCCCGGTCTTGAGTTCCAGTTCGACCAGGCTGTACCGCCGACCCTCGGGCGTCTCGTAGCGTTCCCGGACGCGGCAGATCGTCACCGAGGCCTTGCCCAGGTCGTCGTGGCGCACCACGCGCTTCTCCCGGGCGCCCTTGGCCTTGGACGGGTGCGGGCCGAGGGGCAGGTCGATCACCTGGTTGACCGGCTCGACCCAGCCCTGGACGACCGCCAAGTACCGCTTGTCGACCGTGCGGTTCTCGAACTGGCGCCCGAGTTTCCAGTGCGCCTCCTCGGTCTTGGCGAAGACGATGCACCCCGACGTGTGCCGGTCCAGGCGGTGCACGACGCCGGGCCGGGCGAACTCCTCCCCCACCGGCGACAGTTCGCCGCCCGAGACGTGGCGGAACCGCCAGGCGAGGGCGTTGAGCATCGTGCCCGTGTTCTCGGACCGCGCGGGGTGCACGATGATGTCCGCCGGCTTGTCGATCACGATCAGGTGCTCGTCCTCGAGCAGCGCCCGCAGCGGGACGTCCTCGGGTTCGATCTCTCCGGACGGCGGCGGCGGGATCAGCACCTCCACCACGTCGCCCCCCCGCAGTTTCGTGGAGGCTTTGCCCGGCCGGGCGTTGACCGTCACGCCCCCGCCCTCGATCAGGCGCTGCAGGCCGCTGCGGCTCATGAAGGTCACGCGCGTGACGAGGTACTTGTCCAGGCGGGTCTGCAGATCGCGCTGCAACTCGAACCGGACGCGGGCCAGGAATCCGTCGTCACCGTCCTCACGCGCCCGCTCGTAGGCCGCCCGCACCGCGTCCGGGTCGACCTTCCCGCCCGGCTGGAGCAGCGGCGGGTGCGCCGGCGCCGGCCCGTCGGAGCCGTCCGCCACGCCCGCGGGCTCGGATGGTGGGACTTCGCCCGCGCTCACGGCGTGGCGGGCGCTTCCGCCGGCGGGGCCTCGGGCTCGCCGGGGGTCTGGCCAAGGTCGGGGGCAACCTCGTCGGACAACCCCGCGCCCTCCTGCAGCAGCGGGCTGGAGAGCAACTCGTCCAGGTTCATCGGGACCTCGCCCGCCCCGTTCGCGGCTTCCTCGCCCGGCAGCGGCGCCAGTTCGGCCCGCGACGGCAGGGACACCATGCCCCCCAGCGAACGCTCGGTGCGTGACTCGGCCAGGCCGGCCAACTGCGGGAACCCGCCGGCCCGCGCCGCCTCGGCGGCTTGTGCGTAACTCGCCTTGGCCTCGTCGGGCGAGCCGAGCCCCTCCAGCGCGGCGCCGTGCCGCATGAAGGCCTGGTAGCGCAGCAGGCCCATGCCCGGCTCGTTGCCGGTCGAGTCGGCGACCTGGCGGCTCAGGTCCCGCGCCTGGGACAGGTAGGCCGCGACGCGCTCGTCGTCGAGCCGGTCGGCCTCGTTGACCGGCTCGCCGGACGGGTCCAGTTCGGCCCCCGGCTCGACGCGGGCGATCGCGGCCTGCAAATACAGGTCCGCGGTGCGCAGCAGCGCGAGGTGCGCCACCGAGCCGACGCCGCCGTACTCGGCCGCGATGTTGCGCAGCGAGGCCGGCGACGGGCTGCCGCCCGCGGCGGCGCCTTCCAGGGCGGCGAACGCCTGGTTGACCTTCTCGGCGCGCGCACGCTCCAGGTAGTTCCAGCCGAACCAGCCCAGCCCGACCAGCCCGATCAGGATGAGGACCGGCGAACTCCACTTGTTGAGGAACTCGATGAGGTCGGCGTTGATCCGGGCCTCTTCGAGGCCGGCGCGTTCGCGGATCTGGGTCTGGCGGTTGTCCATAGGCCCCCATGATAGCGCGGGCGTTGGGCCCGCCCGGCGTCGAAAACGGCTCAGCGGATGGTCATCAGTTCGCGGTAGGTCGGCATCGGCCAGAGTTCGGCCGCCACGAGGGTCTCCAGCCGGTCGCCGGTCGCCCGGAGGTCTTCCATCGCGCAGAACACCTCGTCGCGGACGTAGCGGGCCCCCTGGTGGGCGTCCTCGGGCACGCCATCGAGCAGGGCGCAGAGCCGGCCGGTCTGGGCCCGCAGCCGCCCGACCAGGTCGACCACCTCCTCGAGCATCTCGCGGGCGTCGGTCGCGTCGATCCCGGCCTGCTCGGTGGCCGTGACGGTCTGGGCCAGGCGGCGCTGGTGCTCGAACACCGCGGGCTGGATCATCCGCCTGGCCATCGCGACCATGGTCTCGGCCTCGATCCGCATGCGGTTGATGTACTGCTCGGCGAAGATCTCGCACCGCGAGTCGAGTTCCGCACGGCTGAGCACCCGGTAGCGCTTGAAGACCGACCGGGCCTTGGCGGTCTGGAGGGCGCCCAGGGCGTCTGGCGTGGTCCGCAGGTTGGGCAGGCCCCGGCGCTCGGCCTCCTGCTGCCACTCGTCCGAGTAGCCGTCGCCGTTGAAGATCACGCGCTTGTGCTCCTTGACGACCGCCTGGAGCACGCCCTTGACGACCTTCTCCAGTTGCGCGGGCGTCGGCGCCTCGCTCTTGAGCCGCCCCTCGATCTCGGTCGCCAGGTGGTCCAGCGACTCGGCCACGATGGTGTTGATCACCGTGTTCGGCCAGGCGACCGACGCGCTCGACCCGACCGCGCGGAACTCGAACTTGTTGCCGGTGAAGGCGAAGGGGCTGGTGCGGTTGCGGTCGCCCGAATCGCGGCGGAGCATCGGCAGCGTCCGGGCGCCCAGGTCGAGGCTGCCGCCCTTGAGCGTGCGGCTGGTCGCGCCCTTCTCCAGTTGCTCGACCAGGTCGGTGAGCATGTCGCCCAGGAAGATCGAGATGATCGCCGGCGGCGCCTCGTTGGCGCCCAGGCGGTGGTCGTTGCTCGCGCTGGCGATGCACGCGCGGAGCAGGTCGGCGTGCACGTCCACCGCGCGGATCACCGCCGCGAGGAACACCATGAACTGCAGGTTGGTGTGGGTCTCGTCCTGCGGGTCGAGCAGGTTGACGCCGGTGTCGGTCGAGAGCGACCAGTTGTTGTGCTTGCCCGAGCCGTTGACGCCCGCGAAGGGCTTCTCGTGCAGGATGCACGCCAGCCCGTAGCGCCCGGCGACGCGCTTGAGCGACTCCATCACCAGCATCTGGTGGTCGCAGGCGATGTTGGAACTCTCGAACAGGGGCGCGATCTCGTACTGCCCGGGCGCGACCTCGTTGTGGCGCGTGCGGACCGGCACGCCGAGCCGGTACAGTTCGCCCTCGACCTCGGCCATGAAACTCAGCACACGGGGCTGGATCGACCCGAAGTAGTGGTCCTCGAGTTGCTGGTGCTTCGGCGGGCGCGAGCCGAACAGCGTGCGGTCGCAGGTCGAAAGGTCGGGGCGCGCGTGGTACAGGTTGCGGTCGACCAGGAAGTACTCCTGCTCGACCCCAAGGGTCGAGCCGACCGAGGTCACCCCCGCGTCGGTCCCGAAGATCCTGAGCACGCGCATCGCCTGCACGCCCAGGGCCTCGATGGAGCGCAGCAGCGGCGTCTTCTTGTCCAGCGCCTCGCCGTTCCACGAGACGAACGCCGTGGGGATGCACAGGGT
Source organism: uncultured Phycisphaeraceae bacterium (assembly GCA_964522095.1). Classification (GTDB taxonomy): domain Bacteria; phylum Planctomycetota; class Phycisphaerae; order Phycisphaerales; family UBA1924; genus UBA6054. Next base: position 35,883 of record CAZFSO010000003.1, on the reverse strand, counting down.
CGCGTAGTTCGCGCCGCGCACGATGAACGCCGGCGAGGTCGAGTCCCACGCGGTGTAGCCCCGCGCCTCGAAGGTCGCGCGAAGGCCGCCCGAGGGAAAACTCGACGCGTCGGGCTCACCCTGCACCAGGTCGGCCCCGGACAGTTGGAAGACCACCCCGCCCTCACCGTCCGGGATCGACAGCCCGTCGTGCTTCTCGGCCGTCAGGCCCGTCATCGGGTGGAACCAGTGGCAGTAGTGCGTGGCGCCGCGCTCGATGGCCCAGTCCTTCATGGCGGTGGCGATCACGTCGGCGTCGAGGGGGCCGATGCGCTGCCCCCCCGTGACCGACGCCAGCACCGACTTGAACGTCCCCTTGGGCAGACGCTCTCGCATGGTGCGCATGTCGAAAACGTCCACGCCGTAGATCTCGTCGATGCGCTGGCTTCCCGCGTGCGGGGCGGCCGATTGGGCCTGCCATCTGGTCGAGGCGGCCACGGCTTCAGCATGCGGGTCGGTGCTCGTCATCATACGCGTCTTTCTCCACGAAAGCACTTGCACAGCGGGCGGACCCCGGTTCCCGGGACGCCGATATGGTTGGCGGGCCGCGCCGGACCTGCAACCGAAACTCCCAGATCTTCCACATCCCGCCCAACTCCCTATCCTCACCCCGATGGACCGGTCCACCCGCCAACGAGACGCCATCCGGGCCTTGTTCACCCCGGAAGGCCGCCCCCTGACGCCCAGGGAGATCCAGAACAAGGCGTCCGCCTCCGTCCCGGGCGTCTCCCTCGCCACCGTCTACCGCACCGTCAAGGCCCTTGAACGCCTCGGCGAGGTCGTCAAGGTCGAACTGCCCGGCGAAGCCGCCCGCTACGAACTGGCCGACAAGGACCACCACCACCACTTCCAGTGCCGGGCCTGCCGCAAGGCCTACGAGATCTCCGGCTGCCCCGGCGGGCTGGGCGCCCTCGCCCCGGCGGGCTTTCGCGTCGAGCGGCACGACATCACCCTGTTCGGCCTGTGCGACCGCTGCGCCAGGGCCGGCTAGCACCCGAGACGCCGGGCCTGTGGCGGAATGGCAGACGCAGCGGCCTTAAAAGCCGCGTCCCGGAAACGGGAGTGAGGGTTCGAGTCCCTCCAGGCCTACTTCTCTTCCCCCTGTTCCTCTCCCCCCGCACACCGAACCGGAGCACGCCGTGCCCCCGATCGAACCCGGCCGCAAGGCCCCGGACTTCACGCTGCCCGACCAGGACGACCGCCCGTTCACGCTCTCCGAGCGGTCGGGCCGCGGGATCGTCCTGTTCTTCTATCCCAAGGACTGCACGACCGGCTGCACCCGGGAGGCCCAGGAGTTCTCCGCCCTTGCGCCGGCGTTCCGCAAGGCCGGGGCGGAGGTCGTCGGGGTGTCCATCCTCGGCACGAAGAGCAAGCGCAAGTTCGCCGAGGACGCCGGCCTGCATCTCCGCCTGCTGGCCGACGACCGCGTCGGCAAGGACGGCAAGCCCGACCCCAAGGTCGCCCCGAAGTACGGCGTGTGGGCCGAGAAGTCGATGTACGGCCGCACCTACATGGGCCTGCTGCGCACGACCTACCTCGTCGGGCCCGACCGCACGGTGCTCCGGCGCTGGGACAAGGTCCGCGTGCCGGACCACGCGGGCGCGGTGCTCGAAGCCGTCCAAGCCGAAGGCTGGAAGCCGATCGCGGGCGGGGGCTGAGCCGCCTCACCAGCCGCCGGTCGCGGGCAACTCGAAGCGCAGTTGGATGGTCGACCCGAGCACGGGGTAGTCCACCACGCACCGGTACAGGTCGAAGTCTTCGGTCGACCAGCCCACCCGCTCAAGCACGGACGCGACCATCTCCCGGTACCGCGGGACGGCCGGCGTCGCGAGCGCTTCCAGCCCGGACCCGGTGTACACCCGGGCCTCGACGGGGAGGGTCTCGTCCGGGTGGAAGGCCTGCGGGTCGGTCTCGCCGAGCCGGTTCAGCGATCCGAACACCGTGGCCACCGGGCGCAGCGGCCCGAACATGCCGCGCGGGATCAGCGAATCGACCACGACGACCTCGGTGGGCTTGAGCACCGTGGCCGAGCGGATGTGCGTGTTGGTCCCGCCCCCGTCGCCGCGCCAGGCGAGGTCGCGCCGCAGGTCGGCCAGGTAGATCGTCCTCGCGCCGGTGTTGCCCAACGGCGAGGCGCGCAGGAAGGTGCTCACGACCCCGTCCTGAACGCACGTCTCCAGTTCGGGCAGGGGGCGCGAGCAGAACTCGCCGAGCAGGCGGGGGTCGCTCCCGGCCTCAAGCGGCTCGCCGGCCTTCAGCGCCGTCGGCTCGGTCGGGCGCTGCGAACCGTCCGTCAGCCGGTAGCCGGACACCTGGAGCGGCACCCCGGACCGCAGCCGCCGCGCGTCGCGCAACCCCCGCAGCACGACCATGTCGTGGAGCGACGCCTCACGGCCCGGCTGGAAGATGGCGCAGGTCACGAAGGTCTTGATCTGCACGCCCCACACCTGGCTGTTGAGCCGGAAGGCCTGGCGCCGGGTCCGCAGGTCGATGGCCCGGGAATCCGCGCCGGCCATCCCGCCGACCATCGCGACGAACACGCCGCGGTCGCCGGCGTGCTGGTCGACGAGCGACTCGAAGCGTTCCATCGCGCGATCGACGCGTTCGAGCCGGTCTTCCCCCACCCCCGCGGCTCGGGCCGCCCGGAGCACCTGACGCACCGCGCCCGCCCCCGGGACCTGGGCCGCCTCCCGGACCGGGTCCGAACTCGTCGCGAGGCGGTGGATCTGCCATCCGAGCGTCTTGCTGACGCCCAGGGCCTTCTCCAGGTCGACGGCCCGGTCCGCGCCCCCGGGCAACGCCTCGACCAGCCCGAGGAACGCCCCGCGCAACTCGCTCATGACGGCCGCGGCCTGCGTTTCAAACGACGTCTGTTCGGACGCTGCGTCCATGTCGCCCATCGCGCGGATCATACGCCGTTTCCCTGTGCCGCCCGCACCAACGGAGATCCTATCACACCGACGCCCTCGTTCCGGAGATTTGCAAAAACATTTGACAGGACAAACGCCCCTCCGGTATGCTGGGCCCGCCCCTGGGATCTTGGCCCATGGGCGCAACCGTCATTGAAGGAGAGAACGAGATGAACGCGTTGACCCTGACGACCGTCGTGGCGGCCCTGGCCGCCCACGCCTCCGCCGACGTGCTTTACAGCAACTTCGGCGAGGGCGACACCTACTCGCTGGACACCGGGTGGACCATCGCCTACGGCGGGCCCCTGGGCGGGGCCGTCTACGAGACGGCGGTCCACTTCACGGTGACCGGTGGGGACTACTACTTCGATTCGGTCGACCTGGCCGTCATCATGAACTGGGGCCCCGACCTGGTGCACATGGACCTGTGCACGGACGCGGGCGGCGTGCCCGGCGCGGTGCTCGAATCGACCAGCGCCAGCGGCGTCACCGAGCCGTTCGTCTGGGCGCCCCCGATGACCGCCTCGTTCTCCGGCAGCGTGGTCCTCGAGGAGGGCGCCTCGTACTGGCTGACCCTCCGCACCGACCAGACCGACGCCCTGGGCGGCTGGGCGTTCAACGTGGTCGACGACTTCGGCCTCTACGCCATGCAGATCAACGGCGGGGGCTGGGAACCGGCGTACGGGGTCCCCGGCACCGACTCGCAGCGCGCGGTGTTCCGCGTGAACGGCACGCTCGTGCCCACGCCGAGCGCCGCGGGCGTGCTCGCCCTGGCCGGCGTCGGCCTGGGCCGCCGCCGTCGCAGGGGCTGATCCAAGGCGCGGCCGGCCGCTGGCCGACGCCGCCTCTCGCCGCCGGGTTCTCGGCGGCGTTTTTGCTGCGCCGCACCCGGAGCCCGGCCCCTTGGCGGGGCCCGGTTCCGGGTCGGACGCGGCGCGTGCGGGCGTATCCTTGTCCTCCCAGGAGACCCCATGGACCCACTGCTCGCCGCGCTCGCCGACTGGAAGCCGTTCCGCGCCCTGGTGGTCGGCGACTTCATGCTCGACCAGTTGCTCTTCGGGTCCGCGGACCGGCTCTCGCCCGACGCGCCGGTGCCTGTCCTTCGGGTCACGCGGCGCGAGGACCGGCCGGGCGGGGCGGCCAACCTGTGCCTGAACTTCATCGCCATGCACGGGCGGGTGACGGCGCTGGGCGTCGTCGGCGCGGACCAGGACGCCGTGCTGCTGCGCACCGCCCTGCTCCAGCAGGGCGTCGACGCCGGGGGGATCATCACCGACCACACCCGCCCCACCACCGTCAAGCGCAACCTGATCGGCCTGGCCCAGGGGCGGCACGCGCAGAAGATGTTCCGCGTCGACTTCGAGTCGCGCGAGCCGATCGCCCCGGCCATCGTCGAGCGCCTCGTCGAGGCCTTCGAGCAGGCGCTGCCCCGCGTCGACGTGGTGTGCATCGAGGACTACAACAAGGGCGTCTGCACGCCGGCCCTGTGCCAGGAGATCATCGGGCGCTGCCGCGCGGCCGGCAAGCCCGTGTTCGTCGACCCGGCGGGCCTTGAGGACTACGGCAAGTACCGCGGCGCGACGGCCATCACGCCGAACCGCACCGAGGCCGAAAGGGCCACGCGACTGCCGACCGACGACCAGGGCGCGCCCGAGCACAACGCCCGCCTGGCCCAGAGCCTGCTCGACGACCTGGAACTCGAGGCGGTCGTCGTCACGCTCGACAAGCAGGGCGCACTGCTCCAGGTCCGCGGCGAGGACGCGCCGGTGCCCGTCCCGACCGTGGCGCGCGAGGTCTACGACGTGACCGGCGCGGGCGACATGATGGTCGCCGGGCTGGCCGCAGCCCGCGCCAACCGCATCGGCTGGGCGGACTCGGTCCGGTTCGCAAACGCCGCCGCCGGGCTTGAGGTCGAGGTCTTCGGGGTCGCGCCGATCCCCCTGGAGAAGATCCACCACGAGTTGCTCCTGCGCCACTCGGAGCGCTCGGGCAAACTGCGCACCCTCGACGAACTGAAGGTGCAGGTCAACGCGGCGCGGAAGGCCGGGCGGCGCGTGGTCTTCACAAACGGCTGCTTCGACGTGATCCACGCGGGGCACATCTCGCTCCTGGAACGCGCCGCCGAACTCGGCGACGTGCTCGTCGTCGCGCTCAACGACGACCACTCCGTGCGCGGGCTCAAGGGCGAGGGGCGGCCCGTCAACGACCAGGAGCACCGCGCCCGGGTCGTCGGGGCGCTCGGCTGCGTCGACGCCGTCGTGCTGTTCTCCGAGGAAACCCCCATCCGCCTGATCGAGGCAATCCTGCCCGACGTGCTGGTCAAGGGCGGCGACTACACCCCAGAGACCGTGGTCGGGGCGGACCTCGTCAAGCGCGCCGGAGGCCGCGTCGAGTTGATCCCCCTGATCGAGGGCCTCAGCACGACCAACACCATCCGCAAGATGCGCCAGAACGGCGCGGGGGCGTCCGCCTCAATCGCCGGCGCGGGCGCGGCTGGCGCGAAGTCGCCGGGGGTTGAACGCAAGTGATCCCGGTCGGCGTCCGATAGCAGGGGCATGTTCAAGCCAGCCCGCACCACGCACGCCACGACCATCAACCCCGCCGACCTGCCCGCGATCGTCGCCGGGCAGCGGACGGCCCTGGTGTTCCTGTCCGCCGCCGGGCCGCACGCCGCGGCGTCGGCCGCCGAGGGCGATCTGGTCTACGTGGACGCGGGGCAGATCTGCGCCGGGGCCCGCGTGGCGCGGGTCGACAGTTTCGAGAGCCTGACCGCCCACGACCTGCGCCTGCTCCGCGAGAGTTACGGCCCGCGCACGGTCGGGGACGGCTCGGCCTGGACAGGCCGTCTGGACTCGCGTTTCGCGACGGTCGTGTGGCTCTGCGACGTGCGTCCGCTGCAGGACCGCTCCGGCGTTCCGAACACCCTGCGGGCCCCGTCGTCCGCCGACTGGCGCACGGCCACGGACGGTGGCGTCGAACAGCGGAACATGGCCGCCTGACGCGGCGCAGGTCGCGCACGAAAAAGCCCGCTCAGGGAGCGGGCCTTGTTCGTTTGAACGGCGCGTTCAGCGGCCGCCGAGCTTCTCGCCGGCGACGTGCTTGAGCCCGCGGCGGCGGTCGCGGAGGCGGCGGCTCTTGCCCACGCGGTCGCGGAGGAAGTAGAGCTTGGCCCGGCGGGCGTCGCCGCGGCGGACGACCTCGAACTTCGAGACGAACGGCGAGTTGATCGGCCAGGTCCGCTCGATGCCGATGTCGTCGACCACGCGGCGGACGGTGAGCATCTCGCCGATGCCGCGGCCCTTGCGCGAGATCAGCGTGCCCTGGAAGATCTGGATGCGCTCTTTCTCACCCTCGACGATGCGGGCGTGCACGTTGATCGTGTCGCCGATGTCCATGCGGGGGAGGTCGGTCTTGATCGCGTCGGCGTTGACCGACTCGAGAATCTGCTGGTGGCCCATGTCGGACTCCTTGAAACCCCGTCAACCGTCGCCGGGCGGGGCGTGATGTGCTTGGTGAACGGCGTGCGGGATCACTCGGCGGCGGGGGCCTCGGCCGCGGGCTCTTCCGCGGGCGCGGGCTTGGCGTCCTGGGCCGCCTTGAGGGCCGACTCGGCCTCGGCGGCTGCCCGCTCGGCGTCGTCGACCTTCGCCGGGGCGACCGCCAGCCTGGCCATGTTCACGGCCTTCTTGGCCGCGTTGACCTGCTCGGGGGTCGCGCTGTCCACGCCCTCGATCGCCTTGGCCGCGGCCTCGGCACGCTTGACCGCCGCACGGCACGCGCCGCGCTGACGCGCGACCTCGCGGTCCTTCTCCCACTGGGCCTTCACGTCGCCCTCGAGCAGCCCGGCGTTGCCGAGCATGTCCATCACCGTCTCCGAGGGCTGCGCGCCGCGCTGCATCCACTCGCGGATGCGGTCGGTCTTCAGCACCGTCTGCTTGGAGGCGTCCGTCTCCATCGGGTTGTAATGCCCGAGGTTCTCGAGCACCTTGCCGTTGCGCCGCGTGCGCACGTCGACGGCGTTGATCCGGTAGAACGGGCGGTGACGACGACCCAGACGCTGCATTCTGATGCGAACCATGCCGACTCCTTCGGTGCTCTGCGCGGAGCGCGAGACTTGGCCAACCCGCGGTCAGACCGACGCTTGCGCGCCGGGTAGTCCCAAGCCGGCCCGGACCTTCCGGGCGGCCGCGTACCGCGGGTCGGGATCATTGGCCGCCCGCCCGGCCCGGTCCAGCGTCCCCGCGGGGCCAGCCCCTCCTACCCTGCCCCCATGCGAGCGATCGTCGTCAAAGAGCAAGGTTGGCCGGTTTCCCCCAACGTGGAACTCCGCCAAGACTGGCCGGACCCGGCCCCCCCGGGGCCCGGCGAGGCCGTCGTGAAGACCATCTGCTCGGCCTTCAACCACATGGACCTGTGGGTCGGGCGCGGGGTTCCCGGGCTGGATCTGGCGTATCCCCGCGTTTCCGGCTGCGACGCCTGCGGCACGGTCGAGGCGGTCGGCGAGGGCGTCGACCCCGCCTGGGTGGGCCGCCGGGTGATCTACAACGCCGCGGTCCGCGTGCCCGAACGCCCCCGCCCGGACGACCCCCCGGGTTCCACCCTGGCCCCGAACTACGAACTGATCGGTGAGCACCGCTTCGGGGCGCACGCCGAGCGGTTCACCGCCCCGGCGGCCAACCTGGCGTGGGTCGGCGAGGCCGACGCCGAGCAGGCCGCCGCCTTCGGCCTCTGCGCCCTGACCGCGTACTCGATGATGGTCACCAAAGGCGCCCTGCGCCCCGGCCAGTCCGTGCTGATCACCGGGATCGGGGGCGGCGTGGCCACCAGCGCCCTGGCCATCGCCAAGCACCTGGGCTGTCCGGTGGTCGTCACCAGCCGGCACCAGCACAAACTCGACGACGCCCGCTCGCTGGGCGCCGACCACGGCGTGCTCGACGAGGGCCAGGACTGGTCGCGCGAGGTCCGGGCGTGGTCGGGCAAGCGCGGCGTCGACATGGCGGTCGACTCGGTCGGCAAGGCCACCCACCTCAACGCCATCAAGTCGCTCGCTCGGGGCGGCGCCTACGTCACCCCGGGCTGCACCAGCGGGCCCGACGCCACCACCGACCTGGCCCGGATCTTCTGGAACCAGTTGCGGATTCTGGGCTCGACGATGGGCTCGAACGAGGAGTTCGCCGAGGTCACGGCCCTGTTCCGCACCGGGGCCCTGCGCCCGGTCGTGGACAGCGTGTTCCAGCCCGAGGACGCCGCCGATGCCTACCGACGCCTCGAAGAGGGCGCCCAGATGGGCAAGATCGTCATCCGCTGGCGGGAGGGCTGACCGTCCGGGCCGGCCCGGCTCCCCGGACCGCCCCCAGCACCCGCTCCCGCACCGCCTCTTCCTTGAACCGCCACCGCAGCGCCAGGGTCGGGACGACCACGGTCGGCCCCCGCCCCGACCCCGCCGCCCGGATCCGGGCGGCGGCCCAATCGCCGAGTTTGGCCAGGTCCTTGCGGGTCATCACCACCGCCTCGACCCCGGGCCGGCCGGCGAGTTCGTCCAAGCGCCGGCGGGTGGTCGGTGCGAACGGGTCGTGGTCGGGCAGGACGAGCGTGCCCGTTTGGCGAGCGCCCGCCGCGTCCAGCGAAGCCAGGAACCCCTCCGGGTTGCCGATGGCGCACACCCCCACCACCGCCCGACCGCGCAGCCATCCCGTATCAAGCGACCGCCCGCCCGGCTCGGTCAGGCCGGTCCAGGCGTGCTCGGTGGCCCCGATGGGCGTACCCGGCGGCGTGCGGGCTTCGAGGAGACGGGTCAGACGGTGGAGTTCGTCCTCGGAAACCATCTCCGCGTGCGTGATGACCACGCCCCCGGCCCGACGCAGCGAGCCCATCGGCTCGCGCAGGTAGCCCAGGGGCAGCAGCGCGTCCCGATCCGGCGGGCGTGAGGCATCCACCAGCAAGAGGTCCAGGTCCCGCGCGAGGCGACGGTGCTGGAAGCCGTCGTCGAGCACCACGCAGTCCACCCCCGCTCCATCAGGCGTTTCGAACAGCGCCCGCAGGCCCGCCGCCCGGTCGGGCCGGGCGACGACCGGCACGCCCGGCAGGGCCTCGCGGTGCTCGCGTTCCTCGTCGGACGGCCCGCCCGGCGGGGCCTTGTAGCCGCGCATGGCGACCGCGGGCCAATGCCCGGCGCTGGCCAGCGTCTCGACGGCCCACCGGACCATCGGCGTCTTGCCCGTGCCCCCCGCCGAGAGGTTGCCCACCGACACCACCGGGCGGTCGAGCCGCGTGACGCCGATGCCCCGGTCGAACCGGCGGTTCCGACGGGCGACCGCCGCGCCGTAGACGCCGGCCATCGCCCGGGCGGCCCACCCCGGCAGCCGGGTGGGCGACCGGTCGGGCTTACCGGAGGTCATCGTCGCCCTCCGACAGGCTCTGGAAGTCCCGGCGCAGGCGGCCGGCCGCGGCCCGGTGCAGTCGCACCGTGTTGAACGCGTCGAGCATCGCCAGGATCAGGATCGCCCCCAGCAGCGCCGTGACCATCATCCAGACCATCAGGTACGTCCCGGCCTTCGCCGGCTGGGCGATGCCGAAGGCGTAGGCGGTCAGCGGGACGGTGATCAGGATGACCCACCCCGTCGCGATCCGGATGCGCCGGCGCGACTCCGGCAGGGCGCCCCGGGGCGCGTCCCGCAGCGCCACGATGTGGGCGGCGGTCGCCAGGAGCGCCAGGAACGCCAGCGGCAGCACCAGCCAGGCGGGCGCCAAGGGCCCGTGTGCTCCCAGCCCGATCACGCCCGCTCCCCGGCGGTGGTCGGCGTTCGGGCTGTGCTCCGCGTCCGTCTCATGGGCGTCCTCGCTGCCCGGATGCTATCAGAGCCTCTCCTACACTGCCGTCCCATGATCGACCTGAAGGCCCTGCGCGAGAACCCCCAGCACTTCGCCGACGGCGCCAGCAAGAAGGGCGTGGCGGTGGACGTCGCCCGCCTGCTCGCCCTGGACGCGTCCCGGCGCGAACTGATGATGAAGCAGGAATCCCTGCGCGCCGAGCAGAAGAAACTCTCGAAGGAAACCGGCCCGAAACTCGGCCAGTTGATGGGCCGGCTCAAGGCCGCCAGCG
>CAZFSO010000003.1:4630-25733 GCA_964522095.1 uncultured Phycisphaeraceae bacterium | reverse complement strand
TCCTTCGAGCAGAACCGCGGCTTCAGGCCCCGCACCCACCTGGAACTCTGCGCCATGCACGGGCTGGTGGACTTCCCGCGCGGCGTCAAGATCGCCGGCTCCCGCTCCTACGTCCTCACCGGTGACGGCATGCGCCTGCACCAGGCCGTCCTGCGATACGCCGTCGACTTCATGGCCAACGAGAACGGCTTCACCCCGATGTCCGTCCCCGTGCTGGTCCGCGAGGAGGCGATGGTCGGCACCGGCTTCTTCCCCGCCGGACGCGAGCAGGCTTACCAGATCAACGAGGCCGAGCGGGGGGGCGGGGCGGACATGTTCCTGACCGGCACCGGCGAGGTCGGCCTGATGGGCCTGCACCAGGACGAGATCCTCGACGAGGCCACGCTGCCCCGCAGGTACGTCACCGTCTCCACCTGCTTCCGACGCGAGGCCGGCGCGGCCGGCAAGGACACCGCCGGGCTCTACCGCATCCACCAGTTCGACAAGGTCGAGCAGGTCGTCATCGACGTGGCCGACGAACAGAAGAGCCGCGAGCACCACAAGGCCATGCTCGGCTTCGTCGAGACCCTGCTCCAGCGCCTCGGCCTGCCCTACCGACTGCTCCAGTGCTGCACGGGCGACCTGGGCGTCAAGAACGCCGACATGGTCGACGTCGAGTGCTGGATGCCCGGACGCGGCGAGACCGGCCCCGACGGCGTGCCCACGGGCGACTTCGGCGAGACCCACTCGGCCAGCCGCCTGTACGACTTCCAGTGCCGCCGCCTGAACATGCGCTACCGCCCCGGCGGCGAGACCGGCCAGGGCCCCACCGCCTTCTGCTACTCCCTCAACAACACCGTCGCCGCCTCACCCCGCATCTTGATCCCGCTGCTGGAGATGCACCAGAACGCCGACGGCTCGGTCACCATCCCCGAGCCGCTCCGCCCGTACATGAACGGGCAGGCCAGGATCGGGTAACTACGGTTCTATGGTCCGTTCCATGGGATCCATCACCCGACGCCAGGCCTGCAGACTCCTCGCGGCGGCGCCGTTTGCGCCGGCCGCGCTCGCGTCGTGCGCGTCGGCCGCCCGGCCCGGCCCCTCCCCGCTGGCGCGCCCCGACCCGCCCCGCGAGTTCCGCGCCCTGTGGGTGGCCGCCGTCGACAACATCGACTGGCCCAGCAAGCCCGGCCTGCCCGCGGCGGTCCAGCAGGCCGAGATCACCCGCATCCTCGACACCGCCCAGCGCCTCGAACTCAACGCGGTGTTTCTGCAGGTCCGCCCCACCGCCGACGCCCTGTACCGCTCGCCCGTCGAGCCGTGGAGCGCCTTCCTGACCGGTCGCCAGGGCCAGGCCCCCGAGCCGGCGTACGACCCGCTGAACGTCTGGATCGAGCAGAGCCACGCCCGGGGCATCGACCTGCACGCGTGGGTCAACCCGTTCCGCGCCCGCCACCCCAAGAGCATCGGACCGGACGCGCCCGGCCACGTCGCGCGGATGTTCCCCCGACTCGTCCGCTCGTACAACAACCACCTCTGGCTCGACCCGGGCGCGGTCCAGGCACGCGAGATCGCGCTGCGCGTGATCGACGACCTGCTGACGCGCTACGAACTCGACGGCGTCCACATGGACGACTATTTCTACCCCTACCCCAAGCCCGGCGAGCCCTTCCCCGACAAGGCCATCCACGACACCTACCGCGCCAACGGCGGCACGCTGTCCCACGAGGACTGGCGGCGCGAGAACATCAACCGCTTCGTCCGCGACGTCAACGCACTGGTCCACCTCCGGCGGCCCGGGGCGCTGTTCACCGTCAGCCCCTTCGGCATCTGGCGCCCGGACCACCCGGCGGGCGTCAGGGGCTTCGACGCCTACGCGGGCCTGTACGCCGACAGCCGCCGGTGGCTGGCCGAGGGCTGGTGCGACGCGCTGATGCCGCAACTCTACTGGCCGATCGACTCGCCCGGGCAGCCCTTCGGCCCCCTGCTGGACTGGTGGACCGCCCAGAACCGCGCCGGGCGCCACCTCTGGCCGGGCCTGTACCTGACGCGCATCCTGCCCGAAGCCGAAGGGCCGGACGCGGGCTGGCGTCCCGACGAGATCCTCAACCAGATCACCCGCGTGCGCGCCAACCCCGGATCGACCGGCTTCGCCCTGTTCAGCGCGGTCGGGCTGACGCAGAACCGACGGGGCGTCGCCGACCGCCTGAGCGCGGGCCTGCTCGCCCTCCCGGCGCTGGTCCCGGAGAGCCCGTGGCTGAGCGCGCCCAGGCCGGGCGCTCCCGTCGCGGTCGTCACGCGCGACGGCCCCGGGTTGCGCATCGAACTGACCCCCACGGGCGCGACGCCGACGCGTCGGTACGCCGTGCGCGTCGACGCCGTGCCGGGCGCGGGCTGGGTGCTCCCGGCCGGGCGGCGGACCGTTCGGGCAACGCTGACGCCCCGGGCCCGCCTGGAGGCCGGCGCGCCCGTTGTCGTCACGCCCGTCGGGCCCAACGGCGTGACCGGGCCGAGCGTGCGCCAGGCGGTGTGAGCCCCGCGCGGGCCCGCTATCGTCCGACGATGCCTGCCCGCCGCACCATCCAGACCCCCCTGTGCCCCATGACGGCCGCCGCCACCGACTGCGGCGTCTGCCTGCTGGAGTTTGGGTCGGGCGAGCGCACCGCCCGGTCCGAGGCCGAACTCGCGGCGCTGCTCGGCGAGCCGGTCGTCGACGCCGACCACCCGCTGCTGGACCGGCTGGAGGCCGAGTTGGCGGCCTACTTCGCGGGCGCGCTGACGGCGTTCACCGTGCCGCTGGACACGCCGGGCACGCCTTGGCAGCGCCGCGTGTGGGACGCGCTGCGGGGCGTCCCCTACGGGCGGACCGTGTCGTACGGGCAGATCGCGGCCTCGCTGGGCGTTCCGGGCGGCTCGCGGGCCGTCGGCCTGGCCAACGGACGCAACCGCGTGGCGATCGTCGTGCCGTGCCACCGCGTGATCGCGGCAGGCGGCGCGCTGCACGGCTACGCCGGCGGGCTGGACCGCAAGCGCGCCCTGCTCGACCTCGAAGCCCGGCACGCCGGGGCCGCCCTGTTCGCCGGCTGACGCTCAGACCGCGACCGTCGCCTGCTCGGCGCGGATCCGCTTGAGGTCACGCCGGATCCAGTCGAGCATGTTCCAGTACAGCACCAGCGCGATCAGCGGCCCGATCAGGACGCACGACCCGAACACGAACAGCACCGGGCCGAGCCACATCAGCGTCTTGGCGCGCTGGTGGGCCTTGAAGTTCGGGATGCGCGGGCACAGCCACCGCAGGTAGAACATCGACGCGAAGAAACTCACCGCCCAGACGACCGTGCCGATCAGACCGACCGCGGCCGCGACCATGTCGGCCGCGTTCGCTCCTCCGGCCGCCGGGGTCGCCGACCCGCTGAACGCCAGCACCCCGTTGAGCAGCGACACGCCGGCGTTGATCGCGACCGTCACCCGCACAACCTTGCGGGCGGTCGACCCGTCGAAGCGCCCCGTGAAGGCCGGGTCCGGCGTGCTGAACTGCCACCAACCCCAGGCCACGCCCAGCGAGGCGGCGGTCCCCAGAAGGCCGAGCACGCCGAACACGGCGCCGCTGGGCGACGAGATCGCCAGGGGGATCGCGACGACGCCCAGGACGATCTGCGCGATGATCCCGGCGAGGATCAGGAACACGCCCTGGTGCAGGCGGGCGAGGTAGTCCGGCGCGCTGTGGATGAGCCGGTCGTCGGTCAGGGACCGCTCGACCGGCAGGCCGCACTCGGGGCAGACGCCGTCCGGCGCCAGGCCGTCGAGCGAATAGCCGCACTGCTTGCAGGCGAGCCCGTCCGGGGACTGTTGGCCGTTGGAAGGCTGGATCTGTTCGGCCGGGCCGTCGGTCTGCATGGGGTCGATCTCCGTTCGGCCACCCCTATCGGCACGCGACCCCGCCGGGGTCGAAAGGAAGACGCCAGATCCGGTGGGGGTGCGGGCCGTGCAGGCCCCCGGCCGCCCGATAAACCGAGGCAAATCTCACAGGTTTGCTGGCCGGGTCGGCCCCGGCGTGGTCTGTTGGAGGGGTCCGTGAACACACCAACGCCCGGCCACCGCCCCGCCCCCGGGCGCTCCGGCCCGGGCCACAACCGAGAGAGGACCCGACGCATGCACACCCGAACCCTGCTTGCGGCCATCGCGGCCGCTTCCGGGACCGCCCTCGCCGGCGGGCCCGGACTGTCCATCGTGCTCGACGACTTCGCGAGCGACCCGAACGCCCAGGCCGGCGGCCCGCGCGAGGTCACCTCGACCGTCTTCGCCAACCCGTTCAACCAGGGCGCCGAGTTCTTCGTCGACACCGGCTTCGACGCCATGGGCGTGACCGGCGCGGCCATCTTCAACTCCGGCATCGGGGTCGAGCAGCAGGGCCGCATCGCCTGGGACGACAACGGCGCGGGCCTGAACTTCGACGCGGCCAGCCTCGGCGTCATCGGGTTCGAACTCGACCTGCTCATGGTCGACCAGGACTTCGAGATCCAGATGACGCTCGAAACCATCGAGGGCGGCTCGGCCGTCTACGCCCGCACCGTCACCGCCGGCGGCGCCCGCAGCGAGTTCTTCGACCTGGCCGAGTTCGACCTCGGCGCGGGCTTCAACGCCGGCGACGTGGACGGCATCGTGATCCTGTTCAACACGCGCGACGGGGCCACCGCATCGCTGGACTTCATCGCCACCGAGTTCCGCGCGGTCGTCCCGACGCCGGGCGCACTGGCGCTGCTCGGCCTCGGCGGCGCGGTCGGCGCCCGTCGGCGCCGCTGATCGCACGCGATCCCCACTCGCCCCACAGCACCCCCGGCCGCCGGGGGTTTTTCATGCGCCGTCCCAGAAGCGCCAAGGCCCCGGGTGCGCCAGAGCGGCCGCCGGGACCAGCGCCTCGCGGACCGCCAGGCCGAGTTCAGCAACGCCCCGGCCCGTCCGGGCGCTGACCAGCGCGTCGCACGCGAAGCGGGGCGTCCCCTTGTCGGCGCGCGTCGCGACCACCAGCGACCTCGGACGGTCCGCGCCGAGCGCCAGCGGCCCGTCAGCGGTCGCGTCGGCGCACCGGACGACCAGGTCCGCCAGCCCCGTCTCCTCCAGCACGGGTTCCGGCGCGTGCCCCTCGACGCCCGGCGTGTCCACCCAGCGCACGACGAGGCCGCCGAGATCCACCAGCGCCCCCACCGCGTCCCGCGTGGTGCCCGGCCGATCGAACGCCAGCGCGACCGACGCGCCCGACAGCGCGTTGAGCAGCGACGACTTGCCGATGTTCGCCGCCCCGACCGCGACGACCACGGGCGGCGTGAGCAGACGCCCCAGCACCGTCGCGTCGGCCTGCCCGGCCGTGCACGCCTCGTCCCGCCACCGGCGCGGCTGGTCGAGCAGCAGGTCGACCGCGAGCGGGCTCGCGGCCCGCGCCAGCGCCGAGAGCATCCGGGCCTCCACCGCGTCGGCCGCCTCGGGCCACGCCGACGCGGCATCGCCCGGCCCGTCCGGCTGGGCGCCCGCGCCGACCAGCCCGGCCGCGATCGACCGCATGATCGCCCCGCCCGCGTGCGGCATGATGAGCAGCGTTCGCCCGTCGGGCCGGGCCACCAGCGCCTCGTCCACCCCGAACACCCGACGCACGCCCGAGGCGCCGATGCCGACGGGCCGCACGCCGGCCGCGGTGAAGAAAGCCTCCATGTCGGGCGCGGTCAGCCGGACCACCCCCACGCCCCCCGGCGCGTCCGGCGTCTCGATCGCGAAGCGCGGGCTCATGCCGCGTCGTCGTCAGGGTTCAACAGCAGTTCGCAGGCCCGGCGGATGCCGACGAGTTGCAGGTCGGGCACGAACGTCTCGATCAGCCCGTCGGGCTCGAGCACGCCGAGGTCGCCGCCCGTCGCGATGATGCGCGGGTACGCCTCGTAGTGCTCGGCGTACCGCTCGGCCAGCCAGCGGACCGCCCCGCAGGCCATCGCCGTCACGCCCAGGCGCATGGCGCCGGGGGTGTCGCGCCCGAACGGCTCGCCGGGCTCGGGGAGGCGGTACTCGACGTTCGGCAGCGCGTCGGTGCGCTCGTGCAGGGCGGCCAGCATCATGCCCACGCCCGGCGCGATCGCCCCGCCGTGGAAGACGCCCTCGCCGTCGACGAAGTCCACCGTCAGCGCCGTGCCCAGGTCGACGACCACGCAGGCCTGGTTCGCCAGCGAGAACGCCCCCAGGGCGCACAGCAGGCGGTCCTGGCCCACGGTCCGGGCGCCGTCGTCCGTCAGGGCGTGGCGCACCGGGATCGCCACGTCGCGCCCGAACCGCTGGACCGACAGGCCCTCGGCCGCCAGCGCCCCCTCGACGGCGTCCGCCGCCGCCCGGTGCACCGTGGACAGCACCACAGCCGGGTTCTCGTCGCCCTCGGCCTGTTCGCACAGCGCCACCGCCGCCGCCGCGATCCCCGCGGCGTCGGGGGATTCGTGCACCGACGAGCCGGCCAACTCCCGCCCGCGGTAGAGCCCGATGCGGGCCCGGGTGTTGCCCACGGCCAGCGCGATCAGGGATCCGGGGACCGGGCCGCGGTCGCCGGGCTGCTGGGTGTCGGTGCTCATAGACCCTCAGCGTATGCCCAGCGCGGTGGCCGCAATCCGCGTACGCTCTGTCCCGGCGCGGCCGCCCCGCGCTCCCGGGCGCCGCACCCCGTCACAGAGAGCCCAGATGGCCCGCTGCATCGCCGACCAATCCATCCAGCGCAAGACCGTCGACGGCTTCACCTTCCCTTTGGGGGTTTACCCGGTCGAGGCCATGACGCCCCGCCAGGGCTACACCGCCGAGTTCGAGCCCGCCGACACCGAGGAGGACGACGCGGACTGGGAGTCCTGGCCCGACCGCTACGTCTACGACATCGTCGTCCCCGCCACCCGTCTCGGGGCTTTGTGGGACCAACTCTTCGCCCTCATGCCCGGGCGGGTGTTCCCGATCCTCGACTTCATCGGCCACGACGCGTACCGGGAGGTCGACCCCTACATGGCCTACGAGCCGGTGGGCAAGGAACGCGTCACCGACGCCATCCGTCGCTTCCGCGATTTCTTCTTCGAGGACGGCATGGTCGGCTTCGGCGTGGTCTCCGACGAGCCGTTCCTCTATCTGTTCGTCGACGAGCACAAGATCCTCACCGCACGCGTCGAGCCCGACCTGAAACCCCAGATCGAGGGTGTGCTCAAGGCCTTCGACCTCGAGCAGACCGACGAGCCCGCCGGGGCGGACGCCGCCGCCCACGAGCACCGCGGCGTGCTGCTTGCCCCGCCCGACCGGCCCGAACTGCTCACCGCCGAGGAAGTCGTCGAGGAACTCCGCGACCGCTGGCGCCTGCTCCTGAACATCGACCCCGAGACCAACCTCGACGAGGACGGCGAGGAACTCGGGCACACCCCGTGGCGGTGCCTGATCCGCTGCGCGAGCGAAAAACTGCCCGACGAGCGCTACGCCGAGGTGCTGTGCGTGGCCGACCGGCTCCGGCGCGCCGAGGAACTGGCGATGGACGCCGGCGCCGAACTGCTCGGCGACGCGGGCGAGTGGACCGACCTGATCGTCGTCGCGGCCGACCGGCTCACGCCGGAGTCGCTGGCCGAGGCGCTCGCCGCGTCCGGCTCGCGCAACCGGTTGCCCCGCAAGCGATTGAACGCGGAGACCGTGCTGTCGTCGCGCTGGCTCGAGCCGGCCTGACCGACCCGCGCCGCGCCGGCATTTCATGCCCGCGCAAGCCCGCCGGGGAACCGTTGACCCCCGCGTGCCGAACCGTCGCGATGACGCCCGACACACCCGGACGGCCCCGCTTCCCTCCGGCCGAGCGTCACGGCGTGAAAGTCCTCGCGAGGGGGATTTGCGATTCCGGGCCTTCCCCGATATCGTCCGTCCCTCAAGGCGGGGCCCCGACGGCCACCAACACCGCCTGAGACTCGCAGCGATCCCCAGCGGGATCACCGTTCGGAGAGACACCACCGCGACACGAGCCCCGCTCCTGACGCAACACCCCCCTTCCCACGATCTGGAGTGCACCGGATGCCCCGCACGACCAACCGTTCCGTCTGCTCGCTCCTTCTGGCCGCGTGCGCCACGACCTGCTCCGTCTGGAGCGCCGCCGCGATGGCGGGAGCGGCCGACGTCCCGCAAGCCGAGCGTTCCGTCCGCCCGGACCGCGTGCTCGACCACGCCGCGACGCTGGCCAGCGAGGGCAAACTGATGCGCGCCAAGGCGATGCTCGACGCGCTGCACAACTCGCCCGTGGCCGCCGCCCTGGGCGACGAGGCCGGACGCCGCCTGTGGACCCTGCGCTCGGGCGTGGACCGCCAGATCGCCACCGCCAACCCCTATGAGATGAGCCTGCAGCGGGCCGAACTGGCGCTCAGCCAGGACAACCTGGTCGACGCCGAGCGTCACGCCTCGGCCGTGGTCCGCTCGGGCCGGGCCGACCTGGCCCAGATCGAGACCGCCAAGGCGCTGCTCGAACTGGCCGGCATGCGCCGGGCCGAACTGACCCCACGGGTCCCCGACGCCCTCCGCGCCGCCGACGCCGCCTTCAACGACGGGCGCTACGCCGAGGCCAAGGAACTGCTCGACCGCGTCAGCCGCTCGGGCGTGACGCTCGACGACGACGCCTCACGACGCCTGGACACCGCCCGCGGCCGCATCCTCGAGATGGAACTCGCCCGCGGCTCGGCCTTCGACACCGCCGCATTCGGCCTGCTCGCGCCCGCCTCCGACTGGCTCATGGGCAGCACCCAGGACGGCGCCCGCGGCAGCGGCTCCTACCTGGGCGGCCAGCCCGAGGACCCCGCCCAGCAGCCCAACGCCCAGCCCGCCGAGCCCCAGGGCCAGCCCGAGGCGCCCGTCGAGGTTGAGGTCATCGAGCCCGCCCAGGAGACCCGGCCCGTCGAGCAGCCCCTGGACGTGGACCTGATCGAGGCCGCCCGGCGCTTCGAGGCCCAGACCCTGATGGGCGAGGCCGCCCGCGCCTACGACGAGCGCCAACTCGGCACCGCCCTGGACCGCTACAGCCGGGTCCTCAGCGAGTTCTCCGAGCACCTGACCCCCGAGCAACTGGCCACCGCCCGCGAGCGCCGGTCCGAACTGCAGGTCGCCACCCGCGCCCAGGGCGGGCCCGAGGGCGCGCTGCAGGACGTGGTGGGCGACCGGGCCCTGGCCCGCGAGCGCGCGCTGGCGACCTTCAGCAACCAGATCGAGCAGACAGAGGGCGCGCTGAGCCGCGGCGACACCAACCTGGCCCGCAACCTCGCCGCCCAGGCCCAACTGACGCTCAACCAGTCCCGCACCCTGATGCCCGAGTCGGAGTTCGACGCCCGCCAGAACGACCTCGACGCCCTGCTCGACCGCGTCGCGAGCACCGAGGAGCGCCTGCGCATCGAGGAGCGCCAGCGCCGCGACGAGGAACTGCTCCGCGAGCAGACCGAACTGGAGACCCAGCGCGCCGCCGAGCGTGACGAGCGCATCCTCGCCGCCATCGAGCGCGTCCGCGCCCTGCAGCAGGAACTCAAGTACGAGGAGGCCCTGGAGGTCACCGAGTCCATCCTCTTCCTGGACCCCAACAACCCCTCGGGCCTGCTGCTCAAGGACATGATCGAGGACACGATCATGTACCGCCGCTTCCTGAACCTGCAGCGCGAGAAGACCCTCTCGCACGCACGCGAGTCCATCAACGCCCAGGAGGCCATGATCGCCCCCGAGGGCCTGATGTCCTACCCCGCCGACTGGCCGGCCATCAGTTTCCGGCGCGGCGAGCCGCTGGAGTTCGCCGAGTCCGAGATGGACCGCGCCGTCCTGGCCACCCTCCGCGACACGCGGCTGCCCATCGACCTGGACAACAACGCCTTCGAGGACGTGGTCAACTTCATCGCCAGCACCGCCCGCATCGACATCGACGTCGACTGGGAGTCCCTGGCCGACATCGGCGTCGACCCCGACACCCCGGTGACCCTCCGCCTGCGCTCGGCCTCGCTCGAGACCGTGCTCGACCGCGTCGTGACCCGCGTCTCGGACCGCACCCTGCCGGCCGGCTGGGCCGTGCAGGACGGCATCGTCACCATCGCGTCCGACGAGGTCCTCCGGCGCAACACCGTCCTTGAGATCTACGACATCCGCGACCTGCTCTTCGTCGTCCCCCGGTTCGACGAGGCCCCCGAGTTCGACCTGTCCAGCGCCCTGCAGAGCCAGGGCGGCGGCGGCGGGTCGCCCTTCTCCGGCGGCACGCAGCAACAGGACGACATCAACTTCGAGGACCGCGTCCAGGAGATCGTCACGCTCATCCAGAACAACGTCGACCCCAACGGCTGGGTCGACCTCGGCGGCGACACCAGTTCGATCAGCCAACTCAGCGGCAACTTCGTCATCACCACCACCCCCCGCAACCACCGCTCCATCATCGGCCTGCTCAGCAAACTCCGCGCCGTCCGCGCCCTGCAGATCAACGTCGAGGCCCGCTTCCTCACCGTCGCCCAGGACTTCTTCGAGCAGATCGGCTTCAACCTGGACGTCTACTTCAACGCCAACAGCGCCGAGTACCGCCTCGCGAACATGATCGACCCGTCGCTGCTGCCGTCGCATTACTTCAACGCAGACGGCGAACTGGTCGGAGAGGTCACAGGAGGCGGTCAGTTCCCCGTCGACACCGACGGGGACGGCGTGCCGGACACCATCGATTTCATCACGCAGCCCGTCCTCGGCCCCGGCAACAACGGCGGCGGCCTGTTCGGCAGCGACCAGTGGTCCATCATCGGCGCCCGTCAGAACTCGCTGGGCCTGGCCAACTCCCTCGCCGGCGGCGCCAGTTCCTTCGCGTCGACCATCCTGGGCATGAACCCCGCCCTGGGCATCACCGGCCGGTTCCTTGACGACGTGCAGGTCGACTTCCTCGTCGAGGCGACCCAGGCCGACCGCCGCTCTGTCATCCTGACCGCCCCCCGCCTGACCTTCACCAACGGCCAGCGCGCCTTCATCACCGTCGCCACCAGCCAGACCTTCGTCTCCGACCTGACCCCCGTCACCTCCGACTCGGCCGTCGCCTTCGACCCCGAGATGGAAGTGCTCAACACCGGTGTCGTGCTCGACCTCGACGGCGTGGTGTCCGCCGACCGCCGCTACGTCACCCTGACCGTGCGCACCTCGATCTCCCAGGTCGAGTTCGCGCCCGACCGCGTGGTCGAGGCCGCGGCCGGCGGCGGCGGGCTGGGCGGCGGCGGCGCGAACGCCGAGGGCGCCATCCAGATCCCCGTCGTCACCGCCACCCAGATCAACACCACCACCACCATCCCCGACCAGGGCACCGTCCTGCTGGGCGGCCAGAACCTGGTCCAGGAACTCCAGGTCGAGTCCGGCGTGCCCGTGCTCTCCAAGATCCCGATCCTCTCGCGCTTCTTCTCCAACCGCATCGACGTCAAGGAAGAGCAGACCCTGCTCGTCCTCATCAAGCCCACCATCCTCATCCAGAACGAGGAGGAAGAGCGCAACTTCCCCGGCCTGGCCGACCAACTCGGGGGCTGACCGCCTCACCCCGCCCTGACCACCCACGCGGGCGTCCTCACCGGACGCCCGCGTTTTTTCACCCCCCGCGCCGGCCCACCGCACGCCCGCGGCCCCGGCCCGGTTCTATAGTCACCACCCCGCACGGGCCGCGGGGGCCTGAGGAGAAGACGCGATGGCACAGGCTGAGTCGAGGCTGCGGGTCTCGGACCGAGACGGCATCACCACGGTCGAGTTCGTCGACCGCAACATCCTCGACGAGGCGAACATCCAGGCCATCAGCGAGGAGATCGCCGCGCTGATCGACCGCTCGGACGCGCCGAAACTGCTCATCAGTTTCTCCAACGTCGACCACCTCTCCTCGGCCGCCCTGGGCGCCCTGATCACCATCAACCACCGCGTGCGCGACCGCGCCGGCCAACTCCGCCTGGCCAACATCGACCCGCAGATCTACGAGGTCTTCGTCATCACGCGCCTCAACAAACTCTTCAACATCCACGACACGACCGAGGAGGCCGTCGAGAGTTTCGAGTGACCGCACGCCCCTGCCCCCGGCCCCCACGCCCCCCGGCGCCAAGCCGCCTCCCAGCCGCCGCATGACCGGACACGACACCGCCATCCCGGGCTCGACGCGCGTTGAACTGCGCCGTGACCGCGCCCGGATCGACGAGGTCATCGAGGCCGTCCTCGCCCGGGCCAGGGACGCGGGCTTCGAGGACGGCGCCCTCTTCGCCGTGCGCCTGGCCCTGGAAGAGGCCGTCACCAACGCCTTCGAGCACGGGCACGAGACCGTCGGCCCCGACGAGCCGGTGACGCTGGAGTACCGCGTCGGCCCCGACGCCGTCGACGTCGCCGTCGAGGACCGCGGCCCGGGCTTCGACCCCGACGCCCTGCCCGACCCGACAACCGAGGAGAACCTCGCCAAGCCCTCCGGGCGGGGCGTCATGCTCATGCGGGCCTACATGACCGAGGTGCGCTTCAACCCCCGCGGCAACCGCGTCCGCCTGATCTACCGCCAGCCCCGATGACCCGCCGCACCCGCCCCGAGCGGCGCGACCCATTGGCCAGGACACGCTCGCGCCCGCCTTGCTCGGGCAGACCCGCCCGCGTATACTTTTTAGAATGATTCTCAGTTTCAGGACTGCTTTGTCCATAATCGGGTCCGCCTGACGACGGCCCGTTCGGAGGCACGCATGGCGCCCAGACTGCCCATCTATCTTGACCACGCCGCAACCACCCGCACCGACCCGCGCGTGGTCGAGGCGATGCTGCCGTACTTCACCGAGTCGTTCGGCAACCCCGGCTCGCGCAACCACTCGTTCGGGTGGGCCGGGGAGGAGGGCGTCGACGCCGCCCGCGCGCAGGTCGCCGCCCTGATCGGCGCCGACCCCAAGGAGATCGTCTTCACCTCCGGCGCGACCGAGGCCAACAACCTGGCCATCAAGGGCGCCGCGTCCATGTACGCTCTCAAGCCCGCCGGCCAGACCGGTCGCGGCCACGTCATCACCGCCCTGCACGAGCACAAGGCCGTGCTCGACCCCTGCAAGCGCCTGCAGAAGGAAGGCTTCGACGTGACCTTCCTGGAGCCCGGGCGCGACGGGGTGATCACCCGGTCGATGGTCGAGGCCGCGATGCGCGAGGACACCATCCTCGTCACCCTCATGTGGGCCAACAACGAGATCGGCACGATCAACGAGGTGCCCGAGATCGGCGCCCTCTGCCACGAGAAGGGGGTCATCTTCCACACCGACGCCACGCAGTGGGTCGGCAAGATGCCCACCAACGTCAAAACCGACGAGGTCGACCTGCTCTCCTTCTCCGGCCACAAGATGTACGGCCCCAAGGGGGTCGGCGCCCTCTACGTCCGGCGTCGGCGCCCCCGCGTCCGCCTGACCGCCCTGCAGGAGGGCGGCGGCCAGGAGCGCGGCATGCGTTCGGGCACCCTCAACGTCCCCGGCATCGTCGGGCTGGGCAAGGCCTGCGAACTCTGCGCCCAGGAGATGGACAGCGAGCGCGAGCGCCTGCTCGGCCTGCGCCGTCGCCTCGAGGACAAGGTCACCAGCGCCCTGAGCGTGACCCAGATCAACGGGCACGCCGAACGCCGCCTGCCCCACCTGACCAACATCTCCTTCGGCTTCGTCGAGGGCGAGAGCCTCATGATGGCGACCAAGGAGATCGCCATGTCCTCGGGCTCGGCGTGCACCAGCGCCAGCCTCGAGCCCAGTTACGTCCTCAAGAGCCTGGGCGTCGGCGACGACCTGGCCCACTCCTCCCTGCGTATCAGCCTCGGACGCTGGACCACCCAGGAGGAGATCGATTACACCGCCGACAAGATCGTCCAGGCGGTCAACAAACTCCGCGAACTCTCCCCGCTGTTCGACATGCACAACGAGGGGATCGACATCACCAAGATCGAATGGCAAGCGCACTGACCCGGTGACCCGGTGGCCCGGCTCGCAGAGCCGGGTCTCCCAAACCCCGGGGTTGTTCACGATCTCTCTGAAATCCCCCACCGCGAGGTGAATCCCATGGCATACAGCCCCAAAGTCGTCGACCATTACGAGAACCCCCGCAACGTGGGGTCGTTCGGCACCCAGAAGGAAATCAAGGAGCGCAAGGATGTCGGCGTCGGCCTCGTCGGTGCGCCCGAGTGCGGCGACGTCATGCAACTCCAGATCAAGGTCGATCAGAACGGCAAGATCGAGGACGCCAAGTTCAAGTGTTTCGGCTGCGGCTCGGCCATCGCCAGTTCCTCCCTCGCCACCGAGTGGCTCAAGGGACGCACCATCGACGAGGGCCTGGAGATCAAGAACACCCAGATCGTCGAGGAACTCAGCCTCCCGCCGGTCAAGATCCACTGCTCGGTCCTCGCCGAGGACGCCATCCGGGCGGCCATCGCCGACTACAAGCAGAAGAACGCCGTCGCCAGCGAGTCCGCCGCCCACGCCCACTGACCTCTCCCGCCACCCCATCCGGGGAAAACCGCCCAGAACGCGAACAAACCCGCCTCACGCCGCGTAGCATGTGCGTGAAAGGAAGACGCACCCGATGACCACCCAGACCACCGAAGCCAGCGCCGTGATCCTCAGCCCCCTGGCCGCCAAGGAGATCGGGCGCATCATCACCGAGCAGGAACTCGACCCCGCCAAGGTCCGCCTCCGCGTGGGCGTCAAGGGCGGCGGCTGCTCGGGCTTCTCCTACATCCTCGACCTGACCGAGACCCAGAAGGACTCCGACGAGGTCTTCGAGCAGCACGGCATCAAGATCATCGTCGACCCCAAGAGCCTGCTCTACTTGGGCGGCACCACCGTCGACTTCAAGGACGAGATCATGGGCCGCGGGTTCGTGTTCAACAACCCCAACGCCAACACCTCCTGCGGGTGCGGGTCCAGTTTCTCGGTCTGACACCCGTTCCCTCCCGCAACGTCCCCCCGATCGCCCCGGCCCCCGCCGGGGCGATATCTCTTTTGGGCCCGGGGGGTTGCTCTTTGTCGGCGGGGATGGTTCAATGCGGTTCCAAAGGGCCCGCGCACGGCCCGGCTTGCCCCGCGCCCGCACGGAAGGACCCGCATGCACGAGTCGGCCACGCCCACAGAGACCACCCAGGGGTTCGCGCCCCCGACCGTCGTGCAGTTCAGCGTCTTCCTCGTCAACAAGGTGGGCAAACTGCTCGACCTGGTCGAGAACTTCGACGAGGCCTCCTGCTCGATCTGCGCCATCTCCGTGCACGAGGCCTCCGACCACGCCGTGGTCCGGCTGATCACCAACAACGCCAAGGAGGCCCGCAAACTCCTCCGCGAGGACGCCCTGCCCTTCGGTGAGCACGAGGTCCTGGTCGTCTCGATCCCGGAGAGCCTGTCCCTTTCCCGCCTGTGCCTGCACCTGCTCGGCGCCGAGATCAACATCGCCTTCGCCTACCCCATGATGATCAAGCCAAACGGCGCCCCCACCATCGCCATCTCCGTCGACGACCACACCCTCGCCGGCCAGATCCTCCGACGCAAGGGCTTCAACCTCCTCGGCGAGGCCGACCTGCCCCGGCTCGGCTGAACCCGCCCGTCCGGGCGCCGGTACAACCCGCTCGCGACTTCCCCCGCGACCCGATCCAGCACCCAACCCCACAGAGGACCGCCATGACCCGCACCATCGTCGCCCTGCTCATCGCCGGCTTGCCGCTCAGTCTCGTGTCGGCCCAGCCAACCGAGACCGCGGCCCCCGCGCAGCCCAGCGCCGGCAAGTCCCTGGCCGAACTCATGGCCAACGAGCCCGACCCGGCCGTTTCCATCGGCGCCGAGGCGCCCGAGTTGCAGATCGCCGAGTGGATCCGCGGCGACGCCGTCGAGGGATTCGAACCGGGCAGGACCTACGTCGTCGAGTTCTGGGCGACTTGGTGCGGACCGTGCATCATGGCCTTCCCCCACCTGGCCGAACTCCAGAAAGAGCACGCCGACGACCTGACCGTCATCGGCGTGAACATCTGGGAGCAGTCCGAGGGCGAGGAACGGGCCGAGATGGTCCGCGGGTTCGTCGCCGAGCACGACGAGATGGCCTACACCGTCGCCCTGGAGAAGGGCACCGCCATGGCCGAGACCTGGATGCAGGCCGCCCAACTCAACGGCATCCCCGCCGCGTTCGTCATCGACGCCCAGGGCCGCATCGCGTGGATGGGCCACCCGATGGCCATGGACGAGCCGCTCGCCGAGATCATCAAGGGCGAGTACGACGTGGACGCCGCCCGCGAGCGCCAGCGCGCCGAGCGTCTCAGCGGCGAGAACCTCCCGATGAACGCCTTCGCCGCCTTCCGCCGCGCCGTCGAGTCCGAGTCCTGGGACCGGGCCGCGGACCTCGGGGCCGCGTTGGGCGCCGAGGCCTTCTCCGACGTCCCCCAGGGCCTCAACGCCCTGGCGTGGTTCCTCTCGGACGAGGCGGACGCCCCGGCCCGCTGCCACGAACTGGCGCTCAAACTCGCCGCCAAGGCCTGCGAGATCACCGACTGGTCGGACTGGTCCGTGCTGGACACCTACGCCCAGGCCGCGTTCCGCACCGGCGACCGCGAGAGCGCCGTGCGCTGGCAGACCAAGGCGGTCGAACTGGCCCCCGAGGAGGCCGCCCCGGTCCTGAAGGAACGCCTCGAAACCTACACGCCCAAGGGCTGAACGCCCCGCGGCCCAGAACGAAGAAGGCCCCGGCACCGTGCCGGGGCCTTTCTTGTTGTCCCAAGCGCGCCGCTCAGGTTAGCCCGCGGGCGCCCAGCCAGTGCTCGGCGTCGATCGCCGCCTGGCAGCCCATCCCGGCGGCCGTGACCGCCTGGCGGTACTTCGCGTCCGCCACGTCGCCCGCGGCGAACACGCCCTCGATGTTCGTGCGGCTCGACCGGGTCTTCAGGTCGATGTACCCCGCGGCGTCGAACTCAAGCCCCGTGCCCCTGAGGAAGCCCGTCGCCGGGGTGTGCCCGATCGCTACGAACAGCCCGGCGACCTCCAGCCCCGACTCCTCCCCCGTGACCGTGTCGCGCAGGCGCACGCCCGAGATCTTCTCGCCGCCGAGCACGTCGACGACGACCTTGTTCCACAGCACCTGGGCGTTGGGCCGCGAGAGGAAGCGCTGCTGCATGACCTTGGAGGCGCGCAACTGGTCTCGCCGGTGGATGACGTAGACCGTGCTGGCGAACTTGGTCAGGTAGGTCGCCTCCTCCATGGCCGTGTCGCCCCCGCCGACGACGGCCAGGGGCTTGTTGCGGAAGACCGGCAGCGCGCCGTCGCACACGGCGCAGGCCGAGACCCCGCCGCCGGTGCGCGCCAGGCGCATCTCGTTCTCCAGGCCCATCCAGTTGGCGGTCGCGCCGGTCGAGATGACCACGGCGTGCGCCCGGACGGTGCGCCCCTCGGAGGTGTGCAGCGTGTGGGGCGAGCCGTCGGTCGAGAACTCGCAGCGGATCACGTCCTCCCCGACGACCCTCGTCCCGAAGCGCTTGGCCTGGTCCTCGAACTTCATCATCATCTCGGGGCCGGAGACGCCTTCGGGGAAGCCCGGGTAGTTCTCCACGTCGGTGGTGAGCATCAGTTGGCCGCCGGGCAGGATTGGCCCCGGGTCCTGCTTGGCGACGCCCACATAGACCACCGGGTCCAGGCTCGCCCGGGCCGCGTAGATCGCGGCCGTCCAGCCGGCCGGCCCGGATCCGATGATGACGACCTTCTCGACGGGTGCTTCGCTCACGGGGGGGTGCCTCCTGGGTCGCGTCCTGCTTTGGACCCGGGCGGTGGCCCGGGCTTGGATCGTACGGGCCGCGCACGCCCGGGGGGGACGCACGGCCGGGAAAGCCGGTGTTCGGCTCAGCGCGAGCGCAACGAAAGCCGCCCGCGTCACGGACGCGGGCGGCGGCTGGGCTTGTCGCGGGACCGGTCAGCCGGCCGAGCGGGCGGTGGCCGCCACGCCGGGCACACGGTCGGCGACGGGCGTGGTGTCGAGGTCCTCGAAGGCGTCCTCGCGGCGGAAGAAGCGGCTGGGCTTGTCGTCGTTCAGACGCTCGTTGAGGCGTTGGAGCGACTCCTCGACGATCTGGCGGACGCGCTCGCGGGAGATGCCCACCGTCGCGGCGATCTCCTTGAGCGTCAGCGGCTCCTGCCCGTCGAGCCCGAAGCGCAGGCGCAGGATCTGGGCCTCGCGCTCGTCGATGGTCTCCATCAGGCGGCGCAGGATGGCGAGTTCCTCGGCGTGCAGGGTGCGCTCGTCGGGCGTGCCGACGCGCGGGTCGGCGATGAGTTCGCCCATCTGCATCAGCCCGCCGTCGCCGTCGGACGGCGCCTGCGACGGCGCGTGGAACGCCTTGACCGCCCGGCGGATGATCTTGATCTTCTTGAGCGGCAGGTCCATCGCCTCGGCGAGTTGCTCCATGGTGGGCGGGGCGCCGAGTTCGGCCTCCAGCCGGCGCGAGTGCATCTTCCACTTGGAGATCAACTCGACCATGTAGGCCGGGATGTGGATGGGCTGGTTGGCGTTGATCAGCGCACGCTTGATGGCCTGCTTGATCCACCAACTGGCGTAGGTGCTGAACCGCGCGCCCTGGGCGGGGTCGAACCCTTCCACCGCGCGCATCAGGCCGATGTTGCCTTCCTCGATGAGGTCGGTCAGCGGCAGGCCGCGGTTGTTGTAGTTCTTCGCGATCGACACCACCAGGCGCAGGTTGGACCGGATCATCCGCTCGCGTGCCGCCGGGCACTGGTCGTTGATGATCGCCCAACCCAGTTCCCGTTCCTCCTCAGCGGTCAGGAGCGGGTACCGGTTGATGTCCTGCAGATAGACCTGCAGCGAGGACCGCACGCCACCCGGTGACGCACCCATAGACTGGACACTTCTCTCACTCACTTTCCTACCCACCTTTCCACGGCGAGCGCCGCTAGAAAGAGCCAGGCCGGGCTTGTCCCGGCCGCCTACTGGTTCGTGAGTCTACGCGAAAGGTTCCATCGACGGAAGCCCAAATCCCCTGAAGGGAGGCCAAAAACGCCATTCTAAGCGGACTTTCACGCGGCGGTCTGAGCCGGTTGGACCGTCTGGCCGACAAAGTGAAGAATGTGATCGGCCCAAGAGGAATTTTGCTGGCACACCGCCAAACCTGTGGCATATTGCCGCCCCGCGTCCCATACTCCGTCCGAACAGCCCACCGGAGCCTGCATTGGACCGAGACATCACCGAACTGCTCGACGAGTGGCCCTTCCAGCCGGGGCAGATCAACGTCCGGCTGATCCAGGGCAACGACGGCGAGCCGCGCATCCAGGTCCGCCTCGACCTGGGCATCCTGCAGATGTTCGTGGACGGTCGCCCCGACGGGCAGCGCCCCCAGGGCTTCGACAGCCTGCTGGAGTACCACGAGGCCCGGCTGGACGAACTGCACGCCACCAAGGCGCTGGAGGCCGCCGCCGAGGGGGCCGACGACGAACCGGACGACGACGAGGACGAGGAACTGCACGTCCTGACGACCGAGGAGTGCCGGCTGCTGCGCGAGGAGGCGGTGCAGTACTACCACCGCTACATCGCGCTGCTGGTGCTCGAGGACTACGAGGGCGTGGCGCGGGACACCTCGCGCAACCTGCGCGTGCTCGACCTGATCTACGAGCACGCCGAGAGCGACGACGACCGGCGCTCGATGGAGCCCAACCGCCCGTACATCATGATGATGCGGGCCCGGGCGCTGGCGAGCCTGGCCATCAAGGACGACGAGCCCAAGGCCGCGGTCCACGCGATCGAGCAGGGCATCGAGGCGCTGCGCCAGTACTTCGCCGACCGCGGCGTGGCCGAGGCGTTCGACACCTCCGGCGAGGTCGCCATGCTGCGCGAGATGCGCGACGCGCTGGTGCCCAAACTGCCGCTCTCGCAGAAGGCCGAACTGCGCCAGCGCCTGGAGGCCGCCATCGCGGCGGAGAACTACGAACTGGCCGCGATCCTGCGCGACGAACTCCGCCTGCTCGGCGACGGCACGGCCTGACGCGCTCGTGCGGTGGGAAGGGCATCCTGCCCGTCATGTCAGGTGGAACGGGCATCCTGCCCGTCAACCAACCCCCGCCCGCGCCCGGCCCGCCCGCTCGACCAGCACCCGCAGCAGCGTCAGGTCCGCCGGCGTGACGCCCTCCAGGCGCGACGCCTGGCCGAGGGTTTCCGGGCGGAACTTCAACAGCGCCTGGCGCGCCTCGGACCGCAACTCGGTCATGGCGGCGTAGTCGAGCCACGCCGGGAGAACCCGGGACTCGGACTCGCCCCGGCGACGGATCTCGGCCCGCTCGCGCTCCACGTAGGGCTCGTAGCGGGCCTCGGCGTGCAGCGTCCGCACGACGCCGGGCTCGGCCGCTTCCCCCGCCGTGTTCAGGACCGCCGCGAGTTCCTCGGGCCCGAACGCGGCCTCGCGGCAGCGGTCCCACAGCGTCTTCTCGCCGGCCCGGGTCCGCTGCATGAACGCACGCCCGCGCACCAGGCCGGCCGACCGCCCGCGGAACAGGTCCAGACGCGCCCGCCCGAGTTCGTGCCCGGCCAGCAGGCCCAGGCGTTCGGCCACGGGGGTCAGCCGGTCCTGGGCGTTGTCCGACCGGAGCAGCAGGCGGTGCTCGGCCCGGCTCGTGAACATGCGGTACGGCTCGGTCGGGGTCTTGGTCACGAGGTCGTCCATCAAGACGCCGACGTAGGCCTCGTCGCGACCGAACACCACGCGTTCGGCGCCCTCGGCGTGCAGGGCGGCGTTCAGGCCGGCGACCAGGCCCTGGGCGCTCGCCTCCTCGTAGCCGCTGGTGCCGTTGATCTGCCCGGCGAAGAACAGGCCCGCGACCCGGCGGGTCTGGCCGGTCGCGTCGATCTGGTGGGGCAGCACGGTGTCGTACTCGACGGCGTAGCCGTAGCGGAGGATCCGGGCCTTCTCGCAGCCGGGCATGGTGCGGACGATGGTCTCCTGCACGTCGGCCGGCAGGCTGGTGGCGATGCCGTTGCAGTAGACCCACTCGGTGTCGAGCCCCTCGGGCTCGAGGAACACGCCGTGGGTCTCGCGCTCGGCGAAGCGCACGACCTTGTCCTCGATCGAGGGGCAGTAGCGCGGGCCGACGGAGTGGATCTGGCC
>CAZFSO010000003.1:0-4530 GCA_964522095.1 uncultured Phycisphaeraceae bacterium | reverse complement strand
GCGTCGGAGATCCCGACCGCGGCCGCCTCGCCGTGGCGCCCGCCGGGGGTCTTCGTCTCGCCGGTGTGCATCAGCCCGCGCATGAAGGTGCCCGTGGTCAACACGACCGCCTCGGACCAAAGCGTCAGTTCCCCCGCGTCGCCGGCGAGGGCCCGCACGCCGCGGACGCGGGGGCCGCCCGTGGCGTCCTCGACCAGCAGTTCCTCGACCGACGCCTCGACGACCCGGATCTCGGGCCGTGACGCCAGCAGCGCCTGGACCGCCAGGGGGTAGCGCTGCTTGTCGGACTGGCAGCGCGGGCCGTGGACGGCCGGGCCCTTGGAGGTGTTCAGCACGCGGAACTGGATGCCGGTCGCGTCGGCGGCCAGGCCCATCAGCCCGCCCAGGGCGTCGATTTCCCGGACCAACTGGCCCTTGGCCAGCCCGCCGATGGCGGGGTTGCAACTCATCGCCCCCACCGCGTCCCGGCGCAGGGTCAGCAGGCAGACGGTGTCCACCCCGCCGATGCGGTTGGCGGCCGCCCAGGCGGCCTCGGCGCCGGCGTGCCCGCCCCCCACCACGATGACGCGAAACCGCTGCATTCCAAAGATCTTACCGTTTCCGGCCCGGCTTTCTTGGCGCACGAACTGGCGGACAGTATGATGCGAACGGTCTCATGCCACTTTCGCCGCCCGCGCTCGCCGGGCCGGTGCTTTTCCGATCCCTTGGGAGGTCTCTGATGCGTCCAGGTCTGTTCTCTCGCGCGGCCGTTGCGGCCATCGTCGCCGCCGGCTCGATCGGGTTCGGCGTTTCCGCCGCCCTGGGCGATCAGGTCGTCCTCCGGGACGGCACCGTCTACAACGGCACCGTCGTCTCCCAGACCCGGCGCGAGGTGGTGATCGACACCGAGATCAGCGGCATCCGCACCCGCCTGACCCTCGACCGGCGCCAGATCCAGGCGGTCACGATCGGGGAGGACGCCCCGGCCGACGAGGCCCCGGCCACGCCCGACACCCCCGCCGACATGCCCCGCACGCCGACGCTGACGCCCGGCGGGACCGTGACCGCCGGGGCCGTGACGGCCGAGAAGAAACTCAAGCGTGAGGGCGTCGACCTGATCGTCGAGATCCCGATGAGCGGGACCTTCGGCCAGGACATCTACCCCCTGAGCATCGCCGAGGGCCTGGAATGGGCCGCCAAGCAGGGGGCGACGGACATCGTCTTCCGCATGAACTCGCCCGGGGGCGAGGTCTGGGCGGCCGAGGAGATCGTCGAGGTCATGGCCAAGTACAGCGGCAAGTTCCGCTACCACGCCCTGATCGAGCACGCCATCTCCGCGACCATCTGGCCCGCGTTCAACTGCGACACGATCACCATGGCGCCCGGGGCGACCTTCGGCGGGGCCGTGGTGTTCCGCCAGACCGGGACCGGCTCGGCGGAGGTCGACCTGAAGATGACCTCGATCATGGCGGCGAAACTGGCCGCCAGCGCCGAGTCCAAGGGGCACTCCCCCCACCTCGTCAGGGCGATGATGCTGTCCGAGTCGGCGGTGTACGCCGTTCAGAAGGGCGGCAAGTGGGAGTTGGTCGATACCGAGCCCCCGGCCGGCGTGATCTTCGAGACCATCGACGGCCCCCAGAGCGTCCTGACGCTGACCGACCAGCAGGCGGGCAAGTACGGCATCGTCACGGTGGTCTCCAACCGGGACATCTCGACCTTCGCCGAGGCCCAGGACTTCGTCGAGTGGGACCACAGCGACAGCGTGACCGGCGAGATGGCCCGCAAGGCCAACGACCAGTGCAAGCGCCTGCGCAACGAGATCATCGCCACGATCCGGTCGTTCATCTCCGAGTCCGAGACGGCCAAGGCGCGCAACTCGGCCTCGGGCTACGGCTCGGCGATCCAGAACATGAACAAGCACCTGGGCCGGTACAAGATGCTGATGCGCCGGGCCGAGAACCTCCAGATGGCGGCCATCACCGACGCCCTCGAGCAGGCCATCGACGTGCCGTTCTGGGAGGACTGGCTGAGCACCCGCATGGCCGACCTCCGCCGCGAGCGACGCCTCCGCGGCCGGCCGTAAGGTCCTCCCCCCGCGTCCACCTTCCACCGCTCCCCCCTGCCGGCCCGATCGGGCCGGTTTTTCGTGCGCCACCTGGACGCTGATGGATGGGCGGGCAGGGCCGGGGGAGACGGGGGGCGGGGGGGCGGGGGGCGGGGGTGGTTGGATCGGGCACGGTCAACGAAAAACCGGCCCGACGGTGGGTCGGGCCGGTGCGGGGTGCTGGTTGGCGGCGTTGGTCACGGGCCGCAGTCGGCCTGTTCTTCCGGTCCGAGGTCCCGGGGGCGTCCGACCTCGCGGGCGCCGAAGTCGATGCCCTGGAGGCCGTAGCGGGTCCAGCGATAGCGGGTGCAGTAGCGGTCGTTTTCCCCCGGGCCGGTCTTGGGGTCGGGGAATGTGTGGAGCGGGAGGTAAATCTGGGTGAACTCGGCTTCCGGTTGCATCGGGTTCCAGCCGGGATTCGCGTCCGCGGTGTTTTCACGCCGCACCGAGCCGTCGAAGAAAGTGATGTTGCTGGAAGCCTCGGGATAGAAGTAGAACAGCGCCTGGCGGTTGCTGAAACGGTCGAACTCT
Organism: uncultured Phycisphaeraceae bacterium; assembly: GCA_964522095.1. Classification (GTDB taxonomy): domain Bacteria; phylum Planctomycetota; class Phycisphaerae; order Phycisphaerales; family UBA1924; genus UBA6054. The sequence continues at coordinate 1,916 of CAZFSO010000003.1, read as the reverse complement.
TCGAACTGGAGCACCTTGCCGGAAGGGTGAGCCACCTGGGTGTACCGGCGCCCGCCCAGCGGCGTGCCCTCCGGCGCCGACATGAGGTGCGGCGTCTCGATCAGAGGCGCGTAGGTCGGCGAGCGATTGATGCCGTCGGTGTTCCAAGCGGCCGGGACCGTCTGGTAGCTCGATGCGAACGGCCAGCGCTGGCGGATGCCGTTCTTGGTCCATCCGCTCGGGGTGTCGACATGGCTTGGGATCTGAGACCCGGCCGCGTACGGGATGTTGTTCGCCGCGGTGATGTCCGTCGGGTTTTCCTGCCACTGGAGGAGGTTGCGGTCGAACGGGCTGGCGGCGACCGGTTCTGGCTGGGAGTTGGTCAGATAGTCCAGCAGGACGATGTGGCTGTAGCGGCGATGTGGTAAGCGCCCCTTGAAGTTGTCGATCCGGAACTCGCCTTCGGTGCGCCCGGTGACCCGCTGAAGGATCTCGGTGTTCTGCAACTCCGCGGCGGCGGTGTCGTCGGGAGCAGACTTCGGCGTGCCGTCCGGCAGGATGTACTGGACTCCCGGGCCGCCCTTCCACGTATACGAGAAGATGCGATCTTTGTTGTCCGCGGAGTAGTTGGACGCGCCCTGGCCCAACTGACGCATCCGCGTCTGGGACAGCACGTTCTTGGCGGTGTCCCGCGCCTTGCCGATGGCCGGCAGCAGGATGCCGATCAGCAGCGCGATGATGGCGATCACCACCAGCAACTCGATCAGCGTGAAACCCTTGTTCTTTTTCAACGGAGACCTCCGTCCGGACAACACCGGGCCGCCTGCAGGAGTGGCGGGCTTGCACGAATGGACCGAGCGGCACACGACGCCACCGTCCGGTTCGCGGATTTGACGACGCCGGTTCCCCCTTGTGGATGCGGGGGGGGCCACGCCGAGACCAGTCTTAGTTATACCCGGACCGCGTGGATGCCGCAAGGGGGGGCGTGGGGTTGGGCGAAGAAAAACCGGCACGACGGTGGGTCGGGCCGGTGCTGGTTTCAAGGCAGGGGGTCGGTCACGGGCCGCAGTCGGCCTGTTCCTCGGGGCCGAGGTCCCTGGGGCGGCCCACTTCACGGGCGCCGAAGTCGATGCCCTGCAGGCCGTGGCGGGTCCAGCGGTACCGCATGCAGTACTCGTCGGTCTCGCCCAGCCCGGTCTTCGGAAGCGGGAAGGTGTGGAGCGGGATGTACCGCTGCTTCCAGTCCTGGTCCGGCTGGGCAGGGTTCCAGCCCGGGTTTGCGTCGGAGGTGTTCTCGCGTCGCACGGAGCCGTCGAAGAAACTGATGTTCGTCGACGCTTCGGGGTAGAAGAAGTACAGGTGCTGGCGGTTCGAGAACCGGTCGAACTCCTCGAACTGGAGCACCTTGCCGGCCGGGTGCGCCACCTGGGTGTAGCGCCGGTCGCCAAGCGGGATGTTGTCATTGCCCATCATCGTGTGCGGCGTGCCGGCGTGCGGGATGTACGTCGGGCTGTTGTTGATGCCGTCGGTGTTCCACGCGGCGGGCACGGTCTGGTAGGTTGACGCGAACGGCCAGCGCTGCGTCACGCCGATGTCCACCCAGCCCTGCACGTCGTCGTACTGCTGGACGGTGCTGGGATCGGAACCCTGACCATAAGGAATGTTGTTCGCCGCCGTGCGATCGGTCGGGTTCTCCTGCCACTGGAGCAGGTTGCGGTCAAACGGGCTGGCGGCCACGGGCTCGGGCTGCGAGTTGGTCAGGTAGTCGAGCAGCACGATGTGGCTGTAGCGACGGTGCGCGAGCCGCTTGCCGAAACCTCTGAACTTGTGCTCGCCCTCGGTGCGACCGGTGATGCGCATGAGGATCTCGGTCTGCTGCCAAGACGCCGCCTCCTGGTCGCTCTTGGCGTTCTTGATTTCGCCGCTCGGCAGTTCGA
>CAZFSO010000002.1:79636-82122 GCA_964522095.1 uncultured Phycisphaeraceae bacterium | reverse complement strand
CGCCCGGGCGCAGCGACGCCAGCGCGGTGGGGTTGCCGCAGGAAAGACCCATGTTGGCCGACTCGGGCGTGGCGGCCAGGTCGTTCTCGCTGTAGCCGATCGCCCTGGCGAGCTGATCGGGCGTGAACGAGTCGGTGCCGCAGCACATGCCGCCGCCGGAGGGGGGCGCGCAGCAGCCGGATGATGCCGTCGCCCCGGCCGTCTGCGCGGCCGACCACGACCCGGCCTGGGCGATGGTGCCGTAGCCGTCTCGGACTTTGGCGCGCAGGTCGTCCTGGCTGGCGCGGCTCTGCGCGGTCGCGGCGACGGAGGGCTTGTTCACCGAACCGCCGCAGCACGACGGGCCGCAGCAGGCGGCTTTCGTTCCGGTGTTGTTTTTGGCGTCAGACATGGGTGGACCCTTTCGTGTGTTGGCCCGGTTCACCGAGCCGGGTGTTTCAGACTTCCCGATCACCCGGCCCGTCGAGCCGGGAAGCTTGGCAACATCTCTGGTCGCCCGGCTCGCCGTGCCCGGAACCCGGGCCGCAGCCGTCGATCGCCCCGGCCAACGCCCGCAGCGTCGCGCTCAGTTCCTGGTAGCGCACGGCGTAACGCACCACGCGCCCCGCCCGCTCACTCGCCAGCACCCCGGCCTTCTCCAAGGTCGAAAGATGGCGCGACACGACCGAGGTGTCCACCGCGCAGCACGCGGCCACCTCGGACACCGTGCAGCCCCGCCCGCACTTGGCGATGCACGCCAGCAGCCCGGCCCGGGTCGGGTCGCACAAGGCCTTGAACAAAGCGGTGTCGAGCAACCCGTCAATCGGCCCGCGACACGCCGCCGCCTGGGCAGGGGTCGAAGGACGCGGGGACGGGGAAGCAGATGTTTCTTGCATGAGTGTGCAATGGTTGTCTACAGATGCACATGATTCTACCTCTGGGGTGGATTTTTGTTGAAAGTCGGTTCCTGATCGGGTATGCTCACGGCTGGAGGTCGGCACCACCGTCGCACCAGCGGAGCCGCGATGCACCTGAATCTTGCCAAGACCGTCCAAGCAACCGCCGTGCTGCTCCAGGCCGCACCGGGGGAGCGCATGTCCTACATGCGGCTGCTCAAGCTTCTCTATCTCGCGGATCGCCGGATGATGCGGGAGACGGGCTCACCGATCACCTTTGACCGGGTGGTGGCGATGAAGCACGGCCCGGTCCTCAGCGAGACGTACAGCCTCATCAAGGGCGAGCACCCTGACGCGGGCGTGTGGTCACGCTTCGTCCGGCGAGAGAACTATCAGTTGGTCCCGACGGGGGAAGATCCCGGGCGTGGTGACCTGTCCCGCCTGGCGATCTCGGTGCTCAACGAGACCGCTCAGCAGTACGAGCATCTTGATGACTGGCAGTTGGTCGACCATCTCCACGCTACGCTGCCCGAGTGGAAGGAAAACTGGGACGGGTCGGACGCCAAGAAGTCCGTGCCCGTGCCCTACGAGGACATCCTGCTGGCGATGAGCTTCGACGCCGAAGACGCGCGCCAGGTGGCCGACGAAATCCGGGCCGTGCGCCGCGAGCGCGCAGGCTGATCCGTGCGCCCCGGCGACGTCTTCTGGCGAGAAGAAAGCGGCATCGGGGCCCACCGCTGGGTGGTCCTGTCGTTGGAGACCGACGACGGGAAAGTGCTCGCGGCGCCGATCACCTCGTTCCGCAACCGGCCATACGAAGAGCGAACCTGCATCTTCACACCAGCCGACTACGCGGAACTCGACCACGACTCATGGATTCGGTACGACAGGGCACAGCTCATCGCAATCCGTTATCTCGTTTCAGCGACCCGGTGTGCCCCGCTGCCCGAAAACGCCCGGCGTCGCTCGGTCGCGGGGGCCGGCGAGTCTGACCGGATCGCCATGGGCTTTCAGGACCTGCTCGCCGACCAGGGTCTTATCTGATCTCACTCATCCACGCCCAGGTCGCGCTTGGTGAACAGGGCCTCGAAGCGGATGCCGGCCTTCTCGACGTTCTCGCGGGCGCCTTCGAGCCGGTCGATGACGCAGACGATGGCCACGACCTCGGCCCCGGCTTCCTGGATGACGCCGGCGGCCTCCAGCGCCTGGCCGCCGGTGGTGGCCACGTCCTCGAGGAACACCACCCGGTCGCCCGGCTCGACCGCGCCCTCGAGTTGCTGGGCCGTGCCGTAGTCCTTCTTGGCGTTGCGGACGAACAGCGTGGGGTGGCCGGTCTCCAGGCAGGCCGCCGCGACCAGCGGGATCCCGCCCAGTTCGGCCCCGGCGAGCCGGTCGACGGGCCCCGTGTCGGCGGCGATGGCGGCCACGCGTTCGGCGAACATGGACGCCAGGGGCCTCAGGATCTCCGGCCGCGTCGAGAAGCGGTACTTGTCCAGGTAGTACGAACTGGTGCGCCCCGAGCGCAGGGTGAAGGTCCCGCGGAGCAGGGCGGCGTCGGCGATGGCCCGGGCGAGGTCTTCTCGGACGGCGGCGGGGGTGGTCATGGCCAAG
>CAZFSO010000002.1:76668-79536 GCA_964522095.1 uncultured Phycisphaeraceae bacterium | reverse complement strand
CCGGAGTTTGACCCCAAACCGGGGCGTGCGGCAAACCGCGGCCGCACGAGCGGCATAAGAGTACGGCAAGCCCGGGCCGTTTCGGGCGTTGAGCGTGCCGCCCGGGCCGCCGCTTCCGATGGTGGTCCGTCGTGCACTACGCTTGCCCAGCCGACCGACCGGCACCTTTCCCGCTGAGGAGACGCCCTCGATGAACCTGAAGTCGCCCTGCCTCGCCCTGATGCTCGTGCTCGCCGGGACCGCCCACGCCCAGGTCGCCCCGCCCCCGCCGGCCGAGCAGAAGAAAGAGCCCGAGTACCGCCCGCAGCCCGCCCCGGCGACCCCCCAGCGACCGGCGGCCCAGCCCCGCCAGCCCGGCGCCGGCGGCGAGCGCATCGAGAGCCTGCCCACGGAGATGCCCTACCCCAAACTCGCCCAGGTCGGCGAGGACGGCAGGATCGTCCGCCTCAAGGACCTGCCCGACGTGGTCGCGCTGCGCGCCAACCCGACGGTCGGGCCCGGCTCGGTCGACGCGATCATGCCCATCATGTACGGCCGGCGCGCCCGCTTCGAGAACCTGGTCATCGACAACCTCGACCTGATGTGGGAACTCCAGGGCGGCGTGATCGAGACCATGGACATGAGCGACCTCAAGGAGATCACCCGCGTCGCCGAGATGATCAAGCCCCTCGTCGGCCGGACCACGCTCTCCGAGGAACTGACCAACCGCGGCATCCTTACCCGCATCCAGGGCGGGATGAACAGCCACATCGTGCGCGAGTACAAGCAGGCCATCTCGCAGGAGATCCAGGCCGACAAGGGCACGGAGGGCATGATGGAGTTCATGCGCTTCATCCTGCAGGACTCGATCCACGAGGCCGGCATCGCCTACTACGGGCTGCTGGCCGAGATGCGCGTGCAGGCCGACTCGCTGCTGGAGTTCGCCGGCATCGAGGCGCCGGAACTGGCCGCCCTGACCAGCGACCTGGCCGACGACCCCCGCGAGCGCGACGCACAGGTCGAGGAGGTCCACAAGGCGCTCCAGAACCTGGGCCTGGACAAGGCCACCACGCTGCTCAACGCCATGCGCGAGCGCCGGCCCAACCCCAACGTCTCGCCCACCGTCGTGCGGATCAGCGTCGACCGGCCCGGCAAGATCGTCACCGGCGGCGGCATCGACGTGCGCATCGGCGACGGCATGAAGAAGAAGGCCGAGACCGGGATCGACCCCGACGACGCGTCCGACGCCTCGGACGCCGGGGCCGGCGACGAGCACTGACTCAGCGGTCCAGCGGGCGCACGAACGGGAACGGGATCACCTCGCGGATGGTCTCGCGCCCGCTCATCAGCATGACCAGCCGGTCGATGCCCAGGCCCATGCCCCCCGCGGGCGGCATGCCGACCTTCAGGGCGTCGATGAAGTCCTGGTCGAAGGTGCGGAAGGTCGATTCCTCGTCGTCCAGGCCTGAGAGTTGCTCGCGGAACTTGGCCTCCTGCACGTCGGGGTCGTTCAGTTCCGTGTAGTGCGGGCCGACCTCCATGCCCGCGATGAACAGGTCCGCCCGGTCGGCGAAGCGCGGGTCGTCCGGGCAGGGGCGCGTCAGGGGCGACAAGGACGCGGGGTATCGCATCACCCAGGTCGGACGCGCCGGGTCGAGCGTCGGCTCAGCGACCTCCTCGAAGAGTTCGTTGGCGATCAGCAGGGGGTCGAGCGCCACGCCGCCCTTGGCCTTCGTCTGCAGCCCGCGGCGTTCGGCCTCGGCCCGGACGCGCTCGGCGTCGTCCATCGGAAAGCCAAGCGCCCGCTCAAAGAGTTCCGTGTAGGTCACGCGCTCGAACGGTTGTGCGTAGTCGATGACCAGGTCGCCGTACGGGACGGCCAAGCCCTCAAGCCCGCGCGCCTCGGCGGCCACCCGGGCGGCCTCGCGCACGACCGCCTCGGTGACCTCCATGACCGAGTGCACGTCGCCGTGGGCCTCGTACAACTCGATGGCGGTGAACTCGGGGTTGTGACGCTTGTCGACGCCCTCGTTGCGGAAGTTGCGGTTGATCTCGTAAACCCTGGGCAGGCCGCCGACGAGCAGGCGCTTGAGGTACAATTCCGGCGCGATGCGCAGGGACAGTTCGATGTCCAGGGCGTTGAGGTGGGTCAGGAACGGGCGTGCCGCCGCGCCGCCGGCCTGGGCCTGGAGCATGGGCGTCTCGACCTCGACGAAGCCCATCGAGTCGAGCAGTCGCCGGATGGCGCCCACGATCCGCGAGCGCAGCAGCAGCGTGCGGGTGGTCTCGGGGTTGGACCACATGTCGACGTAGCGCCGGCGGGCGCGGGCCTCGGGGTCGGTCAGGCCGGCGTGCTTCTCGGGCGGGGGCATGAGGCACTTGGACGCCGGGCGCAGCGACGACGCCCAGCAGGTCACCTCGCCGGTCTTCGTCCGCATCAGCGGGCCCTCGGCCACGACGATGTCGCCCAGGTCGGTCTGCTCGGCCAGCGCGAACCCGGTCTCGTCGCAGTCGCGCTTCGAGACGGCCACCTGGAAGGACTCGTCGGTGTGGTCGCGCAGGTTCAGCCAGATCAGTTTGCCCGTCGGACGACGCAGGACGATGCGCCCCGCGACCCGGACGATCGGGCGCCGGTCGACGAAGCCTTCCTGCTTGCCCTGCTCCTGGTGCTCACTGTCCGCGCCCTCGTCGTAGCGGTCCCGGGCCTCGGCGAGGGTGACGAGCCCGTCGGTGCGCCCGCCGTAGGGCTCAAGCCCCATCGCGGCGACCGCGTCGCGCTTGGCGCGGCGCTGGAGTTCGAGTTGGTGCAGGTCGGGCGTCTCGTGCTGTTCGGTGGTCTCGCTCACGCGGGCATCGTACGCGCGGGCGGGACGGGGTCAGCCCGGTGAG
>CAZFSO010000002.1:69289-76568 GCA_964522095.1 uncultured Phycisphaeraceae bacterium | reverse complement strand
AACCCGGCTCGGCGAGCCGGGCCACCGGGGCCTGGGAGATGGACAGGTCGACGCGAGCCGTGCGGCTGGCGTCGCACAGGGGACGGGCGGCGTCCTGCTCGGAGATCACGTCGCGCAGCGTGATGCCGCCGAAGGTCTCGATCGTCTGCCGCGCCGCCTGGTCGATGCGCCGGTGCAGGGGGCACAGCCTGCCCGAGTGGTTCTCGAGCCCCAACGGGCAGGCCTCGATCCGCTCGACCGGGCTGATGGCGTTGATCACCTCCAGCAGCGTGATGCGGTCGGCCGGGCGGGCCAGGCGGTAGCCCCCGCCCACGCCGCGACGCCCGACGATCAGGTCGGCCTGCGCCAGCGCCTGGAGCACCTTGGCCAGGTAGTTCTGCGGCACCTTCGTGACCTCGGCCAGTTCGTTGGTGGGGGTCAGTTGGTCGGGCTGGTAGGCCAGGCAACTCATGGCCCGCAGGGCGTACTCGGCGGTCTGGTTCAGCAGCATCGGTCACTCCGGCGGCGTGCCGCGCTCATGCCCGCTCGCGCAGGACGCGTGAGGCCAGGCGGGCCGTGTCCCGGTCCTCGCCCGTGACGCCGATCGACGCGAGCAGGGCGTCGATGATCGCGTCCGGCGTGACCTGGTCGGCCTCGGCGTTGAAGTTGGTCAGGATGCGGTGGCGCAGCACCGGGTGGGCGACCGCGCGCACGTCGTCGGCCGTCACCAGGCCCGAGCGGCGCAGCAGCGCGTGCGCCTTGGCGGCGTGCACCAGCGCCTCGGACGCCCGGGGCCCCGCGCCCCACGACAGGTAGTCGCGCACCGCGGCCGGAGAGTCCTCGCCGCCCCGGGTGCTGCGGACCAGGCGCAGGGCGTACCGCAGCACGTGGTCGGGCACGGGGCAGTGGCGCACGATGCGCCGCACCTCGGCGATGCCGGCCGCGTCGATGACTGGGGAGACCGTCACCTCGTCCTTGTGGGCGCTGCGACGGATGACCTCCAGTTCCTCCACCTCGCTGGGGTAGCGGATGAGGACCTGGAACATGAACCGGTCGAGTTGCGCCTCGGGCAGGGGGTAGGTGCCCTCCTGCTCGAGCGGGTTCTGCGTGGCCAAAACGAAGAACGGATCGGGCAGCGGGTGGCGCACGCCGCCGACGGAGACCTGACGCTCCTGCATCGACTCGAGCAGGGCCGCCTGGGTCTTGGGGGGCGTCCGGTTGATCTCGTCGGCCAGCACCACGTTGGCGAACACCGGGCCGGGCACGAAGCGCAGTTCGCGCCGCCCGGTGGTCTTGTCCTCCTCGATCACCTCGGTGCCGGTGATGTCGCTGGGCATCAGGTCGGGCGTGAACTGCACGCGGCTGAACTTCAGATCCATCGCCCGGGCGATGGTGGACACCAGCAGCGTCTTGGCCAGGCCGGGCACGCCCACCAGCAGCGCGTGCCCGCCGCAGAAAACCGCCATCAGGATCTGGTCCACCACCTCGTCCTGGCCCACGATCACCCGGGCGATCTCGGCGCGCAGCCGGTCGCCGGCGTCGCAGACCACGGCGATCAGGTCCTCGCCGGCGCGGGGCTCGTCTGTGTGCGGCTCGGGTGGGGTCATGGCGGCTCCAGCGGGGTCCGCCGATCTTACCGAACCCGGCACGCGACGACCGGAGCAATCCGTCCACAATCGCCCGGAACGCCCAAGATGAGCGGTTTTTCACGCCGAGCCCGACGGCGCGACGCGGCGCCGTTGACCGGCGTGCAACAAAAGAAAAGGAGCCCGCGCGGGGTCTCGGCGCGCGGGCTCCGTGGGCCGCCCTGTGCGCTTGCAGCAGGGCCGGCGTCGTGGTTCGTCCGCGGCCTGGTTGGGAACGCCGCGGCGACCGTTTCTGTCTACCCGGCCGCGAGCGCCGGGTTTCCGATCTCCGCGCTCATTCGCGGCCCGTGCCGAGGCGGTCAGCCAGGCGCTCGACCAGTTCGTCCAGACGCTTCATGCGGTCCTCGAAGCGGCGCTCGGCCTCCTCCATGCGCTGCTCGATGGCGCGCAGGCGCTCGTCGACGCCGGCCCGGGCCCCGGGCGCACGCTCGTCGAGTTCACGCTGCAGGCTTTCGAGGCGCTTGTTGATCTCGTCGGCCGAGCGGACGAACACGCGACCCTCGCGCAGTTCGATCATCTGCTGCGCCAGGCCACGCCGCGCCTCGTCGGCCAGTTGACGGGCGGCCTCGACCGCCCCCTCGGCGTCCACGTCGAGGCTGAACGAGTACGAGCGGGCGTCGGGCGCCATCGGGGCGGCCGGGACGCCCAGGGCCTTGGCGTCGAACGCGGCCAGTTCGGCCCTCACAGTGCGCTCCGAGCCGGCGCGGATGACCGTGAACTCGACGACCTCGCCGGGCTTGGCGTCGGCCAGCCGGCGGCTGAGCGTCTGACCGCTCGCGCCGTCCGAGCCGTCGATGGACACGATCACGTCGTGCGCGCGGATGCCCGCCTCGTGGGCCGGCAGCCCCTCGATCGTGCCGTTGACGAGAAGAGCCGGCCGATCGCCCAAGCCCAGGTGGGCCCGCAACGCCTCGCCCGGATCGATGAAGGTGAGGCCCAGCATCACCGGCGGGCGGGGGGGCATGGGGGGGGCCGGGGGGGCGCTGGGTGCGATGGGGGCGAACGAGCGTCCGGACCCGCTGCGGGCGCCGGGCGGCTGGGGCGCGGCGACGAGCGAGAAGCGGTGGGCCGTCTCCCCCTGCTCGTCGAGCAGCACCACCTCCGAATCGGTGACGCGGACGCGGCCTTCGGGCACATCCTGGCCGTCCACGCGGGCGACGACCACGCGGCCGTCCTCCAAGCGGACCTCGACGCGCTTGCCGTTGTCGATGGACACGAACGTCAGGTTCGAGCGCGCCGAACGGGCCGGCTGCCCGGCCTGCTGCCCGGCCTGCCCCTGCCCCGGCTGTTGGGTTGCGGGGATGAACTGGGCGTGGGCGCTTCCCGCGGCCAGCGCCAGGGCGGGGACGATCGCTCTCGTGATGCGGTGCATTGCTGATACCTCCGGACTCGTGGCTCAGACCCTTCGTCGACACCGGATGCCGCGGACGGGCGGGCCCGTCACGCGCCGGTCAGTAGGCGTGGATGACCTGGAACTCGGACGCCGGCATGGCGACGGGCACGCGGCGCCCGGTGTCGTCGGTGACCTCGCGGTAGACCCGGTCGGTGACGCGGCGCTCGACGATCTGGCGCAGGTAGACGACCTCGACCGAGCCGTCGGGACGCGGGCGCGTCTCGACCACCACCCGCTCGGGCACCTCCCCCACCACCAGGCCGGCGGAGCGGCCGGCGTCGATGTACCGGTCGAGCGCCTGGTCGGGGGTCGCGTCGTGCAGCAGCGGCCCGATGCCCGCGGCCTGCACGCGCGGCTCGGCCGCCCCCGGACGCAGGCCCGTGGCCCACACCAGCACGAGCGCCGCGGCGGCGGCCCAGCCGCCCCAGCGGGCCACGCCGTCGAGGCGGCGCTCCAGGGGGCGCGGGTCCGCGAGCGGCAGGCCGACGCCGTCAGCCGCTGCGGCCGCCGCCCGGACGCCCTCGCACAGCAGTTCGTGCTGACGCTGGGCCCCCGCCAGATCCCGCCAGACGCCCGGGTCACGCTCGGCCAGCGACCGGAACGACCGCCAGTCGCCCTCCTCAGCACGGGCGTCGATGATGCGCGAGATCAGCCGGTCGCGGGCGTCCGCCGCGCCTTCCAAGGCCGCGTCGGGATCGGGGTCGGTTCTGGGATCGGTTCGTGGCTCGTCGGGCGGGGTCATCGGGGGCACCTCATGCGGTCGCGGGCACCGGCTCGGGGGTGTGCAGTTCACTGGATGCCAGTTCGCGCAGCATCCGTCGGCCACGGGCGATGCGGGTCTCGACGGTGGTCTCGGGCAGGCCCATGGCCGCGCCGATCTGGCGGTAACTCATGCCCTGCACGCAGCGCATCAGCAGGGGCTCGCGGTAGCCGTCGGGCAGGCCCGCGGCCAGTTCCATCAGGCGTGCGGCCTCGCTGGCGCGCTCCCGGGCGTCGTGGTCCGGCTCGGCGGCCGCGTCGGGGGGCGTGCGACCCACCAGGCGCAGCAGGCCGCGGCGTGCCCGCCCGGACGACCGGCCCTCGGCGCGGGCGACGTTGACCGCGACCATGCGCAGCCACGGGCGGAAGGCCTCGGGGTCGCGGACCTCGTGGACCTTGCGGCACAACTGAGCAGCCACGGTCTGGAGCAGGTCCTCCAGGTCGGCCTGGCGCGGCTTGTGGGCGAGCAGGACCGCCGCGACCCAGCGCCGGTGCTCGGCCCAGACGGTGCGCAGCGCCTCCCGGTCGCCGGCGATGGCCGCGACAATCGCCTCCCGGTTGGTTTGCCACTCGTCCACGCGCCCAAGACCCCGTGTTGCCGGCCCGCCTGCGTCCGGAAGGCCGGGCGTCTCGCTAGGATGCGCCGCGGCCCTCCTCCCGTCGGCGTCCGCCAGATTGTTCGCCCCCGGTCCGAGAATCATGCCCGAAGCCCCCAGCCAGATCCCGGGCCGCGTCGCGCCGCCCGACCCCGCGGTGATGTCCTTCGGGGACCACCTCGAGGACTTGCGTCGGCGGCTGGTGCTGGCCCTCGTCGGCGTAGTGCCCATCTTCTGCGTCGCCTTCGCCTTCGGACGCCCGCTGCTCGAACTGCTCATCGCCCCGGCCCGGGCGGCCCTGATCCAGGGCGGCCAGGCCAGCGCCCTGCTGGCCACCGGGCCGTTCGAGACCTTCGGGTCGGTCGTGCACGTGGCGCTGGTGACCACGGTGCTCGTCGGCTCGCCGTGGATGCTCTACCAGTTGTGGAAGTTCATCGCGCCCGGGCTCTACGAGCACGAGCGCCGCTTCGTCCACGTGCTGATCCCGTTCTCCGGGGTGCTGGTGGCGGTCAGCGTGGTGTTCATGTACCTGGCCATCCTGCCGGTGGTGCTGGCGTTCTTCATCGGCTTCAGCGCCAGGATCGACGCGCCCAGCCCCGGCGTCGGCCCCGTGCCCGAGGGCGTCGTCCTGCCCCAGTTCCCGGTGCTCAACCACGACCCCGCGCCGCCCCAGCCCGGGGCCGCGTGGATCAACACCGACCTGTGGCAACTGCGCATCGCCGTGCCCGACGGCGGGGACGGCGTGCGCATCAAGTCCGTCGAGATCGTCGACGGGCAGGGCATCGTCCAGCAGTACCGCATCTCGGAATACATCAAGACGCTGCTCAACCTCGCCCTGGCCTTCGGCATCGCCTTCCAGACGCCCGTGGTGGTCATCATGCTCGGCTGGGTGGGCCTGCTCGACCCGCGGGCCATGACCAAGTACCGCAAGCACGCGGTCGCGGCGTGCGTCGTGCTCGGCGCGGTGCTCACGCCGGCCGACCCGATCTCCATGCTGCTGCTGGCGATCCCGCTCTACGCGCTCTACGAACTCGGACTGTTCATCCTGCGCGTGCTGCCGGCCGAGAAGATCATCGGCAAGCGCGTCGAGCCCTCGGACGCGGGGGACCCGTGACCGAGCCCACGCCACACGACCTGGCCATGATGGACCGGGCGATCGCGCTGGCCCGCGAGGCCGGCGCACGCGGCGAGGTGCCCATCGGGGCGGTGGTCTACGAGACCGCGACCGGACGCGTCCTCGCGGAAGGCGCCAACACGCGCGAACGCGATCGCGACCCCTGCGGCCACGCGGAACTGATCGCCGTCCGGGCCGCGGCCGCCGCGATCGGCGACTGGCGCCTGAACCACTGCTCGCTGGCCGTCACGCTCGAGCCCTGCCCGATGTGCGCGGGCGCCATCGTCAACGCCCGCGTCGGACGCGTCCTCTACGGCGCCGACGACCCCAAGGCCGGCGCCGTCCGCACGCTCTACACCATCCTCGAGGACGAACGACTCAACCACCGATGCGCCGTCATCCCCGGCGTGCGCCACGACGAGTGCGCCGCCCTGCTGACCGACTTCTTCCGATCCCTGCGCGTTCAGAAGACGGCTCACCACAGAGAGCACAGAGAACACAGAGAGCACGGAGAGAGATGATTCAAAGTCTTTCTGTCTTCCCCTCTGTGCCTCTCTGTGTCCCCCCGTGCCCTCTGTGGTGATGCTCTCTGTGGTGAGCCCCCGTGCCTGAACTGCCCGAGGTCGAGACCGTCCGCCTGGCGCTGGCCCCGATCCTGGGACAAGCGGTTGCCGGCGTGCGCGTGGCGCGCCGGGACGTCGTGCGCGACGACGCCGGCCGACGGCGTGGACGCCTGGACCCGGCCGCGCTCCTCGTCGGCGACCGCATCGCCGAGGCCCGACGCAAGGGCAAGCAACTGGCCCTGGTCGGCGCGGGCGGGCGGGTGGTGCTGGTCCACCTGGGCATGTCCGGACAGGTGCTGCTGCTCGGGCCGCGGGACCGCGTCGCCAACGGGCACGCGCACGTGATCTGGACGCTCGGCGACGGACGCCGCCTGGTCTTCCGCGACCCGCGCCGGTTCGGGGGGGTCTGGACGCTCGGCGGGACGGCGGCGCTGGAGGCCCGGTGGGCCGCCCTGGGCCCGGACGGGCTGGGGGTGACCGGGCCGCAACTGGCCGCGGCGGCCGGCGGGTCGGCCCGGGCCGTCAAGGCCGCCCTGCTCGACCAGGGCGTCGTCGCGGGCGTGGGCAACATCTACGCCGACGAATCGCTCCACGAGGCCGCCATCGACCCCGCACGCCCGGCCAGGACGCTGGACGGCGCCGACTGGGCCCGCCTGGCCAAGGGCGTGCGGACGGTGCTCAGGCGGGCCGTGCGCGCCCGCGGCTCGACGCTGCGGGACTACCGCCTGCCCGACGGCTCGCCGGGGGACGCGACCCGCGGACACCGGGTCTATGCCAGAAAGGGCAAGCCCTGCCCCCGATGCGGCGGGCCCATTGCCGGGCGGGTGCTCGCCCAGCGCGCCACCTGCTGGTGCCCGGCTTGTCAACACTGATCTTCCACAACCGCCGCACGACTGCGGGATCCCCCCGTGTCCGTTCTCGGACCGGCCAGCGTGAAGCCTGCTTCATCTTCATTCAATGAAAGAAAGAGATGATGATGGTGAGAGTAACGCTGTCAGGTGTGGGATGAACGGCTTTTCACGTCTCCAAGCCGTTGTCCCGACGGCGTTTGCGAGCCTTGACCCGATCTGAACGCCTTGTCGGTTGGCTGTCGGCCCGTGTCGCGGGCGCGCCGGAAGCGCCCAGGATTTCATGAATCAGGCCCCTTTGAGCCATGGAAGGCCCGACACCTCCCGACACCGGCCGCGCGCTTATCCACAACAAATCCACGGGGAGTTGTCGGTTGTTTC
>CAZFSO010000002.1:20676-69189 GCA_964522095.1 uncultured Phycisphaeraceae bacterium | reverse complement strand
GGGCTCAGCGGGCGCGCAGGCGGGTGGTGATCGTTGCCAAGGCCCGCTCGACCTCGGGGGTGTCCTTGCGGACCTCGGCGATTTTCTTGACGGCGTGCATCACCGTCGTGTGGTCGCGCCCCCCGAAGTGGGCCCCGATCTCCTCGAGCGAGTGCCCGGTCGACTCCCGCGCGATGAACATGCCGATCTGGCGCGGCAGGGCCACCGAGCGCAGTTTGCGCTTGCCCAGCACGTCGGTCCGCTTGATCTGGAAGTAGGTGACGACTTCCTGGATGATCTGCTCGATCGTGGGAGCCGCGGCCGGGCCGGGGGCGATCAGGTGCGAGAGCGACTCGCGGGCCATCGCCAGGTCGACCGGACGCCCGTAGACCCGGCGCGAGTGGTGCAACTGCCGGACCGCGCCCTCCAGTTCGCGGATGTTCGAGTCGACGTGGTGGGCGATCTCCGCGGCCACCTCGTCGGCGATGTCCAGCCCGAACATGCGCGCCTTGCGCTTGAGGATCTCCACCCGGGTCTCGTACCCCGGCTTGTCGACCTTGCACACCAGGCCCCAACTGAAGCGGGACACCAGGCGCTCCTCCAGGTCGGGGATCTCGTCCGGCGGGGCGTCGGACGAGAGGATGATCTGCTTCTTCGCCTGGTAGAGCGAGTTGAAGGTGTGGAAGAACTCCTCCTGGGTGCGGTCGCGCTTGGCCAGGAAGTGGATGTCGTCGATGACGAGGATGTCCACGTCGCGGAAGGCGTGGCGGAACTCGACCATCTTGCCCGACTGCACGGCGTTCATGAACTGCGTCATGAACCCGTCGCAGGAGACGAAGTGGATGCGGGTGTCCGCGTTGGACTCGAGCACCGAGATGCACACCGCCTGGAGCAGGTGGGTCTTGCCCAGGCCGACCCCGCCGTGGATGAACAGGGGGTTGTACCCTTCGCCCGGGGTGGCCGCCACGGCCAGGGCGGCGGCGTGGGCGAGTTGGTTGTTCGGGCCGCGCACGAAGTTGTCGAAGGAGTAGTCCGGGTTGATGGGCAAGGCGTCGGGCCCGCCGAGGCGCTCGCGCTCGGACCCCGCGTGCACGACGGGCGCCGGCGACGGGGCGGGCGCCCTGGGCGGCTGGCCGTTGACGCCGGGGCGCGCCTCGGCCTGGGGGCGCTGGGCGCCCTCCCACGCGTCGCCGGGCCCGAGGAAGCGGATGGCCAGGAGTTGGCCCGTGACGGTGCGCAGGGTGTCGTTGAACGCGTCCAGGCAGGTCCGGCGCAGGTAGTCGCGGTGGTGCGGCGAGTGGGCGCGCACGCCGAAGGCGCCGGCGTGCAGGCCGAGCGGCTCGAGGTCGTTGAACCACGCGCGGCAGACGGTGGGATGTTCGGCCCGGAGGTGCGAAAGCACACCTTCCCAGACCCGGCGATCATGGTCGGACATCGGACGCTGGCTCGTTGTCGGATCGGCGTGGGAGGCCGATGGTGAGGGCTACAGGTCGGCGCAGGCCGCGGTTTCCCCCCGAGACACGCGGGGTTGCGTGGCGCGGCGGCGGTCGGCGCCGGACGGTCAAGGCTACCGCCTCCCCGGCGGGTGTGTCAACAGTTTTCCACAAGCGCCGGCGCCTCAGGGCGCAAGCGCCTGCGCCTCCTGCTCTTGGCGCTCGTAGCGCAGTTTGTTGGCCCGGTGGTCCATCAGGAAATGGACCTTGGACGCCAGTTCCTCGCCGGCGACGTCTGCCAGTTGGCGGATCGCCTGGCCCAGGTGCGTGCGCCGC
This sequence comes from uncultured Phycisphaeraceae bacterium, assembly GCA_964522095.1. Taxonomy (GTDB): domain Bacteria; phylum Planctomycetota; class Phycisphaerae; order Phycisphaerales; family UBA1924; genus UBA6054. The sequence continues at coordinate 67,441 of CAZFSO010000002.1, read as the reverse complement.
GAGACGTGGACCAGCACCATGTGCTCGCACTCGCACACGCGCAGCCACTCGGCCACGTCGTTGACGTGCATGTGCATGCCCGTGCGCGCCCGACCGGCGTGGTCGTCGTCGAAGAAGGTGCACTCCGAGATGATGATCTTCGCCTTGCGCACGTCCTCGCGCAGCAGGTGGGGCCCGGGAAGGGTGTCCCCGGTGTAGGCGATCTGCGGCACCTCCAGGTGGCGGACGATCTCGGTGCCCTTCTCCTTGAGGTCGCGGAGTTTCTCCTGGGGCAGGCCGACGAACTCCTCGCGGAGTTTGGTGCGCTTCTCGACGATCACGTAGCCGACCGCGGGGCAGGTGTGCTCGACGTGGAAGCAGCGCAGGGCGATGTTGTTCTTGATCTCGATCTCCTGGCCGTCCTCCAGGGCGACCACCTCGTACGGCGTCTTCTGGCGTTCCAGGGCGGCGAACCCGTCCATCATGGCGCGGACGTCGCGCTCGATGCGTGCGTCGCAGACGATGGTGCCGGGGCCCATGCCCTGGAAGTTGCGCTGCGAGCACCAGTAGGCCAGCCCGCCCACGTGGTCCATGTGCCCGTGGGTGACGGCGCAGAACTTCGACGCCAGCGACATGCGGGCGCAGAAGCCCATGTCGAAGGTCACGTCCATCTCGGGGATGGTGATGCTGGTGGCCTCGCCGGCGACGGACGAGCCCTGCACGCGGAAGGGCGGGAAGTAGAGAAAGCCGAGCGCGCCCTCGCGCGGGGGTGGCTTTGGGATCATGCGGGAATCCTCCGGGCGGCGCTGTCGCGCCGGCGGAACCGGGTCCGGGCAACCCCGACGGTCGGGGCGGTGGGTGATGGTAGGGGCGAAACGGTGGACCGCGTGCCGGCCGGACGCGGTCAGGCGGCGTCCGTGGTCCGCAGGTGGCGGTTGATGTACCGCGCGAAGGTCGTCCGTGCCTGGGCGTCGTGCTCGTGGAAATCCTCCCAGAAGCCCGGGGCGGAAAACTCGGCCGGCCCGGCGTACTCGACGCCGTCCAGCCATTCGGTGACCCAGGCACTCGGCCGGGCGGGATCGACCACCTCGAACAGGGATGGGTCGAACAACACCGGGGCACCCATGTCGTCCATGACGCGCAGGTCACCGGCCTCGATCCCCAGGACCTCATAGGTCTCGCCAGGGGTCAGGGCGGCTGCTCGTCCGTCCTCAGCGCGGCTTGTGCGGCATCGAACTCGCATCGCTTCGATTCTAACCACAACCTCCTTGATCTCAAAGCGCCCGATTCCGTGGTGTTCGTACCAATGCCACTCAATCCACTTTCCGGGCGAGGCCAGAAACGGACGCGTTGAAAGCTTCCGCCAACTCTTGGGTCCCCGCCGTAGGCTCGCACCAACCGCTCGACATCACGGACCGCCTGCCCTTGGCGATCACTCTCGCGGTTGCAATCCGCTCTTTGCTGAGCTGATGCGGGTTCATCACGCCAGCCGAACGCGCTGCGTGGGACCGTGCGCCCTTCACAGCATCCACACCAGCAGCAGCCCGATGACCAGGATCGTGATGCCGATGGTCCACAGGGGCAGGCGCTTTTCCGGGGCTTCCAGCAGGTGACCGCAGCGGGGGCACATCTCGGACTGGTCGTAGATCCGGGCGCCGCAGTTGGGGCAGGGGATCATCTCGTCGCCGAAGCGGTCCAGGTCGGCCGCGGACGGGCCTTCGGGGTCGAGCCCTTCCGCGATGTCCCAGTCGGTGTCGGCCACGGGCAACCATAGGGCGAATCACAGTGAAGTCCGGGTGTGCTTCGGCCCGAAAACAGGGGCATGAACGCGATGCCGGGCATCCCGGGCTGGTTCGGGTCGTCCCTGCGGGTGCTGGGGGCGCACCAGAGCGCCCAGCAGACCTCGCTGGAGCGCCTGACCACGGGCCAGCGGATCAACCGGGGGGCCGACGACCCGTCGGGCATGATGGCCGCGGAGAACTTCCGAGGCCGCCAGGCCCAGATCACCCGCAAGATCGACGCGTTCGCGCACGAGGACGCCCGCCTGGGCGCCACCGAGGGCGGCCTGAGCGTGCTGCAGGACATGCTCATCGAACTGTCCGGGCTGGTCGTGCAGGGCGCCAACCGGTCGGGCCTGTCCCAGGCCGAGTCCGACGCCCTGGGGGTTGAGATCGACAGCGTGGTCGACGGCATCAACCACATCGCCCAGACCACCATGTTCGACGGGCGCCAGATCCTGCTCGGCTACGACGCCGCCAGCCTGGGCACGGTCCAGACGGACGACGGCCCCGTCACGCTCAACGGGCTCTCGACCCTGCAGACGACCGACCCGGAGGCGGCCCAGAACCTGGTCAAGGCCGCCGAGGAGTTCATCGCCGACGACCGGGCGGCCATCGGCACGCGCATGAAGCAGATCGACACCGAGGTGGCGGTGCTGCGGGACGAGTTCGCGGCCAACGCGGGCGCGCTCTCCCAGATCGCCGACACGGACTACGCGCGGGAAGCGTCCGAACTGGTGCGCACGCAGATCCTCGAACAGGCGACCGTCAAGGCGATCCTGATCGAACGGGAGAACGCCGAGCGGGTGCTGGACCTGCTCGCGCCCGCGCCGGGCGTCAAGAAGCGGTCCTGACCGAAGGGACGCTATCGTCCGTGCCGATGAACGAGACGGAAGCCCGGTGAGACCATGACCGTCGAGATCGTGCTGGTGCTGGGGGTGCTTGCGCTGGTCCTGGCCATGCTGGCGGCCACGCGGATCGCGCCCGACGCGGTGCTCGTCGCCGGGCTGACCGCGCTGATGGTCACGCCCCTGCCCGACGCCGACGGCGGCTGGAAGATCGGCGTGCTGACCCCCGAGGAGGGGTTCTCGGGGTTCAGCAACACGGGCATGCTCACCGTGGGCGCGCTGTTCGTCGTGGTCGCGGGGCTGAAGGAGACGGGCGCGATCGACTGGATCGCCGGGCGCCTGCTGGGACGCCCCAGGAGCCACCGCGGCGCCTTGCTGCGGGTCATCACGCCGGTCTGGGGGCTCAGCGTGTTCCTCAACAACACGCCGGTCGTCGCGATGATGATCCCCGCGGTGCAGGACTGGGCCAAGAAACTGCGCATCAGCCCGTCCCGCCTGCTCATGCCGCTGAGTTTCGCGGCCATCCTCGGTGGCACCTGCTCGCTGATTGGCACGAGCACCAACCTCGTCGTGGCGGGCATGGTCGTCGCCCAGACCGACCTGCCGCCGCTGCGGATGTTCGACATCACCTGGGTCGGCCTGCCCACCGCGGTCGCGTGTGCGGCCTTCCTCGTGGTCCTCGGGCCCAGGCTGCTGCCCGATCGCGGGGCGGCCAAGTCCGCCCTGTCGGACACGCGCGAGTACACGCTCGAACTGGTCGTCGACCAGAACAGCCCCATGGCGGGCAGATCCGTCGACCAGGCGGGCCTGCGCAACCTGCCGGGCAGCTTCCTGATCGAGATCGAACGCGACGGCGAGGCCATCGCCCCCGTCGCGCCCGACCAGGTGCTGCGCGCGGGTGACCGCCTGCTCTTCGCCGGCGTGGTCGAGTCGATCCGCGACCTGGCCAACACCCGCGGGCTGTCGCTGGCGACCGACCAGATCTTCAAACTCGACTCGCCGCGCTACCGCCGGCGCCTGCACGAGGCCGTGGTCGCGCCGGCGTGCTCGCTGACGCGGACCACCATCCGGGCGGCGCGGTTCCGCAACCGGTACAACGCGGCGGTCATCGCCGTGGCCCGCAACGGCCAGCGCGTGACGGGCAAGGTCGGCGACATCGAACTCGAAGGCGGCGACCTGCTGCTCGTCGAGGCCGACCCGGGCTTCGCCGAACGGGCCGCCGCGACGCAAGACTTCCTGCTGGTCCGGTCGCTCGAGGACTCGGCTCCAAAGCGCCACGCCAAGGCGCCGCTGGCGCTGGCGATCCTGATCGGCATGGTGGTGCTCGCGACGGCCGAGGTCTACCCGATGCTGCTGGCCGCCCTGATCGCGTCGGGCCTGATGGTGCTGACGCGCTGCTGCACGCTGACCGAGGCGCGCCGGGGCGTGGACTGGCCGGTGCTCATCGTGATCGGCGCGGCCCTGGGCATCGGGGCGGCGATGGACCGGTCCGGGGCGGCGGCCCTGATGGCCGAGGTCGTCATGGGGGCCGTCGGCCAGAACCCGTGGACGGTGCTGACCGCCATGTACCTCGTGACCTCGCTGCTGACGGCGATCATCACCAACAACGCTGCGGTGGCGCTGATGTTCCCCTTCGCGGTGGCCGCCGCAGAGTCGATGGGCGTCAGCCCGATGCCGTTCATCATCGCGCTGATGATGGCCGGCTCGGCCAGTTTCGCCACACCCATCGGCTACCAGACCAACCTGATGGTCTACGGCCCGGGCGGGTACACCTTCGGCGACTTCGTGCGCGTGGGGGTGCCGATGAACGTCGTGGCGGGCCTGGTCGCCGTGCTGGTCACCCCGCTGGTGTTCCCCTTCTGACCCGCGCCGGGCTTGCCACAGAGCACACCGAGTGCACAGAGAAGCACAGAGAAGCACAGAGCAATTCAACGCCCGCGACGAGCCCTCGAATCCCGGGGTTTCTGCTCGTTCGCGCGCGTGCTGTCCAACGGTTCACCGCAGAGAACGCTGAGAAGCGCAGAGAGTCGCAGAGGATGAGAACAGTGGGTCATCCATCACACAGTGCGCCTGAGTCCCCAAAAACCAAGATCTCCTCTCTCTGCGCCCCTCTGCGCCCTCAGCGTTCTCTGCGTTGAACCGCTCACCGTCGCGATCGCGTTGACCGCTCGTCCTCGCGCCCCACCAGGTCGGCGCAAAAGAGACGCGGACGGCGTCAACCGTCCGCGTCGGGGTCGGAGTGGGTCGTGCTCGATCAGCGCCGGCGACGGGTGCCGACCAGGCCGGCCGCGCCCAGCAGCGCCACCGCGGACGGCGCGGGGATGGTGCGGATGCTGATGTTGTCGACCTGGATGTCGAAGTTGGTGAAGCCGAAGAACCAGCCGGGGACGAAGGTCGTGAAGGCGATCTCGTCGACGCTCTGGATCACGCTGGCGAAGGTGCGGCCCTCGGGCAGGATGGGCTCGTAGGTGTTGGGGTCCTCGTCGCCGTAGCCGCCCCAGCCGTCGGGCAGGTCGGAGGCGTAGGGGTCGTCGATGACGACGCTGAAGGTCTGCCAGCCGTCGACGCCGCGGTCGGAGTTGGCCTCGAGCGTGCCGAGGTTGACCCAGACGCTGGTCCACGGGTAGCCGTTGGCGTTGTCGTAGTCGCGCAGTTCGACCACCAGGTCGCGCGGGACCTCGCTGCCGAAGTAGGTGATGGAGTTGACCTGGATGTCGATGCTCAGTTCGAACTGGCCGTAGCGCGACAGGTCGCCGAGGAAGGCCCCGTTGGTGTTGTTGCGGATGTCGGCGCCGAAGACGTCGACCAGTTGGCCGTGCAGGTTGGCGCCGGGGTTGCCGCCGAAGGGGTTGATCGTCTCGCGTCCCGAGATCGACCAGCCCTCCGTGCCGTTGTCGAAGGTGGTGGTGTGGTCGGCGACGGCGGGCGCGGCGCAGGCGGCCAGCGCAAAGGCGAGGGTGCGGGTCATCATCTCTTCTTCTCCTTCTGTGAACGGACAAAGGACTTCGCACGTGCGGCGCGTCGCCGCGGGGAGGAACAAAGCGCCCCGGCGCCGTCTCGGACGCGGGGGCGGGGGGGGGGGGGTGGCGACCGTCAGCGGCGGCGGCGCAGGCCGGCGCCAAGGCCCAGCGCGAGCAGTGCGCCCGCGCCCGGCGCCGGGATGACCACGCCCGAGACCACCAGCCCGGGCACGCCCTGGCCCCAGCCGGAGATCCACGCGCCGTCGGGGTTCATGGTGTTCTGGACCGAGTGCCAGACCGGGTCGGCCTGCTGGGACGCGACCCAGACGGGGTTGAAATGGGCCGGCTCGTCGGACTCGGCCACGATCCAGTAGGTCGTGCCCGCGCTGAGCGTCGGGTTGAGCAGCGAGGCCACCGAATCCAGCACGGGGTTCCAGCCGACCGCGCCGGTCGAGACCGTCCAGGACTCGACGACGCCGTCGCCGGGCACGGTCATGCCGCCCGCGGCGTCGGTGCGCAGCGAGACCGTGTAGGTCGCGCCCGTGCTCGCAAAGTCGTTGCTCATCATCCACAGGCCCAGCCCGTCAAGCCGGTAGTCCTGGTCGGGCGTGAAGGCGATGGCGACGGACTGTTCGGGGAACAGGTCGAAGCCGTAGTAGCCCAAGAAACCCGGGTCGGGCGTGCCGGTGGTGAAGATGGTGTCGGCGTGGCCCGCGCCCGCGAGCGCCGCGACGAGACCGATGCAGAGGGTGCGCGTCATCTCTGTTCTCCTTGTGCTGGTGGCCCGCCCCCGAGGGGGGCCTGCGCCCCCTTTGTACCAGAACCCCCCACGCGATTGCAAGGAAGTTTCTCGGAAACTGGTCAGAAATCTTGTGCCCCGTGGGCGGACCCGGTATGATGCACCCGTCAGGGGGTCACGCGGGCGGGGTGGCATCCCCGGATTGAGTGCCCCAATCTGTTCCACCCGCATGACCGACCCCGCGCCCATCCCGACCCCCCCGGCCCCCCCGGCCACCCCCGCCCCGGTGCAGGTCCCGGCCCGTCCGATGGAGTCGATCGAGGTGCGCATCACCCAGGCGGGCGACGCGCTGCTGCGGGGCCTGGGCCGGGTGATCGAGCGGGTGCCGGGCTCCGAGGCCGGGCCTCAGAAACTGGCCGGCCAGTTGGGCGTGGACAAGGTGCTGGCCTCGCGCCTGCTCAAGGCGCTGCGTTCGACGGACCCGATGGCGGTGGTCCACCGCACGCCGGGGCCGGAACCGCTGCGTCGCGTGCTGCTGGCCAGCGCCCGGCACGGCGTGCCGCCCGACCTGCTGGCCGAGGCCCACGCGGCCGTCGACCGGTTCGAGGAACTGATCCGCACCGACATCGGCGACCGCAGCGCGCTGGAAGCGATCCTCAGCGCCTGGGTGCCCGAGGCGCGCCGCGAGTTCGAGTTGCGTCGAAAGCAGGCGGCCTACCGGGCGATGAGCCAGTTGAAGGGCGTCGAGGCCGAGGTCTACGCCGAGGCCGCGGTCTTCTGGCCCAGCGACGACGCGGCCCACATCGACATCGTGTGGATCAAGGCCGTGGTCGGCCTGCACCGCCTGCGCCCGGGCGTGCCGGTGCATTTCACCAGCCAGCGCCGCGTCGAGGGGCGCGACGGGCGACGCCCGACCAACCTGGACGGCGAGCCGGTCGACTCGGTGCACGGCGCGGTGGTCGCCGAGTTCTCGACCGACCCGGTGCCCAGGCTCAAGGCCCAGATCGCCGGCGAGGCCACGCACTACCTGCTCGACGAGCCGGGGTTCGGGTCGGGCACGGCGGTCAACCTGGTCACCTGCGAGGTCAACCGGGCCGAGATCCCCCGCTACCTGCCGGCGTCCCGCAACCGCCGGGCGTGGGCGTCGAGCGACGTGAACATCCCGGCGCGCACCAGCCAGTTCGACCTGCTCATCCACCAGGACCTCTACCCCGGCGAGCAGCCCGACCTGCGCGTCTACGACACCACCATCCGCGGGCAGGCCGACGTGAACGACCCGACCCGCGACATCGACCAGATGGACCTGCTCGAGTCCGTCGAGCCGCTCGGCCACGGCTCGCACCGCTTCGGCTCCAGCGTCGTGCCCCAGTACCGGGCCCTGCTGGCCCACGTGTGCGCCACCCTGGGCTTCGACGGCTCCCTGCTCCGCGGGCACCGGGTGCTCAGCGAGTACCCCATCTACGGCACGCAGTTCGCCATGACCCTGCGCACCACCGAGCCGCCCGCCGACGCCCGGACGCCCCAATGATCCGCCGGAGCACCCGCCCGGCATGCGCACGATCGACCTGGACAACAACGCCACCACCCGCCCCACGCCCGAGGTGTGCGCCGCGGTGATGCGCGGCATGACGGACCTGTGGCACAACCCCTCCTCCGTCCACCGCCCGGGCCAGGACGCACGCCACGCCCTCGAACTGGCCCGCGCCCGCCTGGCCGCGCTGGTCGGGGTCCTGCCCCGCCGCCTGACGCTGACCGGGTCGGGCACCGAGTCGATCCACCTGGCGGTGCGGGGGGTGCTCGGCGCGACGACGCGCCGCACGGTGGTGACCACCGCGGTCGAGCACGCCGCGGTCCGCGACCTGTGCGAGCAACTCGCCTCCGAGGGCGTGACGGTGCGCCACCTGCCGCTGACCCCCTGCGGCTCGGCGGACGCGTCCGCGCTGCCCGGCCTGCTCGACGACGCCGCCCTGGTCAGCGTGCAGTGGGTCAACAACGAGACCGGCGTGGTGCACCCGGTCCACGCGATCGGGCAGGCATGCCGGGCCGCGGGCGTGCCGTTCCACTGCGACGCGACCCAGTGGGTCGGCAAGATGCCCTGCGACCTGGGCGCGCCCGACGCCCCCCCGATCGACCTGATGACCTTCAGCCCCCACAAGTTCCACGGGCCCAAGGGCGTGGGCTGCCTGTTCGTGGGCCCGGGCGTGCGCCTGCGCCCGGTGGTGCCGGGCTCCCAGGAACTCGGACGGCGCGGCGGGACGGAGAACCTGCCCGGCGTCCTCGGCGCGGCGGTGGCCGCCGACCAGGCCGCGGCGTGGCTGGCCGACCCGGACGCCCGCGCCCGCCAGAGCGCCCTGCGGGACCGCTTCGAGCGGGCCGTGCTGGACGCCTGCGCCGGCGCCCACCCCAACCCGGACGGCCCCTGCGAGCGCGTGTGGAACACGACGAACATCGCCTTCCCCCGGCTGGAGGCCGAGGCGCTGCTGATGGGCTTCTCGGAGCGCGGGCTGTGCGCGTCGGCGGGGGCCGCGTGCTCGTCCGGCTCCCTGGACCCCTCGCCGGTGCTGCTGGCGATGGGCGTGGCGCCCGAGTCCGCCCACGGGTCGGTTCGGTTCTCGCTGTCCCGGGACACGACCGTGGAGGACGCGGACGAGGCGGCGGGCGTCGTGGCCGGGGTCGTGCGGCGTGCCCGGGGCGTCCTGCCCGGCTGACCGGGCCCCGGTTTCCGTGTGGCGGCTGGCCCCGACCCCGGATAGGCTCACGCCATGAGCAACATGGCATACGAACCGCATCAGGACCTGGGCGTGTACGCGGAGCCGGAACGCACCAGCCTGTCGGCGGTGCTCGGGTTCCTCTTCTCGCTCGGCGGGTGCTGCTTCGGCGTCACCGCGCTGCTGGGCCTGCCCCTGAGCATCATCGCCATGGTCTCCATCGGACGCTCGCGCGGGCGCCTCGGCGGCCGCGGCCTGGCGGTCGCCGGCATGATCCTCGGCCTGGTGAACCTCGCGCTGTGGGGCAGCTGCCTGGGCGGCGTCGTGATGTCCGCCGGGCAGGCCGAGACCGTCGTCATGCGGCCCACCGAGGAAATCTTCACCCTGCTCCAGCAGGACGACTTCGACGGCGTGCGCGCCCGCCTGGGAGCCCCCGGGTCCAACGTGACCGACGCCGAACTGATCGCCTTCCGCGAGGCCTACCGCTCGACCCTGGGCGACTTCGTCGCCCGGCCCGACACCCTGGTCGAATACGTCAACTCCATGATGCGGATGGGCCCCTGGCAGCCGGTCCTCTCCAACCCCGGCCAGCAGCAGATCCCGCTCCTGGCGACCTTCGAGCACGGCGAGGCCCTGATCCTGATCACCCCCGAGCAGGCCTCCGGCCGCCCGGCCGCCCTGCGGGTCTACGACAGCAACCTCAACGAGTACGCCCTGCCGTTCCAGACGCCGGCCCCGACGGCCGATACCACCCCCGGGCCGGGCGGCGCGGGCGACCCCGAGCCGGGGTCCGAGCCCCAGCCGGGCCCCGGACCCGGAACCGAGCCGGCACCGGAGCCGGAACCCGGGTCGGAGCCCTGACGGAGCCTTTCAGTTGCGGACCGAGTTGCAGAGCCCGGAAGCCGTCGACGAGCCGGTGATCCGGGTCCGCGGGCTCGTCAAGCGCTTCGGCGAGGCCACGGTGCTCAACGGCATCACCCTGGACGTGCGCCGGGGCGAGACCATGGTGGTCATGGGCGGGTCGGGCTCGGGCAAGTCGACCCTGCTGCGCTGCATGATCGGCACCCACCGCATCGACGCGGGCACGGTCGAACTCTTCGGCCAGGACATCACCGGCCTGGACGAGGAGGGCATGAACGAGGTGCGCAAGCGCTTCGGCATCCTCTTCCAGTCCGGCGCCCTGTTCAACTCCATGACCCTGTACGAGAACGTGGCCCTGCCCCTGCAGGAGCACACCGACCTGGACCCCGACATCATCGACATCCAGGTGAAGATCAAGCTCGAACTCGTCGGCCTGCGCGAGCACGCCGACAAGTACCCCGCGCAGATCTCCGGCGGCATGAAGAAGCGCGCCGGCCTGGCCCGCGCGCTGGCGCTGGACCCACAGATCCTCTTCTACGACGAGCCCTCCGCCGGCCTGGACCCCGTGACCAGCGCCCAGATCGACCAACTGATCATCGCCCTGAGCCGCCAACTCGGCGTGACCTCCGTGGTGGTCACCCACGAGATGGACTCGGCCTTCGCCATCGCCGACCGCCTGGCCATGCTCGACCGCGGCCGCATGATCGCCACCGAGGGGCGCGACTGGTTCGAGCGCGTGCGGGACATGCCGGCGGTTGAGGCCGCCGGCATGAGCGAGACCGAACGCCTGATCCGCCAGTTCCTCCGCGGCGAGCCCGACGGCCCCCTCGCCTCGCGCCGCGACGAGAGCGCCTACGCCGCAGACCTGTTCGGCCTGACCCCCGACCGCGTCACCCGCACCCCCTCCCTGGAACCGACCCGCGGCTGAGCCGCGGAAAGCGAGAAACCGCGAACCGATCGAGCGCAAACCCAGAGTCCCGGCACGACCCGTTCTCGTTCCCGCTTGACCGCTTCGCCACCTGAAGGTTTTCCCATGAGCGCCAGAATCGTCCGACGGAACAACGTGCTCGCGGGGACCTTCGTGGTGGCCTCGCTCGTCCTGGCGGTGGGCATCGCGATGGTGCTCGGCGACGTGCTGGGGGGCCTTGGGCGCAAGAACGAGTTCACCGTGCGCTTCCCCACCAGCGTCGGCGTGGCGGGCGTGCAGCCGGGCTCCGAGGTCACGTTCGCGGGCCTGAGCGTGGGCGAGGTCGTCGCGGTCAGCGCCTACCGGCCGGCCGGGGAGGCCTCGCCGCCCGAGGCGATGGACGTGACCATCTCGGTCGACGCGGGCCTGGTGCTGCACGAGGACGCCCTGGCCGACCTGGCGCCGCCCATCCTGGGCGGGGTCAGCCGCATCAACTTCACCTCGCCCGGCACGGGCCCCCTGCCCGCCGACGCGCGCAACGCCCACCTGGCGTCGAGCAACGGCAACGGCCTGCTCGAGCCCGGCGAGGTGCTGCGCGGGCGCTTCGCGCCGTCGATCCTGACCCAACTGGGCTTCACCGTCGAGGACGCCGAGCGCATCCGCAGCACCATCGCCGATCTGGAGGCCACGGGGCGCTCGGCCCGCGACGCGGTCGCCCGGGTGGACCGGATGGCCGCCCGCTTCGAGCCGCGCCTGGACCGCACGCTCGACGACGCGTCCGCGGTCGTGGCCAACGCCCGGTCGCTGAGCGAACGCCTGGGCGAGGGCGGCGACTGGGCCGGCCGGGTGTCGGGCGTGCTGGCCGACGCCGAGCGCGCCGCCGCGGCCGCCCCCCTCCTGATGGACGACGTGCGCTCCGCCGTGGCCTCGGCCCGTTCGATCGTCGAGACGCGGGCGGCCACCATCGACCGCATCCTGGCCAACGCCGAGCGCTCCTCCGAGCGGATGCGCTTCGAGACGCTGGACCAGGCCGAGGATCTGCTGCGCCAGGGCACCCTGGCGCTGGCGTCGTTCCGGTCGGTCGGCGAGCAGGCCGACGGCATGCTGGCCGACCTGCGCCCGGACGTGGGCGTCGTGGCGACGAACGCGCGGATGATGTCGCAGCGGGCCAACCTGTTCCTCGAGGAGATCCGCGCCCAGCCGTGGCGCCTGCTCAAGCAGCCGAGCCGGCGCGACCTGGAGCGCGAGCCGCTGTACGCCGCGGCCCGGGCCTACGCCGAGGCGGTGGCGGACCTGCGGGCCGCGTCCGAGGCGCTCGACTCGGCGGTGAAGACGTCGTCGGTCGAGACGCGCGCCGACGCCCCCATGGAGGTCGCGCGGATCGCCGACGTGGTCGAGGCGGCGTACGCCCGCTACGCCGACGCCGAGCGGGCGCTGCTCGGCGCCCTGCGCGAGCCGGCCGACTGACCCGTGAACCGACCACGGGCCAGGTCGGGGCGGGGCCGGTGGGCCGTGCCGGGCGCCGCGGCGCTCGCGCTGCTGGGCCTGGCGCCGCTGTGCCTGAGCGCCTGGCGTCACAAGGCGGTGCCCGGGCTCATCGAGCGGGCCGCGGCCTACGCCGCGCCGACCGGCGTCCGGTGGTTCGACGACGGCGTCTGGTCCGAGGACCCGCCCGTCGGCGTGACCCGCGCGGTGCTGCTGGTGCACGGGCTGGACGAGCCGGGCACCATCTGGGACCAGCTCGCCCCGGCGCTGGCCGAAGAGGGCCACGCCGTGGCCCGGTTCGACTACCCCAACGACCAGCCGGCGCGCCGCTCGGGCGACGCGCTGGCCGAGGCGCTCGCCGGCCTGCGCGCCCGCGGCCTGGCGTCGGTCCCGATCGTCGCCCACTCGATGGGCGGGCTGCTCGCCCGCGACGCCCTGACCCGGCCCGGCGCCGACCGCCCGCGCACGCCCACGCTGATCACGCTCGGCACGCCCCACGACGGCTCGCCCTGGGCCGCCTGGCAGCCCGCCGCCGAGGCCCGCGAGCACCTGCAGCGCTGGATCGCCTCCGGCGACCGCGACCCCGCCCGCCTCTTCGCCGCCTGGCACGACGGGCTGGGCGGCGCCCGCGACGACCTGGAGCCCGGCTCGCCCTACCTGCGCGACCTCGACGAGCGCCCGTGGGACGACGCCGTGCGCGTCGTCTGCGTCGTCGGCCTGATCCGCCACGCGGGCGAGGCGGTGGGCGCCAACGAACTGGCGGCCCTGCCGCTGGCGACCGACCGCCTCGGCGACGGCGTGGTGCCCGCGTCCTCCGCGGCCGGCTTCGAGCACGCCGACGAGGTGCTCTTCGTCCGCGCCAACCACCGCAACATGGTGCGGGCCATCGAGATCGAGGCCTGGGCCCGCGACCGCTTGGGCGCGCCCCCGCCCGAGCAGCCACCCGCCATCGACCTCGTGCTCGACCGCCTGCGCGAGCCGTGACGCCGCCCCCCCTCCCCCCTCCACCGCCTTCCCCCGCATCCCGCTAGAGTGGGCCATGGCCCAGCGACGCCACCACGCCGAGCGTGCGTTCGAGAAACTGCTCCGCGCCGAGCGCATCCCCTACGTGGCGGTCAACGAGGCGCGCAAGTCGCTGCTGCCGGGCGGGGGGACTGAGGGGACTGGGGGGGCGGGGGTGGCGGTTGGCGGGGCGCTGAAGAACTTCGACTTCATCGTCTACGGCCGGGCCGCGAACCTGCTCATCGAGGTCAAGGGCCGCTCGATCCCCGCGACCCGCCGCGCGACCACCGGCGACGGCGCGCCCCGCCTCGAGTCCTGGGTCACGCTCGACGACGTCGAGGCGCTGTCGCGCTGGCAGGCGCTGTTCGGGCCGGGGTACGAGGCGGTGTTCGTGTTCGTCTACCGCTGCCCGGGCCCGCCGCCGGACGGGCTGTTCGGCGAGGTGGTTGAACTCGACGGGCAGTGGTACGCCGTTCGGGCGATCGCGCTGGACGACTACCGACCGCGCATGAAGGTCCGCAGCCCGCGCTGGCGCACGGTGCACCTGGCCCGCGACGAGTTCGAGCGTCTGAGCCGCCCGTTCGCCGGCTCGGCCGACCCCTTCGCCGCGCGCACGGGCGCCCTCGACCAGACGCCCGCGCTCGAACTGCTCGGTGCCTGACTCAGCGCTGCTCGACGCGCAGGCGGGCCGGCTCGACGCGGCCGCCGGGCACGCCCAGGCGGTCGGTCAGCGCGGTGCGCGCGTAGGCCAGCCGGTGCACGCCGCGGGAGCGCGCGACGGTCGCGTGCAGCACGCCCGGGCAGTCCAGGTGGAACCCCGAGGCGTCGCGCGTCAGCACCAGGGCCGCGTGCGCCGGCAGGGCCAGCGTCACGGTGTGCGCCCCGTCCCGCAGCCACGCGCTGGGCGAGGGGTCCGGCCCGTCCAGCGCGTCGACGCGGACCGTCAGGTCCACCAGCCGCCCGGCGCCGGGCGGCGCGTGCGCCCCCAGCGAACGCCGGGTGACCGCCCAGGTGAACTCCACCGCGGCCACCCCCACGCCCGTCGTGGCGCGCGACCCGGCGCGGGCGCGCCCGGCGGGCGGGATCTCCGGGCGTGCGGGCTGGACGCTGTTCCGGGCGGTCACGCGGCGCCCCCGTCGTGACGCACGGGCATCTTGGCGAGCAGCCGGGCCGCCGTCTTCAGGCCGGCGCCGCCGCCCGAGCCGGGGCCGCCCGGCCCGGACGCGCCCGCCGGCGGCGCGAACTTGCGGCTCAGCACGCTGAGCAGCTCGAAGCACTCCGACACCGCGTCGAGGCGCTGGTTCAGGGCCGCCAGCCCCTCGGGCGTGGCCCGGGTGGTCTCGGGGGTCAGGGCGCGGATCTCGTCGAGCGAGCGGAGCAGGGGGTCGACCTCGCGCTTGATGCGCTCGCGGGCGATGGCGCGGAGCATGGCCCAGACGTCCTGCTCGGCGCGGAAGTAGTCCTTGCGGTCGCCCCGCTTGTGCGTCTTCTGGACCACGCCCCAGTCGAGCAGGGCGCGGACGGACATCGACACGTTGCCGCGCGAGATCGCCAGGCGGTCCATGATCTCGTCGGTGTTCATCGGCTCGCCGGTGACGTAGAGCAGCGCGTGCACCTCGGCCATGGTCCGGCTGATGCCCCATGCCGAGCCCATGCGCCCCCACGAGGCGACGAACCGGTCCTGGGCGTCGCGCAGCAGCGCGCGGGCGTCGCTCGGGCTCAGGGTGTCGCAGGCGGGGTCCACGCCGGATTATCACGCCGACGGGCCCGGCTGTCGAACTTCTTTCAGAAACTTCTGAAAGCACGGGGCCGACAAACAACAACGCCCCGGGCCGGGGCCCGGGGCGTTGGGAGAGACTCGGAACCGCGGGATCAGCGGCGACGGCGCCCGGCGACCAGGCCGCCCAGGCCGAGCATGGCCAAGGCGCCCGGGGCGGGGACGAAGGTGATCGTCACGGTGCTGTTGGCGCCGAAGGAGATCTCGGGGTTGACGCCGTCGGCCCAGGAGTCCCAGACGGTCAGGAAGACCAGGCCGTCGCTGGTGTAGGTGTTGGCGGCCATCGAGCCGGAGAAGGCGAAGGAGCCGGCGGAGTTGGGGGCGCCCCAGTCGCCGGCGACGATGTCGGCGTCGAAGGTCAGGTCGTCGTTGGTGTCGATGGCGATGTTCAACTCGCTCAGCCAGCTCGGGCTGAACGAGGTGTAGTTGACGTCCCAGTCGACCTGGGTGACCCAGCCCTCGCCGCCGAAGTCGGCGACCATGCTGGTGATCTGCCAGTTGGACGGGAACCCGCCCGAGAAGGACTGGTTGCTCAGGTCAAAGGTGTGGGTGGTCTGCGCGGAGGCCAGGCCGGCCGCACCGGCGAGGGTCGCCGCAACGATCATCGAAGTCTTCATGCGCATCTCTCTTTCTTTCTCAGGCTTTCTCAGGCGTCTTTCTCGGACGTCTTTCTCTGCGTGTGCCGGCGGCCACACACGGAACACACTTCCGCCGGTCCCCCGGGCGAGAGGCCCGGGTGATTCGCCCAGAATAAGGGTGGCCCACCCCCGTGTCCAGAAGAATTCGCGGACCTTGGGTGGCATTTTCTGAGAACCGGTTTCTGTGCGGGGTCGGTGCTCTCAGGCGAGCGTCGCGGCGACGCCGGCGACGCCGACGGTCAGCGCGACCACGCCGTTGAGCGTGAAGAACGCCATCGGGATGCCCGCGGCTCCGCGCCGGGCGAGCACGGCGTGCTCCCAGGCCAGCACCACCGCCACCGCCGCCACCGCCGCCCCGAACACCGGGCCCAGGAGCGGCGACGACCACCAGGCCGCCGCCAGACAGGCCAGGGCCGCCAGGTGCGCCCCCCGGCTGACCCACGCCGCGCCGCGCCAGCCGAACCGGGCCGGGACCGAGTTGAGCCCGACGCGCCGGTCGTGCTCGCGGTCCTGCAGGGCGTAGATCACGTCGAACCCGCCCACCCAGAAGAGCACCATGCCGGCCAGCCACCACACGCCCGCGCCGTCCGGACCGGTCAGCGCGCCCGGCCCCCCCACCGCCAGGGCGGCCGCGGGCGGGCTGGCGGCCAGCGCCCCCCCAAGAAAGGCGTGGCACAGCCAGGTGAACCGCTTGGTGAACGAGTAGAAGCCGATCCATGCGAGGACCGGCGCCCCCAGGATCAGCGGCCACCAGTTGGCGTCGAACAGCCCGAAGCCCGCGCAGGCCGCCAGGAAACCCAGCGCGCTGACGCCCAGCATCGCGCCCGCGTCGGCCCGCGTCAGCGCGCCCGCGGCGAAGGCACGGCGTGCGGTGCGCGGGTTGGCCGCGTCGAGGCGCGCGTCGGCCACGCGGTTGACCAGCATGGCCCAGGTGCGGGCGAAGAACATGCAGACCACGACCAGCGCCAGTTGCACGCCGAACCGGGCCCAGTCCGGCACGCCCGCCGGCGTGCGCGGCGCGGCCAGGAAGGCACCGAGCACCGCGAACGGCAGGGCGAAGACCGAGTGGGCCAGTTTGATGTCGCGCAGGGCCAGGCCCGTGCGGGCGATCACGCCGGGGGTGGTGGCAACGGTCGTCACGCGGCAATCCTAGGGATCCGGGCCGGTCCGGCGGGCGACGGTTACACTCTCGGGGCCGCGTCAGAAGCCCCGGGAGAGCCGCCATGTCCACGCCCGTCCTCGTCGCCACAGACTTCTCGCCCTCGGCGCGCGTCGCGATCGCGCACGCCGCCCGGATCGCCGAGCGTCGAGGCGCCCCGCTTCACGCGCTGACGGTGGTGGACAGCGAGCACGTGATGGCGCTGGCGGCTTCCGTCGGCGCGGAGCCCTCGCGGGTCGAGTCGCAGGTCGTCGACCGTGCCCGGGCCCTGCTCGGGCGGGAGGTCGCCGACGCGGGCGTCAGCGCCAACGCCGCGACGCACGCGGTGGTCGGGCGCCCCGGCCGGGCGATCGAGGCGGCCTGCGAGAGTTTGGGGGCCGGCCTGCTCGTGCTGGGATACCAGGGCCGCTCCGAGCGGGGGCGCGGGCCCGGGTCGGTCGCCTCGCGCTGCGTGCGCCACGCGCCCTGCGACGTGCTGCTGACCCGGCGCACCCACCCCGGCCCCTACGGCCGGGTGGTCGTGGGCGTGGACCTGGGCGAGCACTCGGGCGTGCTCGGCGCCCGAGGCGTCGAGATGGCCGAGCGCGACGGCCGGGTGTTCCTCCTGCACGCCCACACCAACCCCTTCGAGTCGCTCGCTTTCGCCGGCTTCGGCACCGACCAGGCCGACCAGTACCAGGAGCACGCCCGGGGCCTGGCCCGCCGGCTCGAAGGCCTGGCCGAGGGCCTGCGCGCGGGCGACCACGCGACGGTGACCGCCGAACTGGTCGTCGACCCGAATCACGGCAGGGCCGTCGCCGCCTGGTCCAACGCCCAGGGCGCCGACCTGGCGGTGGTGGGCACCCTGAGCAAGCCGGGCCTGCGCTACTGGCTGCTGGGCAGCACGGCCGAGACCGTGCTGCGCGAGACCGACTCGGCCGTGCTGGCGGTGCGCGGGCACGGCTGAGGGGGGGCGGGGCGGGACGGGCGCGCACGAAAAAGGGCGTCGGCCACGCGGCCGACGCCCTTGTCATGTCAACCAAAGCACGGCCGGATCAGGGGCAGCCGGCGTCGTAGGCGTCGATGAAGGCGAGCAGGTCGTAGAGGTCAACCTCGCCGAAGGGCTCGGCGATGTCGGCCGACGCGTCGGCGTTGCCGAAGGCGTCGATGAAGGCGAGCAGGTCGAAGGCGTCGACCTCGCCGAAGGGCTCGGCGATGTCGGCGATCGAGCAGCCGGGGGCCGAGTTCTCCTCGACCGCGCCGGTGACGACGACGGCGTAGCCCTGGGCGCCGATGTTGACCGCCGTGCCGCGGACGCGCAGGGTGTACTCGCCGGGCAGCGGGCTCATCATGCGGACCATCTCGACGTTGTTGATCAGGTCGGGCGAGCCGCCGGGGGTGGAGAACCCGCTGGCGAACACGTTGCCCAGGACCGTGATGCCCAGTTCGTTCTCGACCTCAAGGTCGAGGTTGTTGATGGGCGCGAACGACGCGTTGTTGGCGGCCGGCGCGTCGCTCCAGACCAGGGTGACGCGCAGTTCCTCAGAGTTGGAGGTGACGGTGAAGGGGATCTCGACCACGTCGCCGGTGGACAGGGCCTCGTCGGAGTTGTTGCGCACGTCGTAGACGAGGTTGGTGCGGCTGTCGCCGTCGAAGTACAGGCTGTTGTCCAGCAGCAGGCGGCCCCAGCCCTCGCGGTTGGAGGGGTAGCCGGGCACGCCGGTCATGTCGACGGTGCCGTTGAGCAGCGTGGCCTTCATCAGGGCGCCCGAGGGCACGAAGGCGTCCTCGCTGCTGGCGCTGCCGGTGGGGTAGAAGCCTTCGGTGTAGTACTGGCGGACCAGCGCGGCGGCGCCGGCGATGGCGGGGGTGGCCATCGAGGTGCCCGACGACGAACTGGTGCCGCAGGCCGAGCCGGAGGAGGACACGATCCCGCAGCCGGGCGCGTAGATCTCGGGCTTGCGCCGGCCGTCGTTGGTCGGGCCGGTGCCGCCGGTGCAGTGGTTGTGCTGCCCGCCCGCGCCGCTGGTGCCGCCGACCGCCAGGACGTTCTTGGCGTTCTCGGGGTTACGCAGGGTGCTGCCGTTGGTCACGGCGAAGATGACCAGGTTGTCGTCGTTGTTGTAGGTGAAGGTGTCGATGGCGCGGGCCCAGTTGTCGTAGGCGGTGGTGCCGTCGTTGCCCCACGAGTTGGTGTGGATGGCGGCGCCCTGGTTGTAGTGGTTGAGCAGTTTGCCGTGCATCGAGTTGAAGTTGCCCCAACTCGCCGAGAGGTCGAAGACCAGGCGCGCCTCGTAGGCCATGCCGCGGGTGTTGTTCTCGGCGCCGGCGTCGCCCAGGGCGGTGCCCGCGACGTGCGTGCCGTGGAAGTCGCTGCCGGTGCTCGTGTTGTAGGCGTGGATCTTGCGGTGGTCGGGGCCGAAGGGCACGCCGGGGTCGGCGAAGGAGCAGTGGGTCGGGCTGACGCGGCCGTCCATGACGGCGATCAACTGGCCCTCGCCGTGCAGGCCGGCCTCGTAGGCGGGGAAGTCGTTGCTGACGTTGCTCTGGATGATCCAGCGCGTGTTCATGTTGCTGCGGTAGGTCACCTCGGGGGCCGGCTCGATCCACTTGACGTCGTCGAGTTCGGCCAGGCGGCGCAGGGCGCCCTCCGAGCCGCTGACCTCGAGGACGAACCGGTCGCCGTCGAGGTGGGTGTTGACGACCGACAGGCCGGCGTTGGCCGCGACCCGCGCGGTGTCGGCGGGGTTGGCGCCCGGGAAGAGCACGACGACCGCGGGCAGGGTGTTGCGGTCGGTCAGGGCCTTGAGCGCGGGGGTCTCGTAGCGCATGGCGCCCAGTTCGGGCGCGATCTTCCACGCGGGCTGGAACGCGACCACGCCCGTGACGAACGGCAGGGCGTTGATGGCGTTCATCCGCACGCGCTTGGTGTCGATCACGAAGGCGTTGTCGGGGATGTAGTCCAGGATCCGGGCGCCGGACGCCTCGATGGCGGCGCGCCGGTCGGGGTCCATCGGGCCGTCGAGTTGCAGGACGACCTTGGACGGCAGGGCCTGGGCCTGGGCGCCGGCCGCGCGCAGGCGCAGGTCGCCCAGGTCGGCGGTGCGGACGTCGCCCGCGCGCAAGCGCAGCGTGCCCTCGCCCTGGGGCTGGTGGGCGAACGCCGCGCTGGCCAGGCCGGCGCAGGCGGCAAGAACGAGAATCTGGGAGGTGCGACCGTGGTTCATCATCTATTCCCTCTTTGAGACGACACCGTGCGAGCGCCGCATCCCCAACGAGTACAGGAGGCGGCCGACACACCGATTTTGACCGATACGGCAAAACACCCGAGTGGGCGTCCGGTCCTATACGCCCTGCATACGGGCCGGGTTCCGCCGGTTCCCGCAATCACCTGCCAATCAGGCAGCCTGGGGAATCCTCCGGTGAACAAGCCTTCGGGCGTGGTCGGCGTCGCGTGCGACCCGCAGCGTCCGGGCCAGTCCCGTCCGGCGCAGGACGCGGGCCGCCGGGCCCGGCACGTCGCACAGCACCAGCGATCCCCCGATCCGGGCGAGCGACTCGGCCACCTCGGCCAGCGTGGCCAGGCACGGGGCGGCCAGCACGGTCAACCCCCGCAGCGACAGCACGATGCCCGTCGGGCGTCCCGGCCGGTGCAGGGCCACCAGTTCGGCCCGCAACCGGGGCGCGTCGGGGGCCCGCAGGCTCGTCTGGCGGAGCGAGAGCACCGCGACGGCGTCGTCGCTCACCACGCGGGTCAGCCGGTCGTCGATCTGGAGTCGTTCCACGGCGTGCGTTCCAAGCGGCCCGAGACCCGGGCGGCGAGCACACCATGCCAGACACCGACCGACGCGACGACGCCTCTTGGAAATCGGCCCGAACCGCCCAGCCGCCTGCACGGGCTGGGCGGACCCCGCCGGCAAACCGCGGCGTGCTATCGGTCGTCGTTGAGGCGCTCGGTCAGGCGGGCGAAGGCCTTGAGGGTGGCGGCCGAGACGTGGTGCTCGATCCCTTCGGCGTCGATCTCCGCTTGGGCCGGGCTCACGCCCGCGGCCACCAGAAACTCGAGCACGGTCCGGTGACGCTTCTCGGACGCCGCCGCCATGCGCTTGCCCTTGCCCGTCAACTCGATCGGCCGGTACGGCTCGGTGGTCACCAGGTCCTCGCGCTGCAGACGGGTCACCGTCCGCGTGACCGTGACGTGCGAGACCCCCATGAGTTCGGCCAGGTGCTTGACCCGCGCCTCCCCGTGCCGGGCGATCAACTGGGCGATGGCCTCGACGTAGTCCTCGGCGATCTCGTCCCGGTGGGCCAGGCGGGTGGTGTGGTAGCGGTTGGGCGACGACGCGGGCACGGGGGGAGGGTAGAGGGCCGGGGTCGGTCGGGCGGTTGCGGTCAGGACGGGGCGTGCGTCAACCGCTCGCGCAGCGTCCGTGTCACCTCGCCCACCTCGCCGCTGCCGATCGGTTCGGCCTCGATGGCGGTGACGGGCAGGACGGTCCAGCCGGAGTTGGTCAGGAAGACCTCGTCGGCGTCGAGCAGGTCGGCGATGCCCATCATGCGGCGTTCGACGGTCAGGCCGAGTTTCCTTGCTTCTTTCAGCACGCGGGCGCGGGTGATGCCGGGCAGGACGGGGCTGGGGATGGAGGCCTTGCCGCCGATCTCTTCTTCCTCGCCGCGGGCGATGGGGGTGGCCAGGGTCTGGCCGCGGACGGCGAAGACGTTGGAGACGCAGCCTCCGGCGAGGTGGTTGGAGACCTGCAGGACGATCGACTCGCCCGCGCCGCGGGCGGCCGCCTTCTGCAGTTCGCGCAGGCGCCACCAGTAGTTGAGCGTCTTGTGCCCGGCGGTGGGGTCCAGGGGGTTGGCCTTGGCGTCGGCGATGACGGCCATCACGCCCTTTGTGAACATCGCCTCGGGGTAGGCGGTCGCGGGCTGGGCGTCGATGATGACCGTGGGCGTGTGGGCGGCCCGCCCGCCCTGCCCCCGGCTGCGGAGCAGGTTCAGGTCGCCCCCGGTGACGGTCAGGCGCACGCGGGCGCGGGGGTGGCCGGCCCGGCGGACGGTCTCTTCCACGGCTTCGCCCAGGGGCCCGGTGCGCAGGTCGTCGCTCAGGCCGAGTTCGGCCGCGGAGGTCTGGAGGCGGTCGAGGTGCTCGTCAAGCCCGTCGACGACGACCCGGTCGGCTTCCAGGCGCGCGGACACGGTCTCGAACAGCCCGACGGCGTGGAGCAGGCCCGCGTCGGCGGCTCCCACGCGGGCCTCATCGCGATCGACGAACGAGCCGTTGACGAAGATTTCTGCCATGGCCAAGGCTAGGTGGGCGCACGCTCCGGGTTGTCGTCGGCGCCCGGGTCCTCGACCGGCTTGTCGCCGGCGGGCTCGGCGGGGGGCTTGGCGGCGACGTCGATGATGGAGACCTCGGCCATCTCGTCGAGCGGGCCGGTCTGCCAGTCCTGGGCGTTGTAGAAGTAGATCGAGCGCGCGATCAGGTGCGACGCGATCGGGGCCGTCAGGAACAGGAAGGCGATCACCAGGCCCGCCTGCAGCGCGGTGACGGCGTCGCCGAAGTGCACGCCCACCGCCACGATGATGCACGAGATGCCAAGGGTGCCGGCCTTGGTCGAGGCGTGCATGCGGGTGTAGACGTCGGGCATGCGGAGGATGCCCACGCCCGCGAGCAGCGAGAAGCCCATGCCCAGGGCCAGGAAGAAGATCACCATGACCTCAGCGAGCATCGGCGTCCCCCGTGCGTCGGCGCTCGCGCCCGTGGCGTTCGAGATAGAGAGCGAAGGCGGCGGTGCTCATGAAGGTGAGCAGGGCAACGATCACGGCCACCATGAGCAGTTCGGGCCGGTCCGAGTCCATCGCGATGACGCAGATGGCCCCCGCGGCGAAGAACGACAGCAGGTCCAGCGCCACCACGCGGTCGGCCAGCGTCGGGCCGCGCAGCAGGCGGACCATCGCCATCAGCATCGAGACGGCGATGACGACCAGCGCCACGTCGTAGACCGGCGGCCAGAGGACCGGGGTGAGGTTCTCGCGCTCGGCGATGGACCCGGCGGTCCGCCGTGCAAGATCGAGGCCGGCGCCGACGCTCATCGCATGATCTCCTTGAGCCGTCGCTCCAGGCCGTCGTGGATCTCGCGCTTGATCCGGTCGGGGTCGGACGCGTCCATGCAGTGGACGATCAGTTGCGTGCGGTCCTCGCTCACGTCCAGGGTCAGGGTGCCGGGGGTCAGGGTGATGAAGTTGGCGAGCACCGTGATCTCCAGGTCGGTCATGTCGCCGATCCCGACGGCCACGATGCCGGGGCGCAGGCGCGAGAGCGGGCTGACCACGTAGTAGGCCACCCGGAGGTTGGCCATGACCATCTCCTTGATGAAGAAGACGAGGAAGCCGACCATCTGGAAGATGCGCTTGAAGTAGGAGATCTCGCCGCTGTCCGCGCTGCCGCGCCCCAGGCCCGCGCGCCAGGCCAGCGCCAGCGTCAGGTAGCCCACCACGAAGCCCACCACCAGGTTGGCCGGGCTGGGCGGGCCCAGCGCGATGGCCCACACGATCGCCAGCAGGATGTTCCAGACGAAGACGGTCACGGGGCGGCCTCCGCGGGCGGGCCGGCCCGCCGGTCCATGGCCGCGTCGCGGTACGCGGACGGCTCGACGAGCTGGGCCGCCGCGATCTCCCCCAGCCCGATCGAACGCCCGGCCAGCAGGCCGATGGCGACCGTCACGCACGCCAGGAACGCCGAGCCGGCGTACTGCCAGCCGATCGGCCCGACGGTCGGGTCCCGGCCCGGGTCGTGGGGCGGCGCGCCCTCGGGGACGGGCTTCCAGAACACGTACATCCAGATCTTGACCATCGAGAAGAGGGTCACCAGGCTGACGGCCAGCGACACCGCGACGATGAAGTACGCCTCGGCCTCCAGGCCCGCGCGGACAAGAACGAACTTGGACCAGAACCCCGACAGCACCGGGATGCCCGCCAGCGACAGCGCGGGGACCAGGAACAGCGCCGACAGGCCCGGGCGGGCGGCGTACAGGCCGCCGGTGAGGTTCAGGTCGCCCGTGCCGCACACGCGCTCGACGATGCCCGCGACCAGGAAGAGGTTGGCCTTGACCACGATGTGGTGGAGGATGTAGAAGACCGTGCCGCCCATCGCGAGCACCGCCGCGCCGTGCAGCGCGCCCCCCGGGTCGCCGTCGCGCTGGGCCCGGGCCAGGGCCGCGCCCGCGATGCCCAGGCCCATGAGCATGTAGCCGATCTGGCTGATGATGTGGAACGAGAGGATGCGGCGAACGCTCATCTGGGCCGCCGCCGACAGGACCCCGGTGACCATGCTCAGCCCGGCCAGCCACAGGATCACCTGGTACACCAGCCCGGCGTCGGGGTGCGAGCCGGGGTACATCAGCGTGAAGAACCGGATCATCACGTAGACGCCCACCTTGGTCAGCAGGCCCGCGAACACCGCGGAGATGATCGGCGGCGGCGTGTGGTACGACGCGGGCAGCCACGCGAAGAACGGGAACGCCGCCGACTTGATGGCGAACGCCGTCATGAACACCGCCGCGACCGGGGTGAACAGCCGGCGGTCCTCGGACGCCGCGAGCCGCTCGGACAGGTCGGCCAGGTTCAGGGTGCCCAGCAGCGCGTAGGTCAGGCCGATGGCGCCCAGGAACAGCGACGAACTGATCAGGTTCAGCGCGACGTACTTGATGGCCCCTTCCATCTGCGCGCGCCGCCCGCCCAGGCCGAGCAGCACGAACGAGGACATGAGCATGACCTCGAACCACACGTACAGGTTGAACAGGTCGGCGGTGGTGAACGCGCCGGAGACGGCCGCGAACAGGCCGAGCATCAGCCCGTGGTAGGCCGCGCTCTCCCGGGCGCGGTCGATGCCGCCCAGCGAGTACACCGCGGCCGCCACGGCGATCAGCGCGTTGAGCAGCACCATCACCGCCGAGGTCTGGTCGATCACGAAGGTGATGGCCAGGGGCGCCGGCCAGTCGCCCGCCCGCACCGCCAGCACCTCGCCCGCCGAGGTCCGGACGAGGGCGTGGGCCGACGCCGCGAGCATCAGCAGCGCGACCGCGAGCATCACGCCGCGCTGCAGACGCACCCACCGCCAGCACGCGAAGCAGACCACCAGGCCGGACATCGGCAGCAGCACGGGCAGGATGGCCAGGGTCTGGGGGTTCATCGCTCGGTGCTCTTCATCTCGTTGACGTCGTCGCAGCCGACCTCCTCGTACACCCGCTTGACGAGCACGCACGCGAACGACAGGATCGCGAACGAGATCACGATGGCGGTGAGGATCAGCGCGGGGGGAAGGGGGTCGGTGTGCGGGCCGGTCATCGCCTGCTCACCCGGGCGGACCAGGGGCGGGCCCGCCCGGCTCAGGCCCGCGGCCGTGAAGATCAGCAGGTTCGACCCGTGCCCCAGGAGGACCAGGCCGAAGAGCAGTTTGATGATCGAGCGGCGCAGCATCAGGTACAGCGCCGCCGCGTACATCAGACCGACCGTGACCGCCATCAGCAGGTGCATCTCACGCCCCCTCCCGGTCGCCGGCACGCTCGCCGGGGTCGACAGCCGGGTACTCGGCGATGCTGAAGACGATCAGCAGCACCACGCCCGTGACCGTCAGGTACACGCCCACGTCGAACAGCAGCGGCGTGCCGATCTTCAGCCCAGGGATCGGCTCCAGGTCGGTCCAGACCGCGGTGAACACCGGCGCGCCGACCGCCAGCGCGCCCAGCCCCGACAGCAGGCCCGCCAGCAGGCCCGTCCCGATCAGCGTGCGCGGCGCCACGGGCAGCAGGCGCCGCGACTCGGCCGGGCCGAAGGCCAGCATGTGCAGCAGCATCGCCGTGGCGGCCGTCAGCCCGCCGACGAACCCGCCCCCAGGCTCGTTGTGCCCGCGCAGCAGGATCACCAGCGAGACCAGCAGCAGCAGCGGCAGGATGAACACGGTCGCGGTCCGCAGGATCAGCGAGTTCATGCCCCGGCCCCCCCCGGCGCGGGCGCCCCGGCCCGCGCCCGGCCCCGCGCCGTCAGCAGCGTGGCCACGCCGACGCCGGCGATCCCCAGCACCGTGATCTCACCGAAGGTGTCCATGGCCCGGAAGTCGACCAGGATGACGTTGACGATGTTGCGCCCCTTGCCGTCGGGCACCGACCGCTCGGAGAACGCCCCGGAGACCGTGGGCGCCAGTTCGGTGCGGACCGCCAGCATCACCAGCGCGGTCATGGACGCGCCGAACACCGCGGCGACCGCCCAGTCCGCCGACTTGCGCAGCCGCCCGGTGTAACTGGCGAACTGCGGCAGGTGGTAGAACACCAGCACGAAGATCAGGACCGTCAGGATCTCGGCGGACACCTGCGTCATCGCCACGTCCGGGGCGCCGAAGTACACGAACAGCAGCGCCGACGCCACCCCCGCCACCCCGAGCGCCGCCACCGCCGCCAGGCGGAACCGGAACACCGTCGCGGCCACGCCGGACACGATCATCAGCACGACCAGCGACGACGCGAGCACCGAGGGCGCCGGGTCGCCCGGCGCCAGGAACGAGTCGCCCAGCCGTCCACGGGCCAGCACCGCCAGGATGACCAGGAACCCCATCAGCGCCATGCGCACGTAACTGTTCAGCGAGCCGTTCTGCAGGATGCGCGTCTGCACCGACCCGGCCAGGAGCGTCGCGCCCAGCACGCGCTGGAACAGCGCCGGCCCCGACGCCGTCGGCTCGATCCGGTCCAGCCAGCCCGTGCCCCGGCGGAACCGGCCCCGGACCGCGTACAGGCCCACGCCGAGCACGATCGCCAGGGTGCTCGTGCTCAGCAGCGTCGACACGCTGAGCATCCGCACCGACGAGGTCAGCGCCCGCTCCGGGGCCATGCCCGTCACCGCGCCCGTCGCCGAAGCCACCAGCGGCTGGGCGAACAGGCCCGGCGCGACGCCCGCCACGAGGCCCGCCACACTCAACGCGACCGGACCGAGCAGCAGGGCCGGGCCGGCCTCCGCGGCGGCCCGGGCGGCGTCGTTCGTCTTCCCCGTGAAGGGCTTCCAGGCGATCAGCATCGCCGCCGTCGCCCCGAACAGCCCCATCGCCAGCACCCCCACCACCAGCGCCGCACCCAGGACCGACTCCTCCAAAGGCCCCTTCATGAGGTACTTGGAGGTGAACCCGAAGAACGGCGCCAGCCCCGCCATCGACGCCGCGGCCAGCGCGGTGGCGGCGAACGTCACCGGCATCACCCGCATCAGCCCGCTGAGACGCTCCACCTCCTTGGTGTGCGTCTGGTGCTCGATCGCGCCCGCGGCCATGAACAGCGCGCCCTTGTACATCGCGTGGGCCAGCAGCAACCCCATCGCCGCCGCCTCGCCCGGACCCCCCACGCCCAGCAGCATCACCATCGCCCCGAGCGAACTGACCGTCGTGAACGCCAGGATCCGCTTGAAATGCACCGCACGAACCGCCAGGAACGCCGCGTAGACCATCGTCACGCCGCCGACGAGTTGCAGCGTCCACGCCCACTCCGTCGTGCCCGCCAAGGCCGGGCTGAACCTGGCCAGCAGGAACACGCCCGCCTTGACCATGGTCGACGAGTGCAGGTACGCGCTGACCGGCGCCGGCGCCTCCATCGCGCCCGGCAGCCAGAAGTGGAACGGCACCTGGGCGCTCTTCGTGAACGCGCCCAGGCAGACCAGGGCGAGGATCGGCAGGTACATGGGGTGCTCGCCCAGGTGCACGCCCCGGGCGAGGATCTCGGACATCTCGAAACTGCCGGCCGCCAGGCCCATCAGGATCACGCCCGCCAGCAACGCCAGGCCGCCCATGCCCGTGACGATCACCGCCTGCAACGCCGCGGCCCGGGCCGCCTCGCGCTCGTGCCCGAAGCCGATCAGCAGGAACGAGGTGATCGAGGTCAGTTCCCAGAACACGAAGATCAGGATCAGGTTGTCCGACACCACCAGCCCGAGCATCGACGCCATGAACGCCAGCAGGAAGGCGTAAAAGCGCCCGATCTGCGGGTGCCCGGCCAGGTAGCCGCCGGCGTACACCGTGACCAGGGCGCCCACGCCGGTCACCAGCAGGGCGAAGAGCAGCGAGAGCCCGTCGAGCCGGAACGAGAGCGACACGCCCAGCGAGGCGACCCAGTCGATCCGGTCCGGGGTAATGACCGCGCCCTCGCCGACCCGGCTTACGAACCCGGCGTACCACGCCGCCCAGCCCGCCGGGGCCAGGGCGAGCACCCAGCCGGCCCATCGCCCGAGCAGGCGCGACGCCGTCGGCGCAATCAACGCCAGCACGAACAGCGATGCCACCGACGTCAGGATCATGAAGCGAATCGTCCGAGCGCGGTCCGTCCTCCTGGCACGCCGGGCAGCACGCG
Source organism: uncultured Phycisphaeraceae bacterium (assembly GCA_964522095.1). Classification (GTDB taxonomy): domain Bacteria; phylum Planctomycetota; class Phycisphaerae; order Phycisphaerales; family UBA1924; genus UBA6054. Next base: position 39,234 of record CAZFSO010000002.1, on the reverse strand, counting down.
CTTGCGGATGACCTTGGTCCGAGAACCGCGCCCGCCCACCGGGCCGCGGCGGGCGATTGTACCGCCCGCGCAAGCCGCCGGGCCGAACGGCCCACGCAGACACGCATGCCCGACCGGGGCGCCCTCTCTCCGAAGGCCCGGTCGGGCACGCGGGGGCCGCGCGCTGAGGCGCGGCGGCGGCGTCATGTCCGAGAAGTCCTACCCACCCGGCGTCTGAGCCGCGATCAAAGCGCCGGTCGCCAGGGGACCGTACGACCGGCGCACGAACCGCCCAACTGCCAGTCCGCGCGGGTCGCACACACGCACGGACGCACCACACGGGCGGTCGTTTTCGTCTCTCTCTCTTGGCCTGTCTTCTTGTAAGATCCGTCCCGATCCGGGACACCTGAACGAGGCCCATCGGACCTCGCGAACCGATACGGGAAGCGCGAATCCCCGGTTCCACGCCGGCCCGCGACATTGCGGCCGACACGCCGCGTCGCAACGCCCGCGCGCCGGCACCCCCGCAAATCCTGCGCACCCGCCCAGGACGCCCGCCCGCCGCGTCCATCTACGATCCCGCGTGCCCGCGCACTTCCGAGCACGACACCGGCTGAGCCTGGACCGCGAGTTCAAGGCGGTGTTCGCCAACCGGCTGGCCAAGTCGCGCGGGCCGCTGACGGTGTTCCTGCTGCCCAACGACCTGCCCGAGCACCGGCTCGGCCTGTCGATCGGACGACGCGTGGGCAACGCCGTCGCCCGCGTCCGCCTCAAACGCCTGGTCCGCGAGGCCTTCCGACTGGACAGACCGGTCTACCCCGCCTTATCGGACGGCCGGGCGTTCGACCTGATCGTGTCCGCCCGGGCGCACAAGCCGTTGGCGTTGGAGGACTACCGGCGCCTGCTGCGCGAGGCGGTGGCCGCCGCGGCTCGCGAGGACGCCAAGCGCTCCGAAAGGCCCGGAGCGCCCGCGCCATGACCGCGCCGGACCCCGAACGACCGCCGTCACCACTCGGCCCGGCAGCCCGGGCGTGCAACCGGCCGTTCGTGCTGCTGATCCTGCTGTACCGGGCGACGCTCTCGCCACTGATCGGCGGGCACTGCCGCTACGAGCCGACCTGCTCGCGCTACGGGCTGGAGGCCTACCGGCTCTACGGGCCGTTCCGCGCGACGTCACTAACTTTGCGGCGTATCCTCCGGTGTCACCCGTTCGTGAAGGGTGGCTACGACCCCGTCCCGCTGCCCGACGACCTGCCCGCGCCGGCCGCACACACCCCCGCAGCGCCGGACCCCGGCCGGAGGGACGCATGAGCCGACTGCCAGCCGCCGCCCGTCGCGAACAACTCTTGGACGTCGCCGAGACGCTCTTCGCCCAGCAGGGCTACGCCGGCGCGACCACCGCCCAGATCGCCAAGGCGGCCGGGGTGACCGAGCCGATCATCTACCGCCACTTCAAGTCCAAGCGCGACCTGTTCGTCGCGCTGATCGAGCGGACCGGCCGACGCACGCTGGACCTGTGGCAGGGGGACGTGTCGGACTCCGAGGACCCCGCCAAGCGGCTGGCGCGCATCCTGGCCGACAACCCGATGGTGTCCCCCGAGGGGCGCGCCGGGTACAAGGTGCTGCTGCAGGCCATCCCCGAGGTCGAGGACGCGCAGATCGCCCAGGCGGTCGCCGAGCACATGCGCATGCTCCACGAGTTCCTCACCGGCGAGATCCACCGCGCCCAGGACGCCCACCGCGTCACCAGCCGCTTCTCCGCAGAGGTCATCGCGTGGACCCTGATCCACCTGGGCATGGGCTACGGCGTGGTTGACGCCATGGGCGTGACCGGGCACGGACGCGACGAGAAGGGCACCCACGTGCGCGAGGTCATCGCCCGCATCCTCGTCGGCCCGCAGGCCAACCCGGAGAGGTGAGCGCTACGCGCGAGCGCCGAGGTGTTCGTCGAGCAACTCGCCCACCGGGCGCCACGCGAACGAGCCGAGCAGATCGTCGAACCGCGCGGCGCAGCGGTCCAGGTTGTTGTAGTGCCGGAAGCGGTGGCTGGGCCTGAGCCCCTCCACCCGCGGCTGGCCGGGGTCGATCTCCCAGGGGTGGATGTAGAACACGTAGGGGTTGCCCGCGCCCACGATGCGACGCACGCCGCGCTTGAACACCGGGTACGGGAACAGCCGGAAGTACCCCCCGCCCGCCCACGGCACGCCCTTGCTGCCCACCTTCAGCACCGAGACGCACACCTCGTGGAACCCCGGGCGCACCTCCACGATCGGCGTGCCCGAATCCATCCCCGCGAGTTTGCCGTAGCGGTCGTGCGCGACCGTCGGGAACGCCGAGGAGTCGTAGGTCAGGCCGAGTTCCTGCAGCACGTCGATGGCCCAGTCGGTGATCGAGAACGACGGCGCGCGGTAGCCGCGGATCTTCGCGCCGGTCAGGTCCTCGACGACGCCGATGCCGCGGGTCATGTCCTCGCGGAACTGGTCGGGGGTGAGGTTGTAGATCAGGTCGTGCCCGTAGCCGTGGCTGGCGATCTCGTGCCCGGCGTCGGCGATGCGTCGGACCAGCGCGGGGCATTTCTCGGCCACCCAGCCGAGGATGAAGCACGTGCAGCGCACGCCGTGGCGGTCCATCATCTCCAGCATGCGGTCCGTGCTCGCCTCGACGCGCAACTCTCGTTCGTCCCACGAGTCCCGGGCGACCACCGCCTTGAGGTTCTCAACCTGGAACCAGTCCTCGACGTCGATGGACATGGCGGGGGGGATGGGACTGGCGACTTGGGACTTGGGACTCGGGCTCGGCATGTGTCTTTGCTCTCTTATCCGCATTCCCTGGTGGCAAGTGGCCAGTCCCAAGTCCCCTCCCCCTCACAACATCCGATGCCCCCGCTTGCGGAACGCCTTGACGTCCTTGGGCTGGGGGAACGAGAAGTAGCCCTTGTGCGTCATGTCCAGTGGTTCGGCCGCGGCCTGGCCGCGTTTCATGCGCAGGAGCACGTCGATCATCAGGCGGGCGCCATCGCGCTTGGTGCCGGTGATGACGCGGTCGAGCGAGTCGCGGGCCTTGAGGGGCCACTCGAGCGTGCCGAGCACGCCGCCGGCGTCGAGTTTCTCGACCATCTCGTGCACGGTGACGACCGCGTGCTTCTCGCCGTGCAGGAGTTGCCAGAAGTTGGGCATCATGCCCCGGTAGACCGGCAGGCGCCCCGAGTGGATGTTGATGCACCCCAGCGCGGGCGTGCCGAGGATGCCCTTGCGGAAGATCTCCGGCGCGGCCACCGACGCGACCACGTCGACGCCCAGGGCCCGGACGCGCTCGATGTACGCGGGATCGTTGACCGAGCCGCAGGGCACCAGCGGCAGGCCCCGGCGCTCGGCCAGTTTGGCGATCGAGTCGCCGCGGAGTTTGACCCGCAGGTAGCGTGCGCACAGGCGCACGAAGTCGAGCGGCCCGTAGAAGCGCAGCATGCGCCGCGCGGTCTTCCAGATCGGCTCGTGGAAGGCCTCCTGCACCGACACGCCGACGATCTCGATCTCGTCGGCGGGGCACTCGGCGAAGAAGACCTCGAAGAACCGGATGACGTAGAGCGGGTCGTCCTCGGTGACGAACAGCAGGCGGAGTTTGCGTCCCTCGATCATGCCGCGCCCCCCTGGCCCACCCCGTTGGCCCGGTGGGCCGCGTCGATCTCGACCGCCGCGCCCTCCGCCAGCCACTCGGCCAGGCGGCGGCGGCGCTCGGCCGTCTCGGCCTCGCTGGCCGTCGGGTCGGCCAGGCGCAGCACCTCGGCGTACTTGGCGGCGCACACCTGGCGGGTGTAGCCCGCGTCGAAGACCCGCCGGGCGTTGGCGCCCATGCGCCGGGTCCTGTCGGGGTCCCGCATCAGTTCACGCAGTTTGGCGGCCAGCCCGGCCCCGTCGCCGAGTTCGCACCAGATGCCGCAGTCGTTGTGCTCGACCACGCGACGCAGTTCGGACCAGCCCTCGCTGAGCGCCACGATCGCCTTGCCCACCGCCAGCGAGGTGTAGAGTTTGCTTGGGAAACTGATCCCCTCGATGCCCTTGGCGATCGACACCAGCGAGGCGTCGCACGCGTTGAGCGAGTCGGGCAGTTTGTCGAACGGCTGGTAGGGCAGGATGCGCACGTTGGTCAGCCCGCGCTGCTCGACCTGCTCCTCGATCCACTTCTTCTTGCCCCCGCCGCCGATCAGGACCAGTTTGAACCGCTCGCCCTTGAGCATCTCGGCCGCGTCGAGCACCGTCTCGAACTCGTAGTACAGGCCCATGTTGCCCGAGTAGAGCAGCACGAAGTCGTCGGTCAGCCCGTGCTCGATCGCCACGGAGGACTCGGACTTGTCCTTGGGGCGCAGGTCGTCGCCGTCGGCCCAGTTGGGGATCACGTGCACGCGCGAGGCGTCGATGGGGTACGTCCGGCAGACCAGGTCCTTCGCCGCCGAGCAGAGCACGATGGCCTCACGCGACCGGCGGTACTTGAACCGGTTCAGCGCGAGCCACGCACGCTCGATCAGCGAGCCCTTCTTGAAGGTGCCCACCCACACGCCCAGCTGCGGGTACGCGTCGTGCAGCAGCGTCACGTACCGATGACGCCGGAAGAGCGAGACGAACGCCCCGATCGCGCCCAGGAACGGCGGGTTGGTGGTGTACAGGTACACCGTGTCCCGCCGGCTGGTCAGCAGCACGCGCAGGATCATCGGCACGACGAAGGTCAGGTAGTTGACCGCCCGCCCGGGCAGGAAGTTCTTGTCGAACCGCGAGACCTTCAGGCGCCGGATGGTCACGCCGTCGGTGTGCTCGAACAGCGGGCAGTCCTCCCACGACTCCGGCGGCCCGTACGACGGCCGCCCGGTGAGCACCTCGACCTCGAAGCCCAGGTCCGCGAGTTCCACCGCCAGTTCGTGCAGCAGATGCCCGGTCGACGCGACGTCGGGGACGTAGTACTGGTTGAGGATGACGACGCGGGGCATCGGGCCTCTCTCAGTCCGGGCTTGTGAACGACTCGACCGGGCGCGCGCCGGGCGCCGGGCCGAAGGTCTCCGTGAGCCGGGCGCCCAGCCACTCCACCAGCGCCCGCTTCTCGCGGCCCAGGAAACCGAGGTCGACGCGCTGCGGGCGATCCTTGATCGCGTCCAGGCCGAGCCGCTTGAGCAGGAACGCCCGCGGCGACCTCGTGAACAGCATCGCCGGGTTGCCGTAGGACACGGTGGCGACGCACGCGTGCACCCGGTTGGACACCGTCAGGGTGCTGTTGGCGTAGATGCTCAGGTACGAGTGCGGGATGTCGCCCGTGTAGGTGTTCGGCGAGCGGTAGTTCTTGCGCATCAGGAACGGGTTGTAGCGGTGGTCCGTCCGCACGATCAGGCGACCGTCCACGCGCTCCGGCCCCGGCGCCCGGAAGAGCAGCGCATCGAGGAACGGGTACGCCCGCTTGCGGTACGACCACTCCGTGCGCCGCCGCGGCTGACGCACGAGCCACTCCCGCCCGTCAAACTCGAACGACCGGTCCGAACCCCCGCTGAAGCCGTCCTTCGGACCGATCACCGGCTCGGGGATCTGGTCGAAGTTGAACACCACGTACGGCTCAAGATCGCTGGGCACCTTGGGGAACACGTCCGAGACGAAGGTCGCCACGTCGACGCCGTCGAAGGCGTGCGTCGCCAGGTCGCCCAGCGCCTCGTACGTCTCCGTGTCCCGCGTCGTGAACACGTGCGGCGGGCACTCGGACATCAGCCGGCGCGACAGCGCAATCGTGCCCTTGTCGTACTGCATCATGCCGGCGGCCAGCACGATGATCTTCGCGCCCTTGCGGTGCTGGGCCCGCAGCATCTCCGCCGTGATGCCCTCCATCTCCGGCCGCACGTACGGCCCGAGCACCACCACCGCGTCCAGGTCCAGGTGCTTGACGTAGTCCAGCGCGTTGGCCGGGTTGCCCAGCCGCGTGTTCCAGTAGCCCGGCTGGTCGCCGATCAGGAACACGTGCGCGCCCGGGTACGCGCGGTTCAGCACGTGCTCAGCGCCCAACTGGAAGAACGCGTTGCCGATGTTCGTCGACCAGTACCCGGCCAGCACGCCGATGCGAGGCCCGGGCGGGCTACTGTTCGGATGGCGTTCGGAAAGTGCTTCCAAGGCGTGCCTCGCTGCGCGTTTCTGGCGAACTGTCGGCCGTTCCGAGCCGTCGGGTCAGCACGATTCCTTCGTGTTCGGCCCGGGAAGGGTCGATAGTACACCCGTTCATGCCCCGGCCCGCGCCGGGCCGCTTCTCGGACCTCGATGACCCACGCACCGTCCCCATCCCCCGTCGCCCCGCCCGCAACCGTGGCCGAGCCGCCCCGCAAGAGCCCGTGGTCCGCCCGTGCCAAGGCCGTACGCGTGCTGTGGGCGGTCGTGTTCGCCACCGTCTGGAAGATCCTGCCCTCCGACCTTCTGCGGGCGCGCCTGCTCAGCCTCTTCGGCGCCCAGGTCGGTCGCGGCGTGCGCATCCACCGCAACATCCACGTCGAGATCCCCTGGCATCTCTCGATCGGGGCCGGCACCGTGGTGTGCCGCGGGGCGATCCTCTACTGCCTGGGCCGCGTGACCATCGGCGAGCGCTGCCTGATCGGCCCGTTCGTCCACCTGTGCGCCGGCACCCACGACTACACCGACCCCAGGTTCACCCTGCTCCGCGAACCGATCACCATCGGCGACGCCTGCGTGCTCATGTCCGACGCCTTCGTCGCCCCCAGCGTGATCCTCGCGCCGGGCACCGTGGCGCGCCCGCGCGCGGGCATCTTCAAGAGCACGCGGCCCGGGCTCACCTACGCCGGCAACCCGGCCAAGGCGGTCGCGGAACCGGTGGACGGAGGAGCCGAGCCGTGACGCTGTGCGCCCCCGTTGACCCCACCGTGCTGCTCGCCGAGGACCCGGGGCGTGCACGCTCCCGCCTACCCGCGGGCGCGTGGCGTCCGCTCGGCGCCCCGCTGCTGAGGCTGATCCCCAAGCCGATGTACGGCGCGCGCACCCGCCTGCTCCGACTCTTCGGCGCCGACCTGGATTCGACCGCGCGCGTCCGGCAGAGCGTCCGCATCGACCGGCCGTGGAACCTGGCCATGGGGCGAAAGAGTTCGCTGGGTGACGGCGTGGTGGTCTGGGCGCACGCCCCGGTCCGCATCGGCGCCCGCTGCACCGTCAGCCAGTACTGCCGCCTGGCCGCCTTCCGAGAGGACGCCGCCCGCCCCGCGGGACCGACGCGCCCCGCCGCCCTGACCATCGGCGACGACGTCTGGATCGCCGCCGAGTCCTATGTGGCGGGGGGCCAGGCCGTCCCCGACGGCGTGCTCGTCGGCGCCCGCTCGGTCATCGACGCCCCGGCCGGCGGCCGCCTGGAGCCCTGGACCATCGCCTCGGGCGACCCCGCGGTGTCGCGCCGGCCCCGACCCTTCCAAGGGAGGACGCCGTGACCGACGCCCCGGCCCCCACCGCCCGCCGAAGCCCGTTCCCGGCCCGCAACCTCGTCGCGCGCGTGGCCTGGGGCCTCGTCCAGGCCACGCTCTTCCGCTGCTCGCCGCGCCCCGCCCACGCCTGGCGAAACCTCATCCTCAGGCTCTTCGGCGCCCGCGTCCACCCGACCGCCCGGGTCTACCCGCGCGCCCGCGTCTGGGGGCCGTGGAACCTGACCATGGGCCGGCACGCCACCATCGCCAACGACGTGGACGTGTACTGCATGGGCGGCATCACCATCGGCGACGAGACCGTGATCAGCCAGTACACCTACCTCTGCGGCGCGACGCACGACCACACCCTGCGCTCACGCCCCCTGACCCCCCTGCCCATCACCATCGGCGCCAGGGTCTGGATCGCGGCCGACGTCTTCGTCGGCCCCGGCACCACCATCGGCGACGACACCGTGGTCGGCGCGCGTTCCAGCGTCTTCACCGACCTGCCCCCGATGAAGATCTGCACCGGCACACCGGCCAAGCCCGTCCGGGACCGGACCTACCGCGACGACCCCGCCGCGCCGGGGGCGGCGCCGTGACCGTCTCCATCTTCATCCAGACCCTCAACGAGCAGGACAACCTGCCCGGCCTGCTCGACTCGCTCGAAGGCTTCGACGACGTCGTGGTCCTCGACTCGCTCTCGACCGACGACACCAGGACGATCGCCGAGGCCCGGGGCTGCCGGTGGTACGAACGCCCCTACGACGGGCGCGGCCCGCACCAGAACTGGGCGATGGAGCACGTCGACTTCAAGCACCGCTGGGTCTTCTACCTCGACGCCGACGAACGCATGACGCCCGAACTCAGACGCGAGATCGAGGCGATCGCCTTGAAGTGGGAATCCGGCGAGTGGACCCGCGACAACAACCCCGTCGCCTACTACTGCGGACGCAAAAACTTCTTCCGCGGCCGCTGGATCCGGCACGCCATGCCGCCGGGCAACATCATGCGCTTCTTCCAGCCGCCGCACATCCGCTTCGAACGCCTGGCCAACCCCGTGCCGGTGATCGACGGCCGCGTCGGCTACCTCAAGGAGCACTTCCTGCACTACAACTTCTCCAAGGGCCTGCGCGAGTGGATCGAGCGCCACAACCGCTACTCGTCCTACGAGGCCGCGGAGACAGTCAAGGCCCTGAAGAACAACCCCGTCCGCCCGCGCAACCTGCTCTCGAAGGACCGCAACACGCGCCGGCTGGAACTCAAGAACCTGTCGTTCCGCATGCCGTGCCGGCCGCTGCTCAAGTTCGTCTACATGTACCTCTTCGCCCGCGGCTTCCTCGACGGCCGCCCGGGCCTGACCTACTGCACGCTCCAGGCGATCTACGAATACTTCATCGTCCTCAAGGCCCGCGAGATCCGCCAGCCCGAACTCAGCCGCCTCGACCGTGGCCAAACGCCCCCCGGGGCAGGGAACGCCTCGTGAAGATCCTTCACTGCATCTCCACCCTCGACTTCCGGTCCGGCGGGCCGGTCCGGGCGGTCATCGACCTGTCCGAAGCCCTCGCCGCCCGGGGCCACGAGGTCACCGTCCTCGTCCGCAACGCGCCCGACGCGCCCGAAGCCTGGTCCCAGCCCGGTTCGAACGTCCGCGTGATCGAACTCGGACGCCCGCAGATCGCCGGGTCCTGGTACCGCGGCGAGCCGATCAGGACGATCGCCCGGGCCGTGTCCGAAGCCGAGGCCGTCCACCTCCACAGCATCTGGGTGCCCCAGACCGCCCAGATCGCCAAGGTCGCCCGGCGGCTCGGCAAGCCCTACGTCGTCTCGATCCGGGGCATGCTCGACGACTGGTGCATGGAGCAGCGACGCCTCAAGAAACTCGTCTACCTCCGCTTCGCCGGGGGCTCGGCCATGCTCAACGGCGCCGCCTTCGTCCACTGCACCGCCGACGGCGAACTCAGCCAGTCCGCCAAGTGGTTCCCCGGCTCGACCGGCGTGGTCATCCCCAACCTGCTCGACCTCTCACCCTACGAGAACCCCCCCGGGCCCGAACTCGCCCGCGCCCGCTTCCCCCAACTCGACCGGCCCGAACCGACCATCCTCTACCTCTCCCGCCTGCACTACAAGAAGGGCGTCGAGCACCTCATCGACGCCGCCCGGATCCTGCGCGACCGGGGCAACCCCCACCACGTCATCATCGCCGGCAAGGGCGACGACGCCTACGAGCGGGCCCTGCGCGAGCGCGTCACCGCCTCCGGGCTGGACGACCTGGTCGCCTTCCCCGGCATGGTCGTCGGCGACGAGAAGGTCTCGCTCTACCAGGCGGCCGACGTGTTCGTCCTGCCCACCAGCCAGGAGAACTTCGGCTTCGTCTTCTTCGAGGCCCTGGCCGCGGGTTGCCCGGTCATCACCACCCGGGGCGTCGACACCTGGCCGGAACTCGAGCAGGCGGGGGCCCTGATCGTCCAGCAGCAGGCCGGGGCGATGGCCGACGCCATCGGGTCCGTCACCGCCGACCGGCCCGACGCCCGCCGACGCGGCGCCGAGGGACGGGCGTGGGTGTTCCGCAACCTCGACCCGGCCAACATCGTCCGCGCCTTCGAGGCCCTGTACCACCGGGAAGCGCCGGTCGCGACGCACGGGCGCGCCCGGCCGACGACCGAAGAGGGAGTTGCCCGATGACGACGCTCGTTGCGCTCTACATGATCGTGCTCGCGGCCGTGCTGCTCGCCGTGCCCGCGTACCAGGCGTACACGGGCAAGGAAGAGGTCGTCTCCGTTCGGAACTTCTTCATCCTCGGCCTCGTGATCTTCCAGGTCACGGGGGCGGCGATCAGCATCCTCACAGACGACATATCCCACTTCCAGCCCGTGAACATGGAGAGCAGTTCGGTCATCTACGCGTTCATGCTCACCGTGTTCGTCGCGATCTTCGGCCTGACCTACCGGTCCTCGACCGGCCTGTTCGACAGGCTCTTCGCGCGCCGGGCGCACGGCGTCTCGTCCTTCTCCCGGGCGAGCCTGCTGGTCATCGCCGCGACCTCAGTGCTCCTGGGCCTGCTGTGCAAGTTCGTCCTTGTCTACATCCCGGTCCTCGGGCCCGGCTTCGAACGCGCGGGCGCCGGGATGTACGTGGTCGCCGTCGGGCTGGCCACCTGGGCCGCGGTCGGGCGCCTCTACAACCCCGTCTACGTGGTCCCCGCGGTCGCCATCGTGCTGACCACGATCTTCCTCTCGATGAACTTCGCCTTCGGCCGCCGGACCCTGCTCGGGCTCGTCATCGTCATCATGTGGGCCGCGTACTTCGGGCACTGGCGGAACCTCGGGCTGCGCGCAACCGTCACCCGCGCCGCCTTCGTCGCCGGCGCCGGCCTGGTGCTGCTCGCGCTCGTGACCTCCGCCCGCACCGGGGCGTTCCGCCAGCAGACAGCCGCCCAGAACCTCTCGGCGCTCAAGGGCGCCTCGATCCAGCAGGGCCTCGTGGACCTCGCCACCGGCCAGCGCGCCGCGCTCAACAGCATGTGGCTGATCGAGAGCCGCCCCCAGAGCATGGAGTACGACACCCTCCACTCCGTGCGCCTGTTCCTCCTCTTCCCGATCCCCCGGTGGGCCTGGGCCGAGAAGCCCACCGCGCTGGCCATCACGATGGCCCAGGACGAGATCTACGTCCAGAACGTCGGCAAGGACTGGAACGTCGGCCCGGGCATCATCGGGCACATCGAGAACGACAACCCGTTCCTGGCCCTGTGGATGTACCCCATCATCCTCGGCGTGATGATCCGGTTCCTCGACCGCGCCACCTCCTGGTTCGCGTCCAACCCCTTCATCGTCCTCCCGATCGGGACCATCGTCGGGCAGATCGTCGGCGTGCCGCGCGGTGAACTCGGCGCGTTCCTGTTCCTCGGCGTCATCAACGTCGTCAGCACCTACGTGCTGATGAAGGTCGTCTCCATCGGCCTCCGCACGCTCGGGCTGGTCCGGTTCGAGCCCCACGGCTGGGACGACCAGCAGACCTGGACCGACCACGAGGACGCGGCCCTCGCCGGCGCCACCGACGAGACCGGGGCGTGACCCCCGCGACGAGCGCCACCGGCGGACCCACCATGCCACGACCCAGCCCACGCATCCCGCGCGTCGCCGCCAACTACACCCGCCTGCTCTCCACCCTGCTGATCGGCATCGCCGTCGTCCCCCTGACCATCGGCTGGCTCGGCGACGACGCCTTCGGCCTCATCGCCCTGCTCGGCGCCAACATCGGCCTGGCCGCCATCGTCCGCCAGATCGTCTCGCAGTCGCTGATCCGCGAACTCGGCGTCGCCTACCACGCGGGCGACGCAGCCCTCGCCCGGTCCTACCCCGCGATCTGCCGCATCGCGCTGGCCGCCGCCGGGCTCACCCTCGTGACCTTCGGCATCGTCGCCGCCGCCCTGCCACTTTTCAACATGCCCGACGAGTTCCGCCCGGCCGCCTACTGGTTCGTGGCCTGCCAGGGCGTCCAGGTCGCCTGCGCCGTCGCCCTGGCGCCAGTGCTCAACATGTACATGGTCACCGAGCGCTTCGCGAGCCACTGCGTCTGGTACGTCGCGGTCCGCGCCGCCAACATCGTCTCGGTCGTCCTCCTCGGGTACGTCGTCACCATCGACGACCCCGCACGCGGCCTGCTGCTCCACGCCGTGCTCTGGTCCGCGCTCTCCATCCTCGGCTACCTCATCGCCGCCGCACACATGATCCGCCTCGACCCGAGGATCCGGCCGACCCTCCGACGCCCCGAGCCGGGCGCCGTCCGCGACGTGCTCGGCACCTTCTCCTGGAACTCCGGCGTCCAGATCGCCATGAACCTGCACGAGCAGATCCCACCCATGCTGCTCAACTTCACCTTCGGCACGCCCGCCAACGCCGCCTGGGGCGTGGGGTTCCGACTCGTCGCCTACATCCGCATGGTCACCGTCGGCATGCAGTTCGGCTCCGACGCCGTCAGCGCCCGCCTCGCGTCCAACGAGGACCAGGCCCTCGCACGGACCCGCCTCCAGAGGCTGCTCGAGAGCCAGACCCGCCTGACCGCGCTCGTGTCCGTCCCCGCCGCGTTCGGCGTGTTCGTCTACTGCTTCCCCATCATGCACCTCTGGGTCGGGCGCCAACTCGACGACTACGACCGCGTCATGGGCATGGCCGTCGTCATGTCACGCATCCTCGCCGCCGCCCTGGCCGCCAGGGCCATCGCCGACACCTGGATCCTCGTCCTCTACGGCGCGGGCTTCGTCCGCCGCTACGCGCTGGTCGTCATCGCCGGCGGGTTCGCCGCGCCCGTCATCGCGCTGACCCTGCTCTTCACCCTGCCCGACGACATCGCCTTCATCGGCCCGGCCATCGGGTTCACCACCGCCTACGTCGTGTTCCACCTCGGCGCCGTGCCCTTCATCACCGCCAGGTGCCTGCACGTCAGCCCGTGGGGCCTCTTCGCGGCGCTCGGACGCCCGGTCGCGGCGTCCGCCCTCGCCACCGCCGCCGGCCTGGGCGTCCTCGCCGCCGGCGACCGCCTGGGCGACCTCAGTTTCAAGAACCAGGCCGCGAGCACGCTCATCCAGGCCGACTGGATGCTCGCCTCCATCGCCGCCTTCGGGCTGGTCTACGCCCCGCTCGCGTACGCCCTCGTCCTCGGCAAGCCCGAACGCGACCGGATCGGCGGCATCCTCCGCCGAGCCCTCCGACGCTGACCGCCCCTCAGCCCTCGCAGCCACCTCAAGATCCGCAACGACCGCCCGGTGGTCACTGCCCCCGACCGCCACCGACGACCACGCGACCGCCCGCACGCCCTCGCCCACCCACACGTCGTCGAGTTGCAGCCGCAGCGGCCCAGGCCACGAGGCGTCGTAACTGCCCCACCCGCCCGTCAGCGGCTTGGCCCGGCGCAGCCCCAGCCGCGCCAGCTCCCGAGACCGCCACGCCGCCGGCCCGGCGTTCAGATCCCCCGCGACCACGAGCCGCCGGCCCGTCCGACGCGACTCGCCCGCCATCACGCCGACCGTTCGCGCCAGCACCCCGTTGCCCTCCGCCCACCGCCCGGCCGTGCGGGGCGACCTGGGATGCACCCCCCCCAGCAGCACCGACCCCGACCCGAGCCGCACGAACAGCAGGTCCGGATCGAAACCGTCCGGCCCCCCCGGCGCGACCGACGCCAGTCCCCCGCGGCCGAACACGAAGCACGGCGAGGTGCGGTCCCGGACCCACGCCCGGTGCACCCACCGCCAGCCCGCGCCGTCCAGCAGACCGCCCCGACGCACGCCGCGGCTCATCGCAGCCGGCGCTTCGATCAGGACCACCACGTCCGCGTGCCACCCCAGCACCCGGTCCAGGTCCTCCCGCCACCGCTCGTTCTGCGGCCCGATGTTGAACGCCACGACCCGCACCGTCCCCGGCGACGGCGGACGCTCCAGGTCCACGCCAGGCAGGTGCACCGCGCGCCCGGCCACCACCGGCCACAGGCCCAGGACGCACCCCGCGCCGACGAGCGCCGACGGCCCGAACCGCCGGCGCGCAAGCAGCACCACCCCCACCGCCGCCGCGAGCAGCACCACCCAGGTCTGGAACGACGCCAGCAGGTCCAGCGGGTAACTCCACGCCGACACCACCCACGCGCCGCACGCCCCCGCGCAGACCGCCGCCGCGGCCCACGCCCTGCGCCCTCGCCAACCTCTCCGGGTCCGCTCTCTCACGCCTGCATCCTTGCCCGGGGGCGGGGGGGAAACGAAAAAGGGGCGAGCCCTGCGGCCCGCCCCCCGGAGCAATCACGCTTCACGCCGGTCAGTCCTGCCGGGCCTCGGGCTCGGCGAAGATCGGCAGGAACGAGATCCCGCCGCCGATCTGGTCGGCGTTGTAGATGTACGCCGCGTCCAGCGCCCGCTCGATGCGGGTTCTGGCCTCGCCCAGGTGGGCGACGGTGTACGCGTCGAGTTTGGCGGCGCTCTTGTCCAGACGCCCGGAGATCCGGTCCTGCAGGTCGCGCAGTTGCGCAACCGCCAGGGTCTTGACCGGCATGGCCGAGGCCGACATGTTGGTGCCGCCCATGGACAGGTCGATCAGACGCTGCAGGTGCTCGCGCTGGAGGTTGCGCCGGAAGGACGAGACCATCGGCCGGCGCTCGGTGTAGGTCTCCGAGGCGTCGGCGTCGAGTTCGCTCCACACGCTGTCGCGGACGGTGTTCATCAGTTCCGCCAGGGTCAGCGTGTCCTCGTCGGGCGAGACGTACATCTCCAGGTCGAAGGTGCGCTGGAGCGTCTGCGGGTTCAGCAGCAGCGTCAGCGCCGACGCCTGGATGCCCAGGATCTGGTCGTGGATCGGCAGCGTCGCGTCCTGCAGGGCCTCACGCACGCCGTACTGGTCCATCCACTTGTCCGAGGTGGTGTGGCGGAGCAGTTCAGACGACACGCCGAACGCGTCGTCCGCGAAGGCGTTGTCGATCACGAACTGCAGCGCCCGGCGCTGCTGCTCGACCGGCACCGGGTCGATCGGGGTGCGCCCGTTCGGGTCGCCCTTCTTGTCCCGGTAGACGTAGGCCGAGCCGACCCAGTTGGCCGCCATCGACAGCATCTGCGTCTGCGTGCCCAGGGTCACGCGGTAGCCCTGGCGCGCCTTGGCCCACGAGTCGCCGTCCTTGACGAACTTGTCCAGCAGGCCCGAACGCAGGTGGCGCACGAACTCCATCTGGTTCTCGGCCCACACCAGGGGGTTGCGGCCAAGGTCGTAGCGCCGGGCCGTCGGGTCCGGGCCCCAGGTGTCCTCGTCGGTCGCGTACTGCAACTCCGGCTCGGCCACGCGCTCCAGCGCCTTCTTCGGGTTGCTGCCGTAGCCGTACTCGATGGCCCAGTAGTCGTACGGCCCGATGTCGCGCACCGAGAAGTCGCCCTGCGCCTCGCCGAACCCCGGCATGCGGATGTTCACGCCGTTGTAGTCCATCACGCTCGTCGACCACGGACGCTGGCCCTTGAACGCGCCCGAGTTGATCTCCTCCAGGTCGTACGCGCTCGAGCCCTTGAAGTTGTGACGCAGGCCCAGCGTGTGACCGACCTCGTGCGCGACCAGTTCGGCGAGCATCGGCCCGACGAACCACTCCGGCACGCCGTCGATCAGGTCGCCCTCGTCGGCCTTGGGCTTGGCGGGCTTGTCGCCCTTCTTCTCGCCGTCGGGCTCGTCCCCCTTCGGCTCGTCCGCGTCGCCCTCGGGCTCGGCCTTGCCCTCAAGAACCGCCAGGTACTCGGCCGGCACCATCGCCCGCAGCGCCGGGTTCTCGCGCAACTGCTGGCGGATGATCTCAAGGGTCTCAGGGTCGATCTGGGGGACCTCCGGCGCCCGGGCCGACTCGACCTCCAACTCGCGGAACATGTCGATCGCGGAGAGGTACATCTGCATCATCGCCAGGTCGAGCGCCTTGCCCTGCGAGGCGCGGCACATGCCCGACACCTGGCTCATCCGCAGCAGCCCCGCGTACTCGTTGTCGCCGAGCATCTCGGCGTCCGCCCCGGCGATCGCGTGGCCGCCGTACCGCGTCAGCCCGCGCGCCCGGCGCTCGAGCATCAGTTCCTGGCGACGGTCCGGCGTGGCCATCCGCAGGCGCGGGTCCCAGTTGGGGTTCTGCTCCAGCCACGACAGCGTCGTCGGGCTCATGCCCTCCGTCGCCAGGTCGCCCAGCAGGTCCTCCCAGCGGTGCGTGAACACCCGGATCCACCCGTCGGTCAGCACCACGTCCGCGTCGAGGATCTCGCCCGTCATCGGGTTCACGCGGCTCGGGCCGATCGCCGTCGCCACGTCGTTGCTGATCCACCGCACGAAGTTGTACCGCACGTCCTCCGGACTCTTGTCCATGTGGGCGTTGGACGCCTTGTCCTGGTACCGGACCTCGATCGCCCCGTCGATCCCCACCTCGCGGAACGCCTTGTTCCACTGCTCGATGCCCTCACGCACCCAGCGGCGGTACCGGATCGGCACCGTGTGCTCGACGTAGAAAATGATCGGCTGCTTCGGCGGGCTCATCTTCAGGTTCGGAGCCGCCTTCTCGAGGTTCCAGCGGTTGATGTACCGCTTGGTCGTCTCCTCACGCGTGAACTTGCCCAGGTCGCGGTAACTCGTCGTGAAGTAGCCCACACGCGGGTCCGCCTCCCGGGGCTGGTACCCCGGCGTGCCCTGGATGTGGCTGATCGAGTAGTGGAACGACTTCATCAGCCCGCCCTGCACCGGGCCTTCCAACTCAACCTCGATGTTCCGCGGGAACACCTTGATGCTCTTGACCGTCACCAGCGCCCGGTTCAACCCCCGCGCCGAGTTGCCGAAGAAACTCTGCATGTTGTTGACCAGCAACTCGCTGAGGTTGATCACCGGCTGACCGTTCGGCCCGGTCGACACCAGCGGCACGTCCACCAGCACGCGGTCCGTGAACACCGTCTGGATCGAGTCCTTGCTCTCCTGGTCGCCGCTCGAACGGACCTCGATCTGAGGCACGATCAACGCCATCCGGTCGTTGACCCGGCGCCACTGCGTGTAGATGTCCTGCGCCTGCAGCCCGGCGAACACCTCGCCGCCCGACACCGTCATCGCGAAGAAGTGGTTCTGACGCTCCCAGCCACGCGGCAACTCGGCCACCAACTGGTTCGTCTTCTCGTTGTGCCACACGCCGTACAACTCGCCGTCCTGCCCGGTCACGCGCTTGAAGTCCTTGACCACGTCGGCGAACGGACGCAGCCCGTCGCCCGAAGGACGCGACTGCGCCGCGCGACCCGCGGCCATCGCCGCGATCTGCGACAGGTCCAGCGACTCCTCGCCCGAAGGCTCGGTCTGCGCCGGCTCCTCCCAGGAACCCGCCCAGCCCGCAGCCGACAACGCACCCAGGCCGACCACGGCCCCCACCAGCCCGGCCAGCGACCTCGCCGACACGCCACTTGCCCGATCACTCATGACCGCTCCAACGCGCTGTGCGCAACTCATTCCGGCAGACGCCGCCGCCACAGACCACCGCGGCACACCCCCGAACAGGGACGAACACGCCGCGAAAAGCCCGTATCGGCCTCCCGACCGGAGACCCAAGAATCAACCACGGGAGAACGCGCAACACATGCGCAGCCATTCTCCGACAAGCAATTACCGCCCAACCGGCCGCAAGGTTCAACCCCGGCCCAAGAAACGGCCCCCTCACCCCGAGAACGCGACCGCGAGCACCGTCAGCCCGGCGAACCCCACCGCGCACACCCGCACCACCGCGTCGTGCACCGCCAACTCCGTCGGGTCGTCGTATGTTCCACGCTCCAACTGCACCATCGCACGCAGCAGCGCCAAGGTAGACGGCAGCATCGTCAACCACAACAGATTCAGCCCGAACCCCGCCCCCACCACCTCCCCCATCCCGGCGTCCACGCTCCAGAACCGCACCGTGAAATCCTCCGCACGGCTCTGCACGTAGCCCGCGTACGTCAACAGCGTCGCCACCGCCGTCACCACCACCGCCATCTGCAGCAGATTGTCCGAATACCCCAACTGCACGCTCCGAGCCGCCGACGCGTCCGCACCCAGCGTCCGACGCTCACCCAGACGCTTGCCGAACGCCAGGAACATGCTCAGGAACAAGGTCGCGTTGAGCAGCCACGTTGACGGCTCGATCTCCGCCGCCGCACACCCCGCCAGCACCCGAAGCACGAAACCCATCGCCAGACTCAACACGTCCACGATGACCTTGTGCTTGAAATAGGCCGAATAGCCCAGCACGTTCGCGACGTGCAACCCCACCAGCACCCCCACCGCCGCCGTCGTGTGCGCCCGCTCGATCATCAGCACCGCCGCCGCCGACCCCGCCAGCAGCACGCACGCGTAGACCAGCCCGGCCCGGGCCGACACCGCCCCCGACGCCAGCGGCCGGTGCCGCTTGCGCGGGTGCGCCCGGTCCTTCTCACGGTCAAACCAGTCATTCACCACGTACAGCCCGCTCGACGCCAAACTGAACGCCACCACCGCCCACGCCACGCTCACCCAGTCGATCCCCAGCCCCTGCGACCAGCCGTACAGCGGCCCCACCGCCACGAACACGCTCTTGGACCACTGCGTCGGACGCGCCACCTTCACGAACGCCCGCCACCCCGTGTACCGGGGCCGGGCCGCGTCCGTCTCGGTTGG
>CAZFSO010000002.1:11543-20576 GCA_964522095.1 uncultured Phycisphaeraceae bacterium | reverse complement strand
GCCCGGACGGTATCATCGCCCCGGACCACGCCCAGATGCCCACCCACACGCCGAACAACGCCGACGAGCCGCCACACGATATCGGACAACTCGCCCGCCTGCTCTACTCCGATGGCCCACGCCTGACCCGCTTCATCCAGCACCACCGCCACCGCATCTGCCCCATCGACGCCGTCGCCGCACAGGTCCCCCCCGGTTCCCGCATCCTCGACGTCGGCTGCGGCGGGGGCCTGCTCGTCGCCGTCCTCGCCGCCCGCGGACGCATCGCCGCCGCGCACGCCATCGACGCCTCCAGACCCGCGATCGAACTCGCCCAAGCCATGGCCCCCCGCCTGGCCGCCCTCACCAGCACCCCCGTCGCCTTCGAACACCGCACCGTCCAGCAGGGCCTGCCCGTCGAGCAGTACGACGCTGTTTGCCTCATCGACGTGCTCCACCACGTCCCGCCCCAGGCGCAGGAACAGGCCTTCAAGGACGCCGCCGCCCGCGTCCGCCCCGGCGGCGTGCTCGTCTACAAGGACATGGCCGACCGCCCCCTCGCCTGCGCCGCCATGAACCGCCTCCACGACCTCGTCATGGCCCGCCAGTGGATCCGCTACGTCCCCGTCGAGGACGCGGAATCCTGGGCCGCCGACGCCGGCCTCGCCCCCCACCACCGGGCCGACACGCGCATGCTCTGGTACGCACACGAGTTGCGCGTCTTCCGCCGCCCCGCCGCCACAGAGGCCGCACCATGAACGCCCTCCCCGACCAGCGCCGGGCCGCCCTCCTCGCGGCGTCCATCGCCGCCCTGGCCGCGAGCCTCCCCGCCCTCGCCCTGGCCCTCGCCGGCCACAACACCGGACGCGGCGCCTGGGACTCGATCGTCTATCACGAGCCCTTCATCCGCCAACTCGCCGACGCCTGGCCCCGATTCGACCTCAGCGACCCCCTGACCGCCACCACCCCCGGCTATCACCTGCTCCTCGCCACCGTCGCCGCGGCCGGCGCCGACTCCGAGACCGCCCTCCGCCTCGTCAGCGCCCTGATCGGCGCCGCCCTGGCCGCCCTCGTCGCCGCCTGGTGCGCCCGGAGAACCAGCACCCTCGACGCCGTCCTGCTCACCCTGCCGCTGGCCTGCTCGGTCTACGTCCTCTCGTCCTCCGCCTGGCTCCTGCCCGACAACCTCGCCTGGATCGGGGTCAGCCTGGTCCTCATGCTCGCGCTCGCCGACCGGCGGCTGTCACCCGAGCGCCTGCCCTCCCGCGCCACGATCGCCGCCGCGGCCGTGCTGGCCCTGCTGGTCTTCACCCGCCAGATCCACCTGTGGGCCGCGGGCGTCGTCTGGCTGGCCGCCTGGCTCGGCCCCGACCGGCCCGACCGCCCCTTCCGTCTGTTCGATCAGATCCCTGCCCGCCTGACCCGCACCGCCGCCGCCATCGCCCTGACCCTGCCCGCGTTCCTGGTCGTCGCGTGGTTCGTGCGCCACTGGGGCGGCCTGACCCCCCCGCGCTTCCAGTCCGACATCACCGGGGTCAACCCCGCCACGCCCGCCTTCATCCTCGTGCAGATCGCGGTGCTCACGATCGGGTTCGGCCCCTGGCTCGCGCCCGCCCTGCTCCGTGCCCTGCGCCACCGCCCCTTGATCCCCCTCGCCGGCGCGGGCGTCGGCCTGCTCCTCGCCCTGATCCCCCCCACCACCTTCGACGCCGACGCCGGGCGCTACTCCGGCTGGTGGTCGCTCGCCCACGCCGCCCCAGTCCTCTTCGGGCGCACGAGCGCCGCCTTCCTGATCCTGGCCCCCGTTGGCGGCGTCGTGCTCGCCGGCGCCCTCTCCGGCGTTCCCCGACGCACCGCATGGCTGATGCTCGGGGCGCTGACCGCCTTCGCCGTCGCCCAGAGCGCCACCATCAACAGTTGGCAGCGCTACCACGAGCCATTCCTGCTCATCCTCCTCGCCCTGCTCGCCGCCGCACAGGAGCCCGAACTCCGCACCACGCCGCTCGCCCGACTCCGCCCCGTCGCGATGGGCCTGCTGTGCGCGATGCTCGCGGCCATCACGGTTCTCGGACTGCGCGGCGACCCCGTCCGCCGAGGCACCCTCCCGCCCGCCCGACACACCAGCCCCAGCGACCCCTGGGCCGCACAACACGCGTCCCCCGAGCACCCGGCCGAACCCGCGCCCCACGCCCGCGTACCACCCATCCCGGGCGAAGCCCCGGCCCCGCCCGGCCGATGACGCAACAATGAGAACCCGGCCCCGCCGGGCGATCCCGCTTCCAACAGCCCGAGCAACACCGGAGCCCGTCCCCATGCCCAACACCAAGCGCGCACTCATCACCGGCATCACCGGCCAGGACGGCTCCTACCTCGCCGAGTTCCTCCTCGCCAAGGGCTACGAGGTCCACGGCATCATCCGCCGCGCCTCGACCTTCAACACCGACCGCATCGACCACCTCTACCAGGACCCCCACAACCCCGCCCCCAGCCTCAAACTCCACTACGCCGACCTCTGCGACGCCAACAGCGTCTCCAAACTCATGGACCACGTCCGCCCCCACGAGGTCTACAACCTCGGCGCCCAGTCCCACGTCCGCGTCTCCTTCGACATGCCCATCTTCACCGCCGACACCGTCGCGATGGGCGCCCTGCGCCTGCTCGAAGCCGTCCGTGACTTCCAGGACAAGTCCGGCCAGCAGGTCCGCTACTACCAGGCCTCCTCCTCCGAGCAGTACGGCAAGGTCGTCGAGACCCCCCAGACCGAGACCACCCCCTTCTACCCGCGATCCCCCTACGCCTGCGCCAAGGTCATGGCGCACTGGGCCACCGTCAACTACCGCGAGTCCTACGGCATGCACGCCTCCTGCGGCATCCTCTTCAACCACGAGTCCCCCCGCCGCGGCGAGACCTTCGTCACCCGCAAGATCACCCGCGCCGTCGGACGCATCAAACTCGGCCTCCAGGACAAGGTCTTCCTGGGCAACCTCGACTCCAAGCGCGACTGGGGCTACGCCGGCGACTACGTCAAGATGATGTGGATGATGCTCCAGCAGGACCAGGCCGACGACTACGTGATCGCCACCGGCAAGACCATCTCCGTCCGCCACTTCGCCGAACTGGCCTTCTCCCACGCCGGCCTGAACTTCGCCGACCACGTCGAGTTCGACCCCCGCTACCTCCGCCCCGCCGAGGTCGACCTGCTCCTCGGCGACCCCGCCAAGGCCAAGGCCAAACTCGGCTGGGTCCCCGAGACCACCGTCGAACAACTCGCCGCCATGATGGTCGACCACGACCTCGAACTGGCCCGACGCGAAAAAACCCTCAAGGACGCCGGCCACGAACTGCCCGCCTTCACCGGCCACGACCAGTAGACTCCCTCCCCGGCGTCGGGAGGCCCAGGAATCCAGTCGGCCGCACCAGGCCAGTCGGAACACCATGCTCGACGTCCCCACCATCAAGGCCGACCCGGCCGCGCCGATCGAGTCCTTCGCACAGTTCACCCGCAACCGACGCATCCTGTTCAAGGACCGACGCCACCACCCCTACGCCGAGGGCTACTGGCGCGACTGCGTCGCGGTGGACCTGATGCCCCGCGACAAACTGCTCGAACTCCAGCGCGCGCGCCTGCGCCACCTCGTCGACCACGCCGTCGCCCACGTGCCGTTCTACCGCCAGTGGGCCGCCGACAGCGGCTACCGCCCCGGCGACGACCTCGACTACGCGACCCTGCCCATCACCTCCAAGGCCGACTACATCGCCGATATCGAGAACTTCCAGTCAGACGCCTTCCCGATGGCCGAGATGGTCACCACCAAGACCAGCGGCAGCAGCGGCCAGCCCTTCTACCTCCGGAGCCACCGCACCAAGTCCGACTACGGCTACTGCTGCCTCTGGAGAGCCCTGCGACGGTTCGACATCCGCCTCGGCGACCGACGCGGCTACATCTGGGGCCGCCGACACCACTTCGCCAACACCAGGATCAAGATCTGGCGCAACGACGCACGCCTCAAACTCCGGGACTGGCTCAACAACTCCATCTCCGTCGACGCCTACAGCCTCACCAACGACAACGTCCGCGAGGCGGTCCGCAAGATCGACCGGTTCGACCCGGTCTACCTCCACGGCTACGTCACCGCTCTCTATTGCATCGCGCAGCACCTCCTCCACGAAGGACGCACCCTCAAGGGCCCCGCCCTCCGAGCCGTCGTCACCGAGAGCGAAAAACTCTACGACTTCCAGAAAAAGGCCATGGCCGAGGCGTTCCAGTGCCCCATCCTCGAGCACTACGGCTCGGTCGAGATGGGCAACGTCGCCGAGCCGGACCCCGATGGCCACATGCGCGTCAACGAGGACGTCATCCTCGCAGAACGCCTCGACTCCGGCGAACTGCTCATGACCAACCTCTTCAGCCACGCCTTCCCGTTCATCCGGTACCGCCAGGGAGACCTGATCGCCAGCCACGACGACCCGCCACCCGGCCTGCCCTACGCCACCTTCAGCGGGATCATCGGTCGCAGTTTCGACATGCTCCCCACCGCACGCGGCGGGTTCATGCACAGCGGCGTGCTCGCCCAGGCCGTCAACCCGCACCTCAAGCACATCATCAAGTACCAGGTCCACCAGAAGACGCTCGAAGAGATCGAGGTCCGCGTCGTGCCGCGGGACGAACTGCCCGCCGCCGCCCAGCAGACCATCCGGCACGACCTCCAGTCGCTGATGGGAAAGAACACCCGCGTCGACTTCCGATTCATGGACGACATTCCGCCCGCGCCCAGCGGCAAGTACCGCTGGGTCACCTCCGACGTCGCCGGCAAAGTCGCCCCCGAACAACTCGGACAGGCACAGCCCCAGCACCAGCCCTGAGCCGCCCACCTCCCCGACCGCAGCCGCACGGCCGGCGGCCCCTAAACCGAACCCAACGCCCGCGGGCGGTCGGCAGCTCGTCTGAAACCCCTGCTTCGAGGTGGGTGCCTCCGGTCCGGATCCCGGCCTTCCACTCGTCGGTGGCCTGGCCATCGCCCGAAACTTTCCAGAGGCTCCCTCAGGGAATCCATAGGGTTCAAACAAACCCTGCCGACCGCCCGCGGGCGTCCTTGTTCTGCGCCGCCCACCGTATCACAAGAGGTGACCGGCGGGAGATGAAAAGCCATTCAGATTCGCACGCCGCCCGTTGCGCGCCTTCAGCCGCAACCCCGCCCGCCGACCCGCGTATCGACCGGGCGCACGCCCTGCCGGAACGCCCTATGCTGGGGCCGGGCCCGGCGTCGGGCCGAGACTCAGCCACGGGCTCCGACGCCCACCGTACGACCCCGCAAGCCCCGAGGTTCATCATGCGTACCACCCGCCGCACCGTCGCCGTCCTCTCGCTGGCCGCCGCCGCCTCGACGCTCGTCGGCTGCTCGTCCTCCGGCCCCCGCCACGCCGGTGACGTCAGCGCGATCCGACGCAACCCCTCGCCCGCGATGCACACCCTGGCCGGTCGCAGGGCCGACGCCTACAACCGGCGCACCGTAACCACCGACACCAACCTGCGCATGTTCACCGAGGACATGGAACGCCTGTTCCTGCTCGACCGCCCGAGCAACCTGACCATGTACCCCAGCCTGCGCCGCTGACCCCGCGCCGACCGACGCTCCCTGGCGTCCTTTACAAACTCAACGCGCACGAGAACACCCGCCGGTCCCCGGCGGGTGTCGTGCTTTTCGCGGAACGCTCCGGTTCAGCCGGCGGTGTACTGACCGCGCGCGACCTTCTTGAAGCGCTTGTCCTTCAGCAGGGCCTGGTTGACCATCGTGCGGAAGTTGGCGGCGTTGGACTGATACCCCGCGGCCCGCACCGCCTCGGCCGCCTCCGTCACCGACATCGTCGTCCCGCTGAGCACCTGGTGCAGCGCGTCCGGCAGCGTCATCGCGTTGCGGCGACCGCCCCCGCCCGAGCCCGCCAGCGCACCGCCCAACTCGGCGATCTCGGCGTTGATCTCGGACAGCTCGTTCATCAACTTGTCGCGCCGACGCTCCAGACGCGACAGCCCGCGCCGACGCCGGTGCAACTCGGCCTGCAACTCGCTGACCGACAGGGTCTCGAGGCCCGAGCCGCCGTTCGATCGAGGGGCCGCGGGTTCAGAGGGCTTGCGTCCGCCACGGGCGGAACTCTTCTTCGTGCGCTTGGCCATTTGTCAGGTTCCTCTTGCAGAAGGTCGCCGTGTGCCCAAGGGAGGAAACGCAGAGTTGCGTCTGGCACAACGGTCGCTGACAACATACTAGGCGAACCGACGCGAACCAGTCAGTTCTAACTTCGAGATGGAACTGA
Source organism: uncultured Phycisphaeraceae bacterium (assembly GCA_964522095.1). Lineage (GTDB taxonomy): Bacteria > Planctomycetota > Phycisphaerae > Phycisphaerales > UBA1924 > UBA6054. Next base: position 14,288 of record CAZFSO010000002.1, on the reverse strand, counting down.
ACCAAACAGAATGCTTACGAAACATCGTGACGATAGCCGAGCCGCTCGAGCAGCCCGTCGAACTGATCCAAGGTGAAAAACTCCAGCGTCAGCGAGCCTTTCCGCCCCGAACGGTCCGTCTTGAGCGTCACGCGCGTGCCCAGGTGTTCGGACAAGCGCCGCTCCATGTCGTCCAGCACCGCGCGGGCGCGTGCGTTGTTGTCAGCGGGTACGGGCGCGTTGGTCGGGGCTGGGCTTGCATCGGTCGGCCCGTCCGCGGCCGGCGCTGTTGTGTTCGTCAGGTCGCGAGCCGCACGCTCGACCGCACGCACGCTCCAGCCCTCCTCACTCGCCAGCACCGCCAGCGCCAGCCGCGCATCGGCGTCCTGCACGCCCAGCAGCGCCCGCGCGTGACCGAAGCCCAGGCGCCCCTCGGCGACCATCGAGAGCACGCGCTCGTCCAACTCCAGCAGACGCAAGTGGTTGGACACGCTGGCCCGGTCCATGCCCACCCGGTCGCCCACCTCGGCGTGCGTCAGCCCGTGCCGGTCGATCAGGTCGCGGAACGCCATCGCCCGCTCGACCGGGTTCAGGTCGGCCCGCAGCAGGTTCTCGACCAACGCCAGTTCGGCGCTCGTGCGGTCGTCGGCCTCGCGCACGACCGCGGGGATGGTCTCGGCCCCCGCCAGGCGAGCCGCACGGAGACGACGCTCGCCGGCCACCAGTTCGTACGCCCGGTCCCCCACCGCCCGCACGACGACGGGCTGCATCACGCCGTCCTTCTTGATCGACTCAGCCAAGGCCGCCAGCGCCCCCTCCTCGAACGACCGACGCGGCTGGTGCGGGTTCGCACGGATCGACGACACCGGCAGCATGAGCAGACCGGGATGATCGGGAGATGTTTGGGTAACGTCAGCGCCGGGCGGGTCCACCCGAACCGGCGGCGTGGTCCCGACCAGAGCACTCAAACCCCGGCCGAGGCGGGCGGGCTTCTTGGACGACGCGGATCCGTTCGCCATGTGTCTGACTCCTTGGACCCATGGTACACCCGGACCCGGGCATCGTCAGCGGCGGCTACCATGGGCCCATGCACCAGCCCATCGAGACCATCGCCCGGGGCCTCATCCGCTCCGGCGGACGCGTCCTGCTCTGCAAGAGCGTCAAGCACGCCTACCACTACCTGCCCGGCGGGCACATCGAGTTCGGCGAGCCGGCCCGCCAGGCGCTCGCCCGGGAGATCCGCGAAGAGTGCGGCCTGGACTGCGCCGTCGGCCCCCTGCTCGTCACCGAAGAGCAGATCTTCACCCAGAAGGGCAAGAACCGCCACGAGATCACCCTGATCTTCCGCGTCGACCGCCTTGGCCCGGCCCCCACCATGCCCGACGAGGTGCCAAGCAGCGAGGACCACATCGCCTTCGTCTGGGTCGACCTGGCGGCCGCCGCCGACCTGACCATCTACCCCGAATCCACCAAGGCCTGGCTGGCCAGCGGCGGGGCCTTGGAACCGGGCGATGGGCCGTTCCTGGCCGAGGCGGGGGATGAGGCACTGGGCACTAGGCATTAGGCACTAGAACTAGGCACTGGGCACCTGGGCATGCGGGGGCGATGGGCAATAGGCAATAGGCAATGGGCGACAGAGAAGCAGGCGCTCGCATCAAGCACCCATTTTGAGAGTTCGGCACGGAACAGGCGTTCCACGTGGAACGAGCCCTGTCAGAATCCTCACCGACGCTCGCATCCCCTATCCGCCCCCATTGCCCATTGCCCATCGTCCACTCCCCGCGTGCCCGGTGCTGAATCCCTGGAGCCTCGTCCCTCACGCTCCCCACTCCCCCTCAAGCCCCCCACCGTTCGTGCCGATGCTGCGGCTTGTGCCGGTCGACCCTCGACACCCCGACCCCTTCCGCGTGCTGGACCGTCTGGACCGACTGCAACGTGACCTGACCGACCTGCAGGCAGACTCAGACCGCGCCGAGCGCCTCGGCGTGCTCGGCACGCTGGCGGCCATGATTGCCCACGAGGTCCGAGGCATCGCCACGAAGGTTGCCGGCACCGCCCAACTCATCGAACGCTGCGCCGACGACCCGGACCGGGTGCGGGAACTGAGCGTTCGTATCGCCCGACTGGGATTGCACGCCGGGCGGGTCGCCGAGGCGATCCTGGCGGCTGCCGACGAGCCGCTGCCGGGCGACTGCTCGGTGCTCGACGCCCACCACCGCGCCCTGGACGCCCTGCCGCCCGAGGCCCGTCCCCGGTTCGACGCCCAAGGCGTGCTGCCCGGTCTGCGGGCCGGCATCGACCCTGACGCGCTCGAGCGGGTCTTGGTCAACCTGTACCTGAACGCCTGGCGGGCGGTGGGGGGCACGGGCGGGTCCGGGGGTGTCCGCGTCCTGGCGGCCCGGCGTGCCGTGTGCGGCTTCGGGCACACCACCGACGACCACCCCCCCGCCGCCATCCGCGTCGGATGTTCCACATGGAACGCCCTCGAGATCCGCGTGCGCGACGACGGCCCCGGCGTCCACCCCGAGATGGCCGAGGCGTTGTTCGAGCCATGGCGCCGCGGGCAGACGCCCAACGTCGGGCACGGGCTGGGCCTCGCGCTGTGCCGCCACCTCGTGGACTCAGTCGGGGGGTCGATCCGCTTCGCCGACCGCACGGACACCGGCGCCGAGGTGGTGGTCGAGCTGCCCGAGCACGCGGACGGCCGCCGGGCCGCGTGACCGAAGCCCATCAACCGACCGAACGCATCAACGAGCCGCGACACAC
>CAZFSO010000002.1:10141-11443 GCA_964522095.1 uncultured Phycisphaeraceae bacterium | reverse complement strand
CCTCACGGTCGCGGCTCGTCGGATCTCAACAACTCGTCCGGCCTCAATCCGCCTCGACCGGCACGACCTCGCCGGGGTCGAAGCGCACGCCCACCAGGTCGCCGCGTTCCGGGTGCACGCGGCTCGACGACCCGAACGGGTTCATCTCCGCCACCTTGATCGGCGGACACCCCGCCACCTCGACCAGGTGCTGAGCTGTCTCCCCGAGATAGGTGGTTTCCAGTAGCGCCCCCTGCAGCGACCCCGGCTCGCCGACCGGGACCAGGGCCGTCGCTTCCGGACGGATCGAGAACAAACCTGAGTCGGTGTTTGTTTGGGTGTTGAGGCGGGTGGCTTCGAACGGGCCGGCCTCGACGCGCAGGGTGGTGGGGGACTCGCGCTGCGCGGCGATGAGGTTGGTCTCGCCCAGGAACTCGGCGACAAAGCGGCTTTTGGGGGCTCGGTAGAGGTCACGCGGCGAGCCCAACTGCACGACCCGGCCGTCGCGCATCAGCGCGATGCGGTCGGCCATGCTCAGCGCTTCCTTCTGGTCGTGCGTCACGTAGACCGTCGTGATGCCCGAGGCCTTGCAGATGCGCCGGATCTCCAGGCGCAGGTCGTTGCGCAGTTTGGCGTCGAGGTTCGACAGCGGCTCGTCGAGCAGCAGCACGTCGGGCTTGATGACCATCGCGCGCGCCAGCGCCACGCGCTGCTGCTGGCCGCCGGAGAGTTGGGTGGGCTTGCGGTCGGCGTAGCGCTCCATCTGCACGGCGGCGAGGGCCTGGCGGACCATCCGGGCCTGCTTTTCCCCGGTGATCTTGCGCACGTTCAGCCCGAACGCGACGTTCTGCGCGACGGTCATGTGCGGCCAGAGCGCGTAGGACTGGAACACCATGCCGGTGTTGCGCTTGTTGGGCGGCGCGTGCGTGACGTCCTTGCCGTCGAAGGCGATGCGCCCGGCCGTGGGGTCGATGAACCCGGCGATCATGCGCAGCAGCGTGGTCTTGCCGCAGCCCGACGGGCCGAGCAGGAAGAACAACTCGCCCGGCTCGATGGTCAGGTCGATCCCGTCCACGGCCCGGGCCGCGGCCTGACCCTGCCCGAAGACCTTGACGAGTTTGCCGATCTCGATCCGGGTGCCCATGGGCGGGCATGATACGCCGCGCCCGACCACACCCGACCCCCTGACGGAATCTTGATCCGAAGCGGGGCGGCGCCGGTGCCGTGCTCTTGTGCTCTGACAAGAGCACGCGTTGTGCGTTCTGGCGCGCGGGACGGGTTCGCGTGCTCTTCGAGGACGAAGAGCACGGCACCGTGGGGGAG
>CAZFSO010000002.1:0-10041 GCA_964522095.1 uncultured Phycisphaeraceae bacterium | reverse complement strand
ACCTGGCGTTGTCTGCACCCCGGAGGGGTGAACGCCAGTAGCCGCGGGTGGAGCGCAGCGGAACCCGCGGGAACGAGGCCCCGTTGCCCTCTTCACCCCGGAGGGGTGATGGCCGCGTGGAAGGATCGCCCTCGCCCCATCGCGTGCTCTTCGAGGACGAAGAGCACGGCACCGTGGGGCGGTGACACAGAAAAACCCGGCATTTGCCGGGTTTGGTGGGGGTGGTGGAGAGCAGATCAGCGCCGGCGGCGGGCGGCGAGGGCGCCGAAGGCGAGGACGCCGAGGGTGCCGGGGGCGGGGATGGTGCTCGAGAAGGTGTGGCGGCGGATCTCGGCGTTCATGACCGAGACGTTGTCGACCACGACGGTCCCGTTGATGCCGCCGCCGAGGAGTTGGAGGTCGGCGTCGGTGGCCAGGATCATGCCGTTGAAGTTGTTGTTGACGCTGATGGAGGTGGTGTTGATGAAGTTCCAGACGATGCTGGCGGAGTTGGCCTGGTTGAGCCCGCCGACGAAGTTCGGGGGCGCGGCGAAGTTGGCGTGCCCGCCGGAGGCCGACGCGTCGAAGTTGATGACGATGGTGTCGGCCGAGCCCACGTTGAGGTTCAGTTGGCCCAGCCCGTTGAGGCTGGCCTGGGTCATGCTGTAGACGGCCACGTTCTCCGAGCCGATCTGCACGGTCGAGGCGTTCATGTTGCCCGCGCCGTCGACCGAGCCGGTGGCGCTCAGGCCGGCGAGGTAGCCGGAGAACGCGGTGGCCTGGTTGAAGGCGTTGCTGACGACGTTGGGGATGGCGGGGTTGGTGAAGGACTGCCCGCCGCCGTTGAGGTTGACGATGCCGAAGACCGACCCGGCGGAGTGGAAGTGCCCGCCGTTGTTGATCTGCAGGTTGGTCCCCGCGGCCACGTTCCCGCCGACCATCAGGCCGGCGCCGTTGGAGGCGGTGACGCCCTGGACGGCGTAGTTGGAGGTGCCGGCGACGTTGCCGCCGATGAGGGCCGAGCCGTCCACCTCGGAGGTGATGTTGAGGTTGTGGCGGACGATCAGGTTCCATTCCTGGAACACGGACGCGGACGCGGCGGCTCCGGCGCAGGACAGCACGGCGGCGGACATCATCACGGATCGGCGCATGGGGTCTCTCTTTCTTCCCCTCCAACGGGGTTTTCGTGCGGCGGCGGGTCTCTCAGGTCCGCCGCCCGTCTCTCTGGCCGGGACAGGCGCCCGGCATCCTGAGTGTACCGTCCGCGGGGCCGTATATCCCCTGTTGCGGGCGGGATTTGTCGCCCATGGCCGGGCTCGGGCCGGGTTGGGGTGGTGGGGCGGGTTACCGGGCGGCGCGCCGGGCCGGTAGACTCCGGCATGCGCGGGCGTGAGCGGCCAGTCGGGGCGGATGCGGCGGCTCTGGAGCGGCTCCGGGGGCACCGGGTGCGCCCGGAGCGGGGCCGGGGCGTCGGGGAGGAACTCGAGCGGCTGGTCAAGAGCGTCCGGAAACTCAGCGCCCAAGCGTCGCGAGCGTCGGAGGCGTGGGCGGCGGCGGCCCCGGACGAGGTGGCCGCCAACTGCCGCGTGACCGACCTGCGCGCGGGGACCCTGTCGGTGGCCTGCCGCTCGGCGTCGGACCGGCACAACGCCGATCGGTGGCTGCGGTCCGGGGGGCTGGACGACCTGCGGGCCATCGCCCGGGCGCCGGTCAGCCGCGTGCGGTTCACCCTCTCGTCGGACGCCTGGGAGGGCGGGGGTGCCGGGCCGGCTTGACCGGGACGGCGGGTGGTCCGCGAACCGGGAAAAAGGCTTTGACAAACGCCACCGGATCGGGGATGCTACCGAGGCCGGCGTCGTGGTCGGCCACAACCAGGGGTCCGCCGCTGGACGGTCGCTCGGGAGTTTCTTCCGTCGCCGGCTGGCGGTTTGCGTGCGAGGGCTCCCGCCCCCTGAGCGGGACGCATGAGCGCGCTGAGGCGGTGTCTTCTCGTGGGAGACACCGCCTTTGTCTTGTAATGAGGTTTGGGACGGGCCACTGGCGACTTGCCAACAGGGCCTCAGGCGAGAGGCTCCGAGCGCCCGGCATAGGGCGCAGGGGGCACGCGGGCGTCTTGCTTGTCAAGGTGCGGGGTTGGGTTGGTTTGGTGGGCCCGGTAAGGCGCATCGGGTGCGGCGTCGCTCTTCGGGGGGTGGGCGACGCCGGAATCGGGGGTAGGTTCATCCGTGCCGGGCGAGGGGCCGGCGGGATCGAAACCTCAGAACCGAACGCCCGTGACCCGGGAGGAGCAACGCCATGAAGACCCGACTGATGATGCTTGTGCTGGGGGCCGGGGCCGCGGTGGCCGGGGCCGACACGCTGGACGCGAAGTTCCTCCAGGTGGCCGGCGGCGGCTCGGCGGCGAAACTCCGGGTGGGCGGCACGACCTACTACGCCGGTCACATGACCCACGAGTTCACGAGCGGCATGCGTGCGGGCGAGCGGTTCGAGAGTTTCTGCATCGACCTGGGCGAGTCGGCGATCAACAGCGTCGCGACCTACCGGGTGGTGGACCTGGCGGACGCGCCGGCCCCGGGCACGCCCTACGGGCAGGCGGTGGCGGACCAGATCAACGCGGTGGTGGCCAACGCGGTGGCGCTGGGCTGGATCGACAGCCGCCTGCAAGGCGACGCGGACCAGGCCGGCTATCTCCTGAAGATGGGCGCGATCCAGGCGGCGCTGTGGGAGGTCATCGGCGGGGACGTGAAACTCCACGCCTCGCAGACCTCGGCGGGCCTGGCGGGCTACTACGACCAGTTGATGAACGCCCAGACCTTCGATCCGGCGGCCCGGATCTCCGGCCTGCGGGCGATGGTCGCCGACGGTCGCCAGGACATGCTCTACGTCGTGCCCCTGCCCCCGGCCGCCTTCGCCGGTGCGGGCGTGATGCTCGGCCTCGGCGGCGTGCGGACGCTCCGCCGGCGCAAGTGATCGATCCGACTCCTTCGTGTGTGGTTGCATGGGTGACGCCCGGGCCTCGGCCCGGGCGTTTGCCTTTGGAGGGGCGGGGGGCTGGGAAGGTTCCGGGACCAGGGGTGGCCCCATAACGCCGGTCTGACCGGGGTTTTTGCGCAAAGTTGACCTGAATCGGGGGCGGGGGATTGAACCCAGGCGTGTCTGGGTCCACACTGGGGCCGGACACGACCGGGGCGTCCATGTGTTCGCGTCGCCCCATCGAAGACAACAACCGGGAGAGATGACATGGTCAGTTGGAACAAGGCCGCGGTTGCGGCGGTGGCGATGGCCGCCGGGACGGCGATGGCCGGCACGGTGGATCTGAACTTCGTGGGCGTTTCGGGCGGCGGGGCCGCGATGAAGTTGCGCGTGGCCGGCACGACCTACTACGCGGGCCACATGATGCACACCTTCGCGAACGGCGCCCGGATGGGCGAGTCGTTCAACAGTTTCTGCATCGACGTGGCCGAGGTGGCGGTCGTCGGGACCACCTCGTACGAGATCGTGGACCTGGCGGAGGCCCCGATGCCGGGCGCGCCCTACGGGCAGGCCAAGGCGGACGCGGTCAGCGCGGTGATCGCCAACGCGATCGCGCTGGGCTGGATCGACGGGCGCCTGCAGGGTGACGCCGGCGACGCCGGCTACCTGGGCAAGATGGGCGCGATCCAGGCGGCGGTCTGGGTGGCGCTGGGCTTCGACGTGCAGGTCGGGGCGGCGCAGACCAGTTCGGCGCTGGCCGCGTACTACAACGTGCTGATGGACGAGGCGACCTTCGACGCCTCGCTGCGGACCCCGGGTCTGAGCGCGGCGGTGGCGGGCGGGCAGCAGGACATGCTGTACATCGTCCCGCTGCCCCCGGCCGCGTTCGCGGGCGCGGGCCTGCTGGCGGTGGGCTTCGGCGTGCGTTCGATGCGTCGTCGCTGAGGTTCGTTCGGACCGTTCTTCGAACCCCGCTCCGGCGGGGTTTTTTCATGGGCCGGTCGGGCCGCTGGTGGGGGGGGCGGGGGTGGTCGGGGGGGCGGGCGGGTCGAGGAGCGCGCGGGCCTGGGCGAGGATGGTCTCGTAGTCCTCGCCCTCGATGGACGTGTCGCCGACGCAGAGGAAGCGGGTCTCGAAGCAGCGCGAGCAGTTGGACAGGCAGTCGCGCAGCACGCAGCCGGCGGCGAGCAGGGCGTCGCGCTCTGCGTTGGTGCGGGGGTTCTGGGTGCAGAAGCGGATGGCGCCGGGCTGATCGGGCATCGGGGTGATGGTACGGCGTGGGCCCGCGGCTCAGTCCTTGGGCGCGGCGAGCCGCGCCAGGGCGTGCTCGAGGGCGTCGAGGCGGGCTTTCAGTTCGGCGTTCTCGGCCTGGAGGCGTGCGGTGGCGGCGCGGTGGTTGGCATCGAGTTCCTGGATGGCGCGGACGGTCAGGGCCTCGAAGCCCTGGGGGGTGAGCATGAGCGTGCCGTCGGAGGTTTCAGTGACCCAGTGCGGCAGGACGGGGCGGACCTCCTGGGCGAGGAAACCGAGGAAGGTGCCGGGTGCGGTGTGGGGGGCGTCGGGGTCTTTATACTCGAACGAGACGGGGCGGAGGGCGTTGAGGAGGTCCAGCGAACCGGGGAGGGCCTGGACGTTCTTCTTGGTGCGGGCGTCGGAGAGGGCGGCCCAGGGTCCGCCGCCGGGCTTGGAGGCGCTCCCGCCGACCTGAAGGTTCCCGCTCAGGGCCGCGTTGGTCGCCTGGAGCAGGCCGAGCAGGACGGCGTGGTTGTTCATGAACACGTGGCCGTTGACGAACACGGTCCCCGCGTCGATGTCGACGATGGAGCCGTCGAGACTCAGCGTGGCCGCGGCGGCGATGTTGACGACGGGGGCGGTCGCGGTGATGTTGGCCTGCGCCTGGAGTTTGAGGGTCATCCCACTCAGCAGTTCGAGGATCGTTTGCGTCTGGATGGCGCCTTGGCCGGCTGTGGCACGGAGGCTGAAGTTCTTCGTGGACCGCAGTTCCAGGTTCTCCGAGGTGTTCACTGTGAGGTCGAGGGTGGACTGGATGCCGGGGCGGGAGAGGGTCAGGCCCTTGTCGATGTTGTTGAACAGGCGCAAGCCGCTCTGGAAGGAATCGCCCGTGGCGAGGTCGACGTGGCCGCCGGGCTCGTGGGAGAAGAGGTTGTCGCTGACCTGGGCGAGGGTCGGGATCGGGGCGCTGAGGGCGTGCTGGGCGAGGGGCACGGGCTGGACGGGCGTGCGGGGCAAAAGCGGGATGAAGGACGCCAGGTTCTCTGGGTCTGCGAGCGAGACTTCGAGGTATCGTGGTTCGGGGCCGAATGCGACGCCGAAGTCGAGCGTGGTGGTGAACACGCCGTCGGCGTCGGGGGTGATGGCGGCGGCCAGCGTCGGGCCGACCTGGTCGGCGCCGTCCGGGCTGGCGAAGAGGCGGAAGCGGGCCTGGGTCGGCTGGTCGAGCGGTGCGCCGCCGAGTTTGACGCGTCCCTGGTAGGTGAACCCGGGTGGGGGCGTGGGTTGGGCGCCGGCGGCGAGGGTCAGGGCGGCGAGCAGGATCGCGACGAGTCGGGGTCTGGGCATGTGGGCTCCGGGGAAGGGGTCGGGGCCTGCATTGTCTCCGTTTCCGAGGTCTGATGGAAGCGCGAAGGCGAGAGTTCGGAGGTTCCTCTGCCCCTCGGGGCAGGAGGAGGCGCGGGCTGGTGATCACGGGCTACGCGCTTGCGCCTGCGGCTTGCCGCGTGCGCCCGTGGCAACAGTCCGGTGCCCCTTCGGGGCACTGGTCTTTGCAGATTCAGGGGACGCCGTACATGTCAGCGAGCCGTGGGAAGCGGGACCGGAAGGCGTCGACGTCGTCCTCGTCGAACGGCTCTCCGGCGGGGTCCGAACTCCGGTTGTCGTCGGGCGGGGGGAGCAGGTTGTACCACGCGTCGGAATCTCGGGAGTCGTCACGCTCCTCCCAGATCTGACCGGGGAGCAGGTCCCACTCGACGGATTGAGCCGTGAGGGCCGGTTCCTCGCCCATCGGGTGGTCCGCGAGGTTGTCGGGGTTCTCCAACACCGCGTAGAACGCGTCGCGGCCGCGTCCAATGAGCCAGTTGCGGAAATAGGCGAAACTGTCGTCCGAGCAGCCGCCGCCGGTGTGGAAGGCGACTTCCCAGAGGTCCCAGCGGTAGGCCAGCGCGTGCAGACGCTCGTAGGTCGCTTGAAAGGCGATGAGATCCTCGTCGGACAGTTCAGAGAGTTGCCTGGCGAGCGCTTCCTCCTGCTGCTCGACCTCTTCGCCCGGGATCGCCGAGACGGGCTCAAAGATTGACCAGAATCGTGATTCGTCCATCGCTTGTGGCGGCACGGCGGTTCCTTCCTGAGCACGGCATCCGAGAACAAGTGCCATCAACGAGCATACGGAGACGCACAAGCCGGTGCGGGCCGCTCCGGTAAAGACGCGATTGACCTTCCTGGTGGAGATCCTCACACCCTCGTCTCCGCCTCGTGCCGGTGTTTCGCGAACCACTCGATGGTGCGTTTCAGGCCTTCTTCGAAGCCGACTTTGGCTTGCCAACCGAGGCGTTGTTTGGCGCGGGTGACGTCGAGGCAGCGGCGGGGTTGGCCGTCGGGCTTGGTGGCGTCCCAGCGGATTTTCTGTTCGATGGTGGATTCGTCGGCGAAGCCGGTGAGGCGTGCGATGAGGTGGACGAGGTCGCGGATGGTGATTTCCATGTTGGTGCCGAGGTTGATCGGCTCGGGGTCGTCCATCTTCTCGGCGGCGGTGAGGATGCCTTCGGCGCAGTCCTCGACGTAGAGGAACTCTCGGGAGGCGCTGCCGGTGCCCCAGACCTCGATGTGGTCGTCGCCGCGGTCCTTGGCCTCGATGCACTTGCGGATGAGTGCGGGGATGACGTGGGAGGAGAAGAGGTCGAAGTTGTCGTGCGGGCCGTAGAGATTGACGGGCAGGACGTAGACGCCCTTCATGGCGTACTGGAGTTTGTAGGCGTCGAGCATCTGCCAGGCGGCCTTCTTGGCGACGCCGTAGGGGGCGTTGGTGACCTCGGGGTATCCGTTCCAGAGGTTGTCTTCCTTGAAGGGGACGGGCGTGAGGTTGGGGTAGGCGCAGATGGTGCCGGTCTGGACGAACTTGCCGCCGCGTTCGACGAGGCCGTCGAGGCGGGCCTGTTCGATGAGGTGCAGGGCCATGGCCATGTTGGCGTAGAAGTAGCGCCCGGGGTTGGCCCGGTTGGCGCCGATGCCGCCGACCTCGGCGGCGAGGTGGATGACCATGGTGGTCTTGTCGGGGCCGAAGGCTTCGCGGTAGAGGCGGATACAGTCGTCCTGTTCGGTCAGGTCGTAGTCTCGGCGCCGGGGGATGAAGATCCGGTCGTCGCTCACGCCGCGGGCGTTGAGGCCCCGGATGACGTGGCGTCCGAGGAATCCGGCGCCGCCGGTGACGATGACGCGTTGGCTGGACCAGTCCGTGCTGTTCATGGCGTCTCCGGTGACGGGTCGGGGCGGTTTGTGGGAGGTTGGCGGGGGTTGGGGCGGCATGATAGTGGGGGGGTCGGGGCGCAGGGCATGGCGAGTCGTCGGGGCAGATCGGCGGATGACCGGGGGCGTGCGTCCGGGGGGGCGGGGGTGCTTCGGCGCCGGGTGCTGCCGTGGACGGCCCGGGGGTTGGCGCTGCTGGGTCTGGGTGCGCTGGGCGTTTTCGCGGCGGGTCGGGTGCTGACCGATTCGACGCACTGGTCGCAGTACCTGTGGTGGGTTCCGGGGTTGTGGAGCGTCGGGTTGGCGTGGGTGCTGTGGGGGGTGTCGGTGCTGGCGGGTCGGGCGGCGCTGCGGACGGGGGGCTTGATGGCCCGGCCGCTGCTGCTGGCGGGGTGCGTGGCGGCGGGCGTGTGGCTCGCGTTCGGCGAGTGGAACCTGCACCGGGCGGCGGTCGGGGTGCGTGGGGAGCCGCGGGAGCGGACGCTCCGGGTGCTGCACTGGAACCAGTCCGGCGGGTACGGGATGGCGGACAGCGGGGGCGTGATCGCGGGTGCGGGGGCGGACCTGGTGGTGGTGGTCAACGCGCGGTACGACCGGTTCCGTGGGGAGACGGTGGGGGCGATGGCGGCGCTCTCGCCGCCGGGCGAGACGGCGCTGCGGCTGAGCGGTGGGGTGGAGACGACGGGGCGGCCGGGGCATTTCGTGTCGCTGGGTCACGCGATGGTCGCGTCGCGGTTGAGGATTCTTCGGGCGGGGATGGTGTCGCTGGCGCCACCGGACGGGGCGGACGGGACCTGGCGCACGGCCCGCGATCCCGGGTTCGTGCTGTGGCTCGAACTGGACCCCGGCGAGCGGTTCGGGGGGCTGGGGCGGCCGCTCGTGGTGTGGGCGGTGGACCTGCCGAGCGACCCGTCGCTGTGGCGTGATGAGGTGATGGCGCGGGCGCGGGGGGTTATCGAGGCGTGGGAAGGCCCGGCGCTGGCGGCGAACGACCGGGGGCGGTGGCGGTCGACGGGAGAGGTCACGCGGGTCCCCGAGCCGGACGTGGTGGTTGGGGACTTCAACACGCTGCGGGGTTCGGCGTCGCTGGAGCGTCTGACGCCGGGGATGACCGGGGCGTTCGGGCAGGCGGGGTGGGGCTGGTCGGGCTCGTGGCGGCCGGAGCATCCGAACGCGGCGGTGGACGCGCTGCTGGGCCTGGGCGGCTGGCACATCGACCTGACGCTGGTCGGCCCGGCGTGGCGGGCGACGGGGTACCGGCTGCTGCGGACGCGGAGCGGGGCGCACCGGGCGCAGGTGGCGGATCTCGTGTTGCGGTGAGCAAGCACGGCGCGGCATGACGCGCGGGCGGGCCTGCCGGAGTGGCAGGCTGGGGGCGGGCGCAAGGCGTTGTGGACGCGGTTGTTGCGGTCCGGGGGCGGCTCCGGGCGGAATCGCCGGTCCGGCGCGCCGGTTGCATGGGTGCTGGTGCGTCCCGGCCGGTTCGGCGGGGCGGAAGGAGGCACCCCATGCGGATGGATCGGTTCACTTCGGCGGCTCAGGAGGCTCTGGCGGGGGCGCAGACCGCGGCGTCGGGGGCGTCGCACCCGGAGGTCGGCGGGCTGCACCTGCTCGCGGCCATGCTGGAGGACCGCAACGGGCCGACGGCGAGCGTGCTGGGGCGGATCGGGGCGCCGGTGGACCGTCTGGCGGGGATCGTGGCGGGCGAACTCAAGCGGCTGCCGACCACGTCGTCGGGCGCGGGCCAGGCCGGGCGGGCGATGGTCGAGATCCTCGGCAAGGCCGAGGCCGAGGCGAAGTCGATGGGCGACGCGTACGTGAGCACCGAGCACCTGCTTGCGGCGCTGACGCAGGTGTCCGGGCCGGCGAAGGACGCCCTGCAGGTGTGCGGCGTCGGGGCGGCCGAGGTGCGGCGCGCGGTCGGCGAGATCCGCAAGGCGTCGGGGGTTGAGAAACTGACGGACCCGGGCGCGGAGGGCTCGTTCGAGTCGCTCAAGAAGTACGGCATCGACCTGACGGAGCGGGCGCGCTCGGGCAAACTCGACCCGGTGATCGGGCGCGACGAGGAGATCCGCCGGTGCATGCAGGTGCTCAGCCGGCGCACGAAGAACAACCCGGTCCTGATCGGCGAGCCCGGCGTGGGCAAGACGGCCATCGCCGAGGGCATCGCGCTGCGCATCGTCAACGGCGACTGCCCGGAGGGGATGAAGGATAAGAGAATCATCGCGCTGGACGTCGGGCAGTTGCTGGCGGGCGCGAAGTACCGCGGCGAGTTCGAGGACCGGCTCAAAGCGGTGCTGCGCGAGGTGACGTCCAGCGACGGGCAGGTGGTCCTGTTCATCGACGAGCTGCACACGATCATCGGGGCGGGCGCGGCCGAGGGGGCGGTCAGCGCGGGCAACCTGCTCAAGCCGGCGCTGGCCAGGGGCGAACTGCGGTGCATCGGCGCGACCACGCTGGACGAGTACCGCAAGCACATCGAGAAGGACGCGGCGTTCGAGCGGCGCTTCCAGAAGGTGCTCGTCGACGCGCCCAGCGTCGAGGAGACGGTGGCCATCCTGCGCGGGCTCAAGGAGCGCTACGAGACGCACCACGGCGTGCGCATCCAGG
>CAZFSO010000001.1:44309-94463 GCA_964522095.1 uncultured Phycisphaeraceae bacterium | reverse complement strand
CGGACAGGTCGAACTGATCCTCAACCTCCGCCGGTCGGGCTAAACTCGCCCCCACCTCCCCCCCCCCCTGTCTCGGCACCCACAGGAAGACCGATGGAAACCGACCCCGCGACACCGCTCGCCGCGCCCGTTCTCCCGACCGCCAGGAACATCCTCTCCCTCGCCCACCAGACCTATGCATCGCGATGGGGCCTGATCGTCGGTGCATCTGTCACCGCGCTGGTGCTCAGTTGGGTGATCGGGTTCGTGGCGGGGCTGCTCGATCTCGCGATCGTCGGCTCGGACGCCCTCATCACGCCGGTCTCCGCGCTCGCGCAGATCCTCGTGATCACCCCGCTTGCCATCGGGCCCATCTACATCGCCGTCCGGCTCTTTCGTGGCGAGCCGGCGGAGTTCGGCGACCTGACTGTCGGCTTCAGGCGGTGGGGCGCGATCGTCGCGATCACGTTCCTCACCTACGCACTCATGTACCTGGTGCTCGTCCCGTTCGGCGTGGCGATCGGCGCCCTGGCGGGCTTCGGCAGCGCCGGCCCGGCGATGATCGCCCTCACCGTTCTGCTCGGTTTCGGCATGCTCGGCGTGATGCTCTGGGTGGGCGTCCGCCTGTACTTCGCAACCCTGCTCTGCGCCGACCCCGCCGGTCCCCGCCTGGGCGTCATCGAGTCGTTCAAGACCAGTTGGAGCATCACCCGCGGCCACGCCTGGGCGCTCTTCGTCGTCGCGGTCGCCCTCGTGCTGATCTCGGCCGTCGCCGCGCTGCTGCTCCTCGTGCCGTTTCTGCTCTACGCCGGCCCATTGATCATGTGCGCCGCCGCCGTCGCGTACGCGCTGGTCTGCCACGAGGCCGGCCTGATCCCGCTCGCCCCGTACGACGACTGCCCGCACTGCAAGTACGACCTGCGGGCCACCGAGTCGCCGACCTGCCCGGAGTGCGGGCAGACCGTGCCGCGGGGTCTGGCCGTCAACTGACCCAGCCCCGCTCGACCCGCATCCCCTGCGCCACCGCCGCCGCGTCCGATCCCTCGATCATGGTGGCGACCGGGTAGGCGCAGTAATCCAGGCTGAACGCGCCCGCCGGGCGGTGGTTGCCCGAGAACCCCAGGCCGCCGAAGGGCAGTTTGGAACTCGCCCCGGCGGTTCCGCAGTTGATGTTCACGCACCCCGCCCTGGCCTCGGTCAAAAACCGCTCCTGGGCCGCGGCGTCGGCGGTGAAGATCGACGCCGACAGGCCGTACCGCGTGGCGTTCGCCTGCTCGATGGCCTCGTCGAGCGACTTCACGGTGGCGATCCGCAGCAGGGGCCCGAAGACCTCCTCGTCGCAGCCGCAGTCGTCCACGCCGACCGCGAACCGATCGACCATCACGATCGACGGCGTCAGGTACCACCCTTCCTGTCCCGGCAGGGGCGCCGACTCCAGGATGACCCGCCCGCCGCCCTCGGCGAAGCGTCGCTCGGCCGCGAAGACCGCCTCGCGGGCCTCGCGCGAGATGATCGGCCCCATGAACACCGGGTCGCCGGAGCGCGGGTCGCCGATGACGAGGTTCGACGCGGCCTTGACCACCGCGGGGATCACCCGGTCCGCCACCGCCTCGTGCACGATCAGCCGGCGCGTGCTCGTGCACCGCTGCCCGGTCGTGTTGAAGGCGCACCGGACGACCTCGACCACCGCCTGGTACAGGTCGGCGTCGGGCATCACGACCGCGGGGTTGTTGCCGCCCATCTCCAGCGCCACGATGCGCCCCGGCCGGTCGAGGTTGGTCTCCAGGATCCGCCGCCCGACGGGCCACGACCCCGTGAAGAGCACGCCGTCGACGCCGTCGTGCGCCACCAGCGTCGACGCCACGTCCGCCTGGCCCTGGACCAGGTTGACGACGCCATCGGGCGCCCCCTCGGCCCGCAGCGCCTCGTCGAGCATCTCGGCGAGCATCTGCCCGACCGCCGGCGCCTTGTCCGAGGGCTTGAACACCACCGTGTTGCCCGTCAGCAGCGCGGGCACGATGTGGCCGTTGGCGAGGTGCGCCGGGAAGTTGTACGGCCCCACCACCGCCATCACCCCGTGCGGGCGGAAGTGGCACCGGGCCGTCTTCGACCCGCCCATGGAGAACTCGAACGCCTCGACCCGGTGGCGACCGCTGCGCGGGCCCTCCTCCAGCGTGATGTCCACCTTGCCGGCGATCAGCCCGGCCTCGGCCGACGACTCCCACATCGCCTTGCCGGTCTCCTCGCAGATCAGGTCGGCGAGTTCGTCCTTGCGGGCCTTGGCGATCTCGGCGAACCGGCGCAGCACGCCCGCCCGGCGCTCCACGGGCGTGCGCGACCACGCGGGCAGCGCCTCGCGGGCCGCCCGCACCGCCGCGTCCACGTCGTCGACCCGCGACAGGCCGGACCACACCACGCGGTCGGGGTGCGCCGGGTTGTGCGAGACGATCCGGTCGCCCGCGATGGGCGTCCACGACCCGCCGATGAGGTTGCTGGGAGGGTGGGCCAGTTGCTTCGGAGTGCTCATGATTTCGTCCCGGTCTTTTTCTTGCTGGTGCGCTTGCCGGCCGCCTTGCGGGCGACGCTCCCCGGCGCCTCGGGCGGCGGCGACCCGTCCATGGGCGTGAAGCCGACCTGCACGCCCCCCGTCCCGCCCAGCGCCTCGAAGGCGTCCCGGGGCACGCACACGCGCCCGGCCCGGTCCACGCGGTACGGGCTCTGCACCGCGAAGAACTCCCCGTCCTTGTCCAGCACGCTGACGACCGCGAGGCCCGACGCGTCCTGGGGCGAGACCGGCTCGCCGAGTTCCAGCCGGCGCGTGTCACGCACGATCGGGATGTCCTCGGTCTTCGCGACCAGGTACGGCCCGCCGTCGAAGGGGTCCACGAAGTTCTCGTAGCGGAAGCCGAGTTTCTCGAGCATCCGCCGGGCGGGCACCGTCTCCTTGCCGACCTCACCGAACTGCATCCGCACCTCGGGCGGCAGGATCGACAACTGGATCTCGCCCGCCGGCAGCAGCGCCGTCATGAACTCGCGCGAGTACTGGCAGAACCGGTCCGCCTCCGTGTAACTCAGCGGGATGAACCGCCGGCCCAGCGCGTTCCAGATCAGGTTCTCCCCGTCGCTGGTGATCGGCGCCATCATCTCCGCCAGCACCGTCGGCCGGAAGACCCGCCGGTGCAGCCCGATGAAGTGGAACCGCACGCTGCTGATGAACCGGCCGAGTTTCGCGGGGTGCCCCCGGAACGACGGCTGGAGGATCAGCCCGCCGATCTCCGTCGGCCCGCTCTCGTCCAGGTGGATCTGCGCCACCATCGTCTTCGTGCCGAACTTCAGCGACTCGGAGTACTTCTCCCGCTGCTCGAGCCGGAAGCACACGTTGGGGTTCCCGGGGCCCCCCATCTGGCTGACGATCTGGCTCGTGCCCAGGCAGCCCGGGTTGTCCGTGTCGTCGAGCACGAACATGAACAGGTCGGCCAGCGCCGTCTTCTCCGAGATCCCCCCCGAGCCCGAGTGCCGCTTGGGCGTGATCTGCTTGCGGTTGACCCCCGCCGCCCGCTCGAAACTCGAGCGGGAGTTGATGATCTTCTCGACGATGATCTCCTGGTCGGCGGGCAGGTTGATGAAGTGGACCATCTTGGCCATCTTCAGCAGCGTGGGGGCGTCGTCCATCCTGGCTCGGCGGATCACGAACACGGGTGTCTCCTCAGCAGCGACGCGTCGGTCAAGGGGGACGCGCCGACCCCGGCCCCGGAGGGGCCGTCCGGGGCGCTCGGTCAGCCCTCGCTGGCGACCCGGGCCATCGCCCGCTCGATCACCTCGAAGACCCGCGGCCAGTCCTCCATCCGCATCGCCGGCAGCGGCGGGAGCACCCGCACGTGGTACGGCCCGTGCCCGCAATAGAACACGATCGCGCCCTCGTCGTACGCCACGCGACACAGTTTGGTGATCTTCGCCTTGTCCCCGCCGAACGGCGTGAACCGCATCATCCCGCCGACGCCACCCGCCAGTTCCGGCGTCCCCGGCGCCTGCGGGAACCACTCCGGACGCCGGGACGCCAGTGCCGCGACCTGCTCGCGGAACGCCCGGTGGTGCCGCGCGAACGCGCCGTCCGCGCCGTACCATTCGCCACCCTCCAGCACGTCCAGCAGGGCGTTGCCCACCGCGAAGTCGACCGACGCCCCGGTGAACGTCCCGCTCAAGAGGCCCGCCCGGGGGTTGTACTCCTCGGTGAACAGCACCGCGCACGCCTGGGTCATCTTGCCGACGCAGAACACGTCGACGAACTCGCCCAGTTCGTACATCTCGTACGCGAACATCTGCTCGGTCCGCCCGAACGCCTGGATCTCGTCGTCCCACACCGCGATGTTGTGCGACTTGCAGAACTCCATCAGCGCCCGGAAGAAGTCGCGGTTGCCCACGTTGAACCCGCCCTCGCCCTGCACCAGCTCGAAGATGAAGCACGCGTGCTGGCCCGGGTAACGCTCGACCAACTGGCGCAACTGCGCCAGGCTCCGGTCGATGAACCGGTTCGCACCGCCCGCCGCCTCAACCGCCTCGTGCGTCCAGAACGGCATGTAGTCGACCTGCGTCGACAGCGGGATGCCCTCCCGGCCCGCGTGCGAGTCGCCGATCTGCGCCATCGTCACGCTGCGCCCCATGAAGCAGTGCTCGAACGCGATCACCCGCGACGCCGGATGGTGCTTCTGGTAGCAGATCTTCAGCGCGCTCTCGTTCGCCATCGCGCCCGAGGTCGTCAGGAACGCGTGGCGCAGGCGGCTGTTCCGGCCCGCGAGGCCGACCAGACGCTCGCCGAACTCGTACGCCTTGAACCCGCTCTGCAGGTTGCCGTGCTTGGTCGTGTCGTCCATCGCGGCCGTCGCCTGCGCACGCACCACCTCGGGGTGCGAGTGACCCAGGAAGTGGACCCCGATCCCCGTGATCATGTCCCACTTGACCGACCCGTCCGCCATCTCCACCAGCGCGCCGTTGCCCACCCCGCTCGAGAGCGTCGGGTACAGCAGCCCCCGCCCCTTGACCTTCGCCGAACGCTCGAGCAACTCGTCGTACGAAACCTTCAGGTCCGGGTTGCTCGGGCGCGGCTCGGTGATCCGCTCGGCGTGCGCGCGCACCCGCTCCACGATCGTGTCCACGGCCGACGCGATCGCGGGGTCCTGCCTGAGCTGCTCGCCGACGGTGGCGGTGACGGTGTTGTTCGTCATGACTGAAAACTCCTCGTCTTGCTGTTCACTCCGCCGCGGAACCGCCCGCCGAGAGCCGCGCGATCAGCAGCGCGAGCATCTGGCAGCGTTCGACGAGGCTGGTCAGGTCGATCCACTCGTCCGGCGTGTGCAGCCCGCCGCCGCGCACGCCGACCGTGTCGATTGTTGGCAGGCCCGCGTCCTGCATGATGTTCCCGTCGCACACCCCCCCGGTCTTCTCGAACGCCAGCGTCTGCCCCAGGTCCTCAGCCGCACGCCGGGCGGCCAGGGCCAACGCCTCCGTCCCGGGCGTCAGCGGCTTGGCCGGGCGGTTGAAACTCCGCCGCACGGTCACACCCGGCATCGCGTCCGGCTCGGTCTCAAGCGCGTCGAGCATGGCCCCGATCTCATCGGCCGACACCCCGTCCGGGAAGCGGACATTCCCCCAGGCCGCAGCCGAATCCGGCACCGCGTTCGTCGCCACCCCACCCCGGAGCGGTCCGATATTCGCGATCAGCCCCTGCTCCGGCCGGGGCATGCGCGACACCGCCAGGATGCACTCGGCCAGTTTCGTCACCGCCGAGATCCCCTTCGTGAACTCGCGCCCGGCGTGCGCCGCCCGACCCCGCGTCTCGATCACGAACTGACCCGACCCCACCCGCTCGATCGCCAGCGCCCCGCCGGGCAACGCCGGCTCCAGCGCCAGCCCGTAGTCGTGCCGCACAGCCTCGGCACGGATCGCGGCCTCCGAGTGGTACGTCCCCGTCTCCTCGTCCCCGTTGAGCAGGAAGGTCCACGAGGCCGGAACCCCGACCTCCTCCAGCACCTCCAGCGCCGCCACCGCGATGACCAGCCCCCCCTTCATGTCCACGCACCCCGGCCCCACCGCCGTCTTCCCGCCCGGCGCGACGCTGAGTTCCCGGAACGCCCCGTTGGGGTCGTGCACCGTGTCCATGTGCCCGGCGATCAGCACCCGCCCCGACGCCGCGTCCCCCAGACGGTCGCACACCGAGGTCGCCGGGACGTAGTCCCCGCCGCCCCCCAGCCACGCCGGCTTGGGCTCGCCCGGGACCAGCCGGTGGGCCGCGCCGAGCCGCTCCAGCCGCCCCGTCAGCAACGCCCGGGTCCGCTCGATCGCCTCTTGGTTGAACCCCCCAGTCGGAAGGCCGACGTGCAGGCGCAGGTCCTCCAGCAGCGCGCCCGCGCGGCCCTCGACGGCCCGGGCGATGCGATGTTCGGTGCTTGAAAGTCCCACGCCACAGTCTAGCCCGGCGTCCCGTCATCGCCCTTGGCGCGTCACGGCGCCGTCACCAGCCCCAGGTCCAGGATCACCCCGTCCGGCGTGTACAGGTCCACGTTCAGCGTGTCAGACGCCACGCTCGTGAACACCAGGCACGTCCTCCCGGACTCCGCCGCGTACAGCAGATCGCCGTCGCTCGGCCCGGCCTGCCCCGACAGCCGCTTGCGCTGCACCTGCAGGTGGTAATGCGCGAGCGCCAGGTCGCTGAACCGGATCATGTCGCTGCTCGCGACGAACCGCTCGTCGCTCACACGGTCCCGTGCCCGCGGCCGGAACAGCACCGCCCGGTGCCCCCCGTCGTCCGCCAGGTCGATCACGCCGCCGTACTCCGTCGAGGTGTCCTGCCGGTCCAACTCGGCCTGCTGGAAGATCTGCTCGCGCACCCGGTCCGACGCCACCGCCTCGTCCACCGCCAGCGCCGTCACCGCGTCCCCCCACGACATCCGGTCCGCCCAGTCCGACAGGCGCTCCGACCGCGCCCGGCGTCCACGGTCGGCGTCGCGCCGGTGGTGCTTGCGCCCGCTCAGACGATGGCCCAACTCGTCCAGCAACGCGTGCCGAGACGCCCGCAGCCATCCCGGGCGCGTCGCCCCCGCCCACCGCACGGCCTCGATGTGCCGCAACTCCAGCCCGCGGCGCTGCTCGGCGCTCAAGCGACCGACCGTTCCCGCGGCTTCCGACCACCACGCCGCGTTCCGCGCGCGGATCTCGGGGTCGGCGTTGCGGTGCAACTGCCGAAGCCACGCCAACTCCGCCCCGGTCCGCGGCAGCACGCCAAGTTCACCCAGCCCCGCGCGAAGCGTCCCCACGTCCGCGACCGATTCCGGGTCGGCGTCGTCCGGGATCTCGCCGCCGACCAGCCGTGCCCGCACGCGCCCGTCCGTGTCCAGGCGGGACAGCAGCGTCCACGCGTCGTCGCGGGTGCGGTCCTCGGCCCGCAGCACGCTCGCCTCCCGCTGTTCCCGGAACGCGTCGGACGGGCGCAGGAACACGGCGTACACCGATTCCTCGACCGCCACCCCCGGACGCAGCTGCGCGATGGCCCGTCCCTCGATCCGGTCCCGGTCGTCGACCTCCATGCTGAATCGCGCATAACTGCGCACCAGCGCCGGGATCACCTCGACCCACCCACGGTCCACCGCCGCCTGGGCCAGCACCCGGGTCACCTGCGGCGACCGCTCGGTCGGCAGCATCAGCCGGGCCATGCCCAGGGAATCGGCCGACCCCGCTTCGGTCGTGTCGCTCATCAGCAGCCGGATCAGCGTCAGGCGCACCGACTCGTCCGTGCTGCCCGACCACGCCAGGCTCTTGAACGCCTCCCGGGTCCGCTCGCGGGCCCGGACCCCCGATTCGACCTCGGCCCACGCCCGCTCGGCCGCCGCCACCCGGTCGCGGGCCAGCAACTCCGGGTTGCGCACGTCCAGCAGCGGGTTGCCGGTCGGGCTGAACCGGCCCGACGAGGAGGAACACCCCATGCCCGCCGCCATCAGCACCCCGAGCCAGCCGATCAGGAACGCCCGGAGCAGCCCGCCACGCGTCGTCGATGAAGAGTCTTCCATGACGCGCCAGTCTAGTGCCGCCCACGATCCACGGCATCCAGCGCGCCCCGGCGGGGTTTCCCGGATAAACTCCAACCGATGCCCACCCCGTCCGACACCACGCCCAAGCACCCCCTCTGGGACCAGGTCGCCTTCGTGATCGAACGCATCCGCCCGGCCGTCCAGGCCGACGGCGGCGACATCGAACTCGTCGAGGTCACCCCCGCCAACGAGGTCCGCATCCGCATGCACGGGGCCTGCGTCGGCTGCCCCTCGGCCTCCATGACCCTCCGCATGGGCATCGAACGCAACCTCCGCGACCGCGTGCCCGGCATCGCCTCGGTCGAGGCCGTGGACTGATCCGGCCCCGCCGAGTAATCGGACCTGACGCGCAATTCCTGCCCCCGCACCGGTTTGCGTCAAAACAACGCTTGGATCCGGGCCGTCGGCACCGTATACTGCCCCGAGCGGCTGAGGATCGGCCCCCATCAACGATCGCGGCAGCAGGGAGCAAGCAATGCTGGTGATCACCCGCAGAGAAGGCGAAGAAGTTGTCATCGGCGACCCCCGCAACCCCATCGGGATCGTCCGCATCGCCTCGGTGAAGGGCGAGCGCGTCCGCGTCGCCTTCGACTTCCCACGCGACGTCGAGATCCACCGACGCGAGATCGCCGACCAGATCACGGCCGAGCCGGCCGCCGACGCGGCGCCCTCCGTCATCGGATCGATCAAGCCCGCCGCGTCCTGCTGACGCCCCCGCCCGGCCTTCTCGCCTCCCTGCCTCCCCCACTGAGCCAAAAGCGAAAACGCCAGCCCCGAGGGAAGGCTGGCGTTTTCATTTTCATGCGCGACCATGGCCGCCACCGCCCCCGGCTCACTCCGGCGAGCCGCTCGCCATGTCGTAGACCCAGGACGTCACCGCCCGCTCGTAGTCGAGGATCTCCCCGTCCTTGAAGAACAGGCCCAGTTCCTTCTCCGCGGCTTCCGGGCTGTCCGACCCGTGGATCAGGTTGAAACTGTTCGACACGCCGAAATCACCCCGGATCGTCCCCGGCTCGGCCTTGGAGCCGAAGGTCGCCCCCATCATCTTCCGAGCCACCCCGATCGCCCCCACGCCCCGCACCGCCAGCACCACCACCGGGCTGGAGGTCATGAACCCCACCAGGCCCTGGTAGAACGGCTTGCCCTTGTGCGCCCCGTAGTGCGTCTCCGCCAGTTCCGGCGAGATCCGCATCAGTTTCATCCCGACGATCTGCAGCCCCTTCTCCTCGAAGCGGGTCAGGATCTTCCCGGTCAGCCCCCGCTGCACGGCGTCGGGCTTGAAGATGATCAGCGTGGTTTCCATGCACAGTCTCCAGTGGTTCGCCACGAACCAGGCGGCCTTCAGCGCCCGGCTCCGTGGGGCCGCAAGGATAGGCCGGAGCGACGCTACCGCGCCGCTTCAGCGGGAGAAGCCCCGACGCCGGCCTTGCGACCGGGCCGCCCGGTGCAGTATCCTGCCCGTCTCCCCGGGACAACCCCCCGCGCGGCGCCAGAACCTCCATGAAAGACGACGCATGAAGATCCTGTTCAAGTCCGTAGTGCCGGTCGCGTTCCCTATGGAGTGGGATCCCTCCTGGGTTTTCTACTACAGCGGCATGCGCGACTGGGACACGACCGACCTGTACTACACGGAACGGGGCGGAAGGACCCGCGTTCAAGGTGGTCTGCGAAGACGTCATCTCGTTCCGATACTCGGTGGAGGAATCACGGAACGGCCTGATGGCACAGGCCGCCGACTGGCCGCCCGGGCTCGTGTTCCGATGCACCGGCGGCAGTTTCCTGGAGGAACTGCTCGCCGACAGCGCTCGCCTGATCGATGGCCAGCACGTGAGGCACTTCTGCATCATGAGCGGAGACGAGATGGTCGACATCGCCTGCCTCGGGGAAGTCTCAATCGTGCCTGCAACGGACGCGACCCGTGAGCGCCTTCGGTCAAAGCACGAGTTCTGACCCCGTTCAATCCGCGCCCCCGTGAGGGGGCGATATGGCGCCCAGGCCCAGCGGGCCGCGGTGGTGGCGTTTCAATCCGCGCCCCCGTGAGGGGGCGACGCCGGGAACAGGCCGCGCTGCTCATCAAGTCATGGTTTCAATCCGCGCCCCCGTGAGGGGGCGACACGCTCGAGGAAGCGCTGAAGCGGTCTGGCTGATACGGGGCGGGCCCGTCCTTGTTGAGCGATTTTGGGGCTTCCAAAAAATCGCCTCGAGGATGGCCGCAGCGCCTCGATCGTCGGCGCGGGGCGGGATTCACGAAGGGCCCGGCGCTCGGAATCCATGAACGATTCGGTCGCCAGGAAGTCCGCGTCCACCAGCGCGGAGAAGAGCATCCGCGTGAAGAACGCGGCTTGATAGGACCGGTCCGCCGGGGCGGCCGCCGGCCGCAACGCCGGCGGACGGGGCAGGGCTCTGCTCATCAACTCGCCCGGCACGTCCCGCAACTCGGGCACCGGCTTGTCGAGTCGCGCTTCCAGTGACCCCGGGCCGATGGCGTCCGGCATGCCCCCGTGATGTCCGGCGATGCAGAACGCGAGCAGGCGCCCCAGCGGGCCCTTCGAGGCGGCGTGCTGCGCGCCAGCCGTCGAATGGTCCACTCGGCCGGGTGTCTCGATGTGCGCGTTGGCGCGCTCGATGCCCTGCTGGCGCCTGAGGTACTCCTGAAACTCATCCGAGTACTTGCCGAGATCATGCCACAGGCCGGCAAGTTCTCCCCAATCCGCGGCGCCGAACGCGGCCGCGAAGCCACGCGCCCCCGGCATGCTCGCGTCCCCACCCGCAACCCGCCGCAGATGGTCCTCGAGCCGCTCCCAGGCCGTCTCGGGCGGGCCGTCCGCGGTATGCGCGTACCGGGGCACGGGGGGGACCCCCGGCCCGTTCTGACGGTTGACGGCGTCCCACGGCTCCCGTTCCGAACTTGCTTCGCCTCCCCCCACCATCATCCTCCGCATCAGCCAGCAACCGACAGCGGCCCGCCCCGGCCCCGATCCCGCGCAGGCGTGCAATCCTGCCCGTTTCAGACCTCATCGGTGCGCGCCGCAACAAGGTTCGACGAACGCGCCCACCGGCGGGGGCTTGCCGGGCCTATCGGTCCTCCGTCACGCCCTGCACCGGCTCGGTGGGCAGGTGCTGGGTGGATGGGGCGGCGGGTGCGCGGAAGCGCAGGGCGAGGGCCTGGGCGCGCCGGCTGTAGTCGATCGACTCGCCGAGGATGCGGGCGGCCTCCTGGTCGGCGTGGAAGCCCTTGGAGTTCTCGCTGCTGATGAAGTCCAGACGCCACATCGCCTTGCGCTGCATCGTGAACGCCTCGGCGAGGTCCTCGTCAGACGCGCCGGCCGCCTTGGCCTCCATGATCGCGTCGAGCATCTCGGTCATCGCGCCCGCGGCCCGCTCCATGAGGGCCGTGGTGCGGTTCTGGATGGTCTCGACGCGTGCCCGGAGTTCGTCCTCCGACACGGTGTGGCACGAGCGGCAGGCGTTGTTGATGTTCTCCATCGGGCTGCGCACGTTGTGGTTGCTCAGTTTCATCGCGCCGACGCGCTCGTAGGGCATGTGGCAGTCGGCGCAACTCACGCCCGCGCGGGCGTGGACGCCCTGGCTCCACATCTCGAACTCGGGGTGCTGGGCCTTGAAGACCGGCGCCCCGGTCTCCCCGTGGATGTAGTCCATGAACGGCGAGCCGTCCGGGAAGACGTGCGCCTCCCACGCCCGCTCGATCTGCTCGACCTTCAGCCCGTTGTTCCACGGGAAGGTCAGCGTGTCGCCGGAGGCGCAGTAGTACTCCACGTGGCACTGGCCGCACACGAACGACCGCATCTCCTGACGCGTGGCGAGCTTGTTGGGGTCGTACGGCTCGTTGCGGCCCCCGCGGCGCCAGCGCTCGACGCTGGGCATGTGGGGCAGCGGGTCGTCGCTGGCCGCGAGCACCTGCATCCCCTTCACGAAGCCCGGGCGGGTCACGCGGACCTGCATGGTCGCGGGGTCGTGGCAGTCGATGCAACTGACCGGGTGGGCCTCGCTCATCTGGAAGTGCCCCTCGGGGACGTTCTCGGCGTTGAACCCGCCCAGCGGCGGCTCGGGGAACACCCCCCCGGCCTCCGGGGCCGTGCCGTCGGGGACCTGGGTGAGCATCGCGAGGACCTCGTGGTACGGCTCGCGGCTGAGTTCCTCGAACCCGCGGATGACGGCCGGCATGTTGAACTCGGCGCCCAGAACCTCGTCGCTCGCGTCTTGGCCCATCGCCTCGAGCCCGACCTTGCGGTACAGCACCGTCGTCGACGCGTGGCAGTGCAGGCAGGCCCCGGCCTGCGGGCGCTGGTTGACGCGCTCGGTCACGACCTGGTCGTAGAGCATGTAGGCGTGGCCGCGGGCCTCGCGGTAGTCGATGCTGAACGCGTAGCCCGCGTAGAGACGTTTGAGCCACGGGCTTTGCTCGAGTTTGCTCTCGGGCATGGCGCTCGACCCGCCGTAAAACTCGTCGCTCGCGGTGCTCTTGTACTGCTCGAAGTGGTGCGGCCAGTTCAAGCCCCACGGGGCGGGGTCGGTGCTGGTCTCGTCGAGTTCGGCGATCCTCAGGTAGGGCGACCGGGCGTCCTGCTTGTGCTCGAACATCGTCACCAGCGTGAAGGTGACCGCCACCGTCGCCATCACCGCGACGGCGAGCACGCCGGCGAGGAGCAGGGCCTGCCTGGACCGGGCGGGGCGGGCGTCGGGGGTAGGCGTGGTCTGTTCCGGGCTCATGTCTTCACCGTCCTGGGTGTGAGATCATCGGTGGGCGTGGCCCACGTCGCTGTGGCAATGGGCGCACGAGAGCATGTCCCCGCCGCGTTCGGCGGGCAGCATGCTGTGCACGAAGTCGGCGTGGCAGTGCAGGCAGGCCTGCTGGGCGACCCGCTTGTTGCGTTCCTTGATGCGGATGGGGTCCGGGAAGTGCCCGGTGGTGAACGCGAGCGAGTGGAAGAAGCCGTTGTCGGCCTTCACCACCCACTTGCCCACCGGGTGGTGCGAGAGGTGGCAGTCGTTGCAGGTCGCGACGTGGGCGTGGCTGGAGTTCTGCCACGAGTCGAAGTGCCCCTGCATCACGTGGCAGTTCGCGCACGCCGCCGGGTCGTTCGACAGGTACGCCGCGCCCTGCCCGTAGCCGAAGGTGAACGCCCCCAGCCCGGCGAGCATGCCGAGCACCACCGCCGCGGCCAGCGGGAGGAAACCGACCTGGGCGATCAGCCCCCGTCGCCACGGGCCGCGACCGCGCCCTGCAGCGGCGTGCGGCTCGTTGTCCTGTGCGTCCTGCGTGGGCATCGCGTCCTTCCTGCGTTGGCGCGAGTATAAAGCGCATCGGCGCCGGGCACAACCCCGCGACGCGCACAAAGCGTCATGACAACCGCTTCACGCGTCTTTCATGCGCACGCGGCTGCGCCACACCCACTCGGGCAGCACGCCCAGGGCCATGACGCCGAGTTGGCTGACCACGAACAGCATCAGCCAGAACACCGCCGACTCCATGAAGCCGTACGAGTGCAGGCCGACGCCGAGCATGTTGGTGCCGAACCAGCTCCAGGCCGTCACGATGTTCCCGCCGACCGCCAGCACCATCACGCCGCGGAGGCGGACGAGCCCGGCCCAGCGCGCGTGCAGGATCAGGGCGTTGTTGAGGACCACCAGCGCCGCCCCGTTCTCCTTGGGATCCCAGCCCCAGAACCGGCCCCAGGACTGGTCGGCCCAGATGCCGCCCAGCACCGTGCCGACGAAACTGAGCAGCAGCGCGAAGCACACCGTGCCGTACACCATCCGGCCCAGCGCGCGGGCCCGGTCGGGCGTGAGCCACCGGGTGGGCACGCCGAGCAGCAGGTACGCCGCCCCCAGCACGCCGGCCAGGAAGGTCGCCGAGTAGCCCAGCGTGATGGTGGTCACGTGCGTCGCGAGCCAGAAGTTGCTGTCGAGCACCGCCTGCATCATCTGCATCGTGTCGCCGTCGGAACCCAGGTTGTGCGCGACGATCAGCGTCGCGAACCCCACCACCGCGGCGCCGCCCGCGGCCAGCCCGAGCGGCTGGAGGCGTTCGAGGATCAGCCCGAACAGCACCGCCGCCCAGCCGACGAACACCGCCGACGAGTACAGGTTGGTCACGGGGGGCCGGCCCTGCAGGTAGATCCGCAGCGCGATCGCCACCGTGTGGACCGCGAACGCGCCCCAGATGAGCCCCACCGCCGACACCCGCAGCGTCCGACCCGACGACGACCCCGCGCCGCCGCGCGCCCGCGCGAACACCGAGGCGCACAGCAGGACGAACCCGATCAGATACACGACCGTCGAGCCCACGAACAGCCGGGCCCGGTTGAACAGCACCTCCAGGTCCATCCGGCGCATCGTCCCCGGCATCTCACGCCGGAGCAGCGCGTCGTAGCCGGCGACCGCCCCGTTGAACCCGTCCGCGTCGGCCTCGCTGTACGCGGTCATCATGGCGATCCAGTAGGCCACGCCCGGGTGCAGGTCCGCAAGGTCCGGCCCCCCGTCCGCGTCGGGCGCCCCGGGGCCCCGGGCGATGCCGGACTCCAGGAAAGCGTCGTGGAAACCCCGCCAGGACTCCCCGGGCCGGAGCGGAGGGACCGCGTAGGGCTGCCGCATCCGGGCGACGGCGAGCAGCGAGTCGACAGATCCGAAGAGCCGCACCACCGCCCGCTGGAAGGGGTCGCGCCCCTTCGCGTCGACCTCGAACGCCCGCGCCGCCTGCGCGGAGACGGACTCCCAGTGCGGCTCGACCGCGTTGAGGCTGATCCGCCCCCCCTGCTCGGGCGTCAGGCCGAGCAGGCCAAGCAGGTCCGGGTGATCGACACGCAGCACCGGCAGGTCGGCCACCTCCCCCGGGCGCGCCACCAGCCCGGCGAAAAAGCCCACGGCGTCCATCGGCTCATCACCGGCGACCGACTGGCGCCCGCCCGCGACCATCAACGCGTGGCGGGCCGCCGAGTCCAGCGGCTTGACCCGTCCACCCGACGACACCGGCAGGCGCCCCAGGGCGTCCAGGTCGTATGCGCCCCGCGCCGGCGGCCGCGCAAGCGACCCGCACGCCACGACCACTCCCAGCGCCCCCACCACCCACGGCAGCGCACGGCGAGCGGGCGAGGGCGGCACGGACGCCCCGTCGAGGTCGTGCGCCCCCCTCGCGGCGAGGTTCGACCGCCTGCGCAGGTAGCCCGACAGGCCCGTGACGAAATGGATCAGCATGCCCGCGCTGACGATCGCGCAGGCGGCGTATGGCAGGGCCGCCCCCGGGTTGCGAACGACCTGCAGGATCGTCCCGCTGCCGTCGGGCTTGTAGGACGCCTGGTAAAAAGTCTCGCCGCGATAGCGCAGCGGGTTGTTCATCCAGATGAGGACCTCGCGGTCCACGCCGCGCTCCGGGTCCTCAAGCCGCACGCGGCTGGAGAAGTTCCGCGCAATCTCCGTGCCCACGAACTTGTCGTGCCGGAACTCCAGCAGCGTCAGCCGGTACGGCTTGTACTGCCGCCGGTACCGCAGCGCGATCGCGTACCGCTCGTCGCCGACCAGGACCTCCTGCGGCTCGATCAGGTTGGCCCACAGCAGCCAGGTCCCGATGGACCGCCCGTCCAGGGACAGCCGGACGTACGCCGCGGGCGCGTCGGTGGCCGCCCCGTCCACGCCACGGGTCGGCGGCAGGGCATCGGGGAACGCCTCCAGCCCCACGCCGCGGTCGGCGAGCCCCGTGCGGTCTGACCGGAGCAGCCGCGCGTTCGGCACCCACTCCAGAACCTCGATCTCGAACGGCAGGGCGGCATCGGCGACGGGCGCGCCGCGGCGTGCGGCGTCCGCCACCATCACGCCCGGCACGGTGACCACCCGGTCGAACCGATCGTCGGACGGGTCGATCACCGCGAGTTCCGTCGAGCGGAGGTCCTCGGCGAACGACACGGTCCGCCCCTCGTCGATCGTCATCAGGCCCTCGTCGGCGAGGACGGCCGTGGCGAACTCGCCCGCCAGCAGCACGACGAGCCCCGCGTGCAGAAAGACCACGCCGAACCGCCGACGCGACGGGCTGAACCGCGCCGCGTGAGCCGCCAGCAGGTTGACCAGCAGCAGCACCCCGATCGTCGCCCCGCCGGGGAACGGCACTCGCCCCCCGACGCGCAGCCAGTCTTCGGGAACCAGGAGTTGCAGGTCGATCCAGGCGACCGGGCTGCGGAAATAGGTGTCGACCGCCTCCCACACGCCCACGCGGACCTGCGCGAGCGTGCCCACGAACACCAGCACCATCGACAGCGCGAGCAGCGCAACCGTCAGCCGGATCGAAGCCATCGCCTTGAGCGCGTCACGCATCGCCCCGCCCCCTTCCAAACGGCCGCCCCCGCGTCATTCCGCGAGCCCGAAGGAACGGGCGAACGCGAACACCTCGGTCTCAACCAGGTTCATCTGGTCAGGATCGCCCGACACGCGCACGAACCACGTCCGGTCCATGGCGGCCTCGTGGATGCTCGCCGCGAGCATGTGCGTTTCGGGGCCTTCCAAACGCATCACGACGCCCACGAACCCCGGGTTCTCGAACGGCTCAAGCATGGCGTCCAGGTCGTCCTGGCCCACCGGGGGCAGGCCGATCTGCCCCAGCCACCGGTTGACGTTCGCGAGCATCCCCCCCACGTCGCCCGGGAACCGCGTGACCGCGACCTCGACCGCACCACCATCAACCGGGATCTCGTACGTCGCCAAGCGCATCGGACGCTCACCCGGGACCGCCCGCCAGCCCGCGGGCACGACCCAGGGCCACGCCGTGTCCGCCTGCGCCGCCGGTCGCTCCGGCTGCTGCGTGACCGGCCCATCCGCCGGCGGCGTGCCTTCCGGCAACGACTCCACGCCCTTGGGCACCCGGTGCTCCTCAACGCCGGCCTCCCGACAGCCGGCGGCGAGCATCAACCCCAGGCCGGCCGCGCCCAGTCCAAACACGGTGCGGGTCCTGCGGCTCGTGACGGTTGTGCGGATCAGCATGCCCGCATCGTACCCCCCGGGCCGCGACCGCCCCGCGTCGCGCGGTTGCCCGATCCGCGCAGACCGCCGCCCGCCCCGCGCCACGCACCCCACTTCGCGGGAATCGCTGCCGCGCACGCCCGGCGCTGTCGATAACAATCGCGATCGGTCCGCGGGCGCCGTCAGCGCCCCACGCACGCCATCGGGAGCCGCCCGTGCACACCACCCGCCTCGAACAGGACGTCGACGCCGGGCCCCTGGGCCCGTGCCGGCTGATCAAGCCGCTCCCCGCCGACCCGCACAAGCGCGTCTGGCAGGCGGTCTTCCCCGGCCAGAACGAGCACGCCCTGGTCGACCCCGGGCTGGTGTGCCTGCTGGGGGACCGGCCGGCGCCCACCCGCCGGGTCCGGGCCTGGAAAGCGGCCGACGTCACACGCGCGGACCCCGACCGCGGCGTCGTGCTGATCCACTCGCGGCGTGGCCGGACCGACCTGACCTCGTGGCTCGAAGCCGACGCCCTCCGCCCGATCGCCGACCTGGTCGCCCTCGTCGCCGCCCTGTGCCGCGGCCTCGCCGAGGCCCACGCCGCCGGCGTGCACCACGGCATGGTCGTGCCGGAACTCGTGTGGGTGCGGGCCGGGTCGCCGGAACTGGTCGACGTCGGCGTCGAGCCCGACGCCCCGGACCCCGCCTCAGCGGACGTCGCGGCCGTGGGAGAACTGCTGTGCTGGATGCTCACCGGCCAGCCCGCCAAAGCGTCCGCGCTCACGGCGTCCCGATCGCCGCTCGCCCTGGCCTGCCGCGGCGTCGCCCCGGGCCTCCCAGACATCGTCCGCCGAGCCGCCGACACCAACAGCCCGGAGCGGTACGCCACCGCCGCCGATCTCGAAGCCGCCCTGATCGGCTGGCTGGCGACCGAGCGTCGCGGCCGATCCACGAGCCCGCGCCGACGCCTCGTCGGAGTGGCCGCGTGCGCCGCGATCGCCGGCGTGTCAGGCGTGGCCGGCAGCCTCATGGAGAAGCACGCCGCGCACGCCGGCGTCGCCGACGCATGGCGCACCTCGGAGCAACTCACGGCCCAACTCGCGGACCGCAGCGCCGAGTTGCAGACGCTGCAGAAACGCCTCGACCTGCAGAACCGGATCGCTCGATCTCTGAACGACTCGCTGCGGTACAACCCCGATCGCCATGGCGTCGTGGCGAACACGACACCGAGTTGGAGCCTTGCCGAGATGCTGTTGTGGCCACTCCACTCGGATCCCGCCTCGGTGGAGTTCCGTATGCAGTTCCACGTCGACCGGCTGACAACCGCCCGGGACCTGATCGAGCAGGCGCACGAGAGCGGACGGGGTGAGCACCTGGAGACGCTGCTCATCGAACTGAACGCCGGCGTTTGGGAGTTCCAGCTCGGAAACGTTCAAGCAGCGGAGGAACTGCTCGATCACGCGGTTTCAAGACTCGCAAGCAGGCTTGACTCGAACGACCCCTTGGCAAGGGGCGCAACACAACTGCTGGAACTCGCACGGGGGTCGAAAGAGTCTTCGGCGGGCTGTGCGGTCGTCATGGAAGACTGGGTTGTGCAGCTCGTTGACCGCGCACTCCACCCTGACGAGCCGCGCACGATCGGCGAGTTCGATCCCCGTCCGGGATACCCCGGGTGGCGGCACGACAGTTCATCAGCCGAGTCGGATCAAGCGTTTACCGATCGGGTTCGGTCGGGGATGGCCGGTTGATCAAGGACTTGGCCAGTCCGCGAGCAGATCGAGCGCGTCGCGCTGTTGCGACTCGTTCAACGCCTGTATGAGAACCGACGCTTCCATGGCGCACGGACACATCGCCAGTCGAACCGCGTAGCTAGCGAGTGCGAAATGTGAGCAGTTCGGGTCGCCGTCGCACGCGTCCCAGTTCCCGATGAAGGTCCGGCACTCATCCTCAAAGCACCGCACGCACTCCGCGCTCGCGTTGCGGGGCGGGGCCTTGCACCGCGGCGGCACGTAGATCGGCTGCGAGATCGAGCCGGCGATCATCAGGCTCAGGGCGGTCACCATGGGTCTCTCTCTTCTTCTGAGTCCGGGCGGCGGGACCCCGGGCGGGGCTCCGGTGACAGGATGATCGGCCGGCGCCCCCCAGACAAGCCCGGACGCGAAAAATCCCGCTCCGACGGGCAAAATCACGGCGAACACCGCTCGGGATCGCCGCCCGCCGCCGTCCCATAACGCCCCCGGGCGAACACCCGCGCCGGGCCGCATCGACCCGGAGCGTCCCGGCCGGTGCAAGAATCCCGGCGTGACCGAGCCGCTCCTCCAGTTCCTGGGCCGCCTCCACCCGCTGGTGCTCCACGTGCCGATCGGCGCCGTGGTCGCCCTGGCGGCGTGTGAACTGGCCGGGCTCGCCCGGCGTCGGCCGCTCGACACGCCGCCGCGCGTGATCCTGGCGGCTGTCGTCTGCGCCGGCGCGCTCGCCGCCGCGACGTCCGGCTGGCTCTTCGCGAACGAGCCCGGCTCGGGCGGACCGACGCTCGACTGGCACCGCTGGCTGGGCGTCGCCTTCGCCGCAGCCTCGCTCATCACGCTGGCCCTGGCTGCCCGGGATCACCGACGGGCCTACGTCGTCGGCCTCGCGGCTTGCCTGCTGCTCGTCGTCCCCACGGGCCACCTCGGCGCCGAACTGACGCACGGCAAGGGGTTCCTCACCCGCCCGTTCCGCCAGCCGCCCGCGATCCCCGAGGCAGTCCTGCCCGCCCCGGCGTCCGGGCCCCGGCTTCCCGATCACGTCGCGTCGTTCTTCGCGACGCACTGCGTCTCCTGCCACGGGCCGGACCGCCAGCGCGGCGGGCTCGCCCTGCACACGCCGCAGGCGGTGTTCGAGGGGGGCGACTACGGGCCGGTGATCTCCCCGGACATGCCGGAGATGAGCGAACTCGGCATCCGGCTGCTGCTGCCGATCGAGGACGAGATGCGCATGCCGCCTGGGGACAAGCCCCAGCCCAGCGCGTCCGAGGTGGACGCGCTGCTCGACTGGATCGCTTCGGGCGCCCCGCTCGTCCCTGCGGACTGAATCGACCGGAAGGCGCCCGCGGCCACGCGCGGACCGCAAACCCCACAAATGAAAGGTGTTTCACGACCGGGCGGCCGCGCGACCTGCTAAATTCTGTCTGGTTGATACTTGGGCAGCCCATCATCGGTGCTCGCAAGAGGAGGTCCCGGTGCTGGGGGAGGCGCAAGCAAACGCGGAGACTGTCGCGGGAAAAGTCCGAGGTACAGGGTTGGATACGGGGATTCTCGCGGCCGAACCGGGCAGGCTGAACCGGCTCGCGGCCGCCATCTACGCATGCGACGCGGAGGGCCGCGTCACCATGTTCAACGACGCCGCCGCCGAACTCTGGGGCCGACGCCCCGAGTTGGGCGTCGACGCGTGGTGCGGCTCCTACCGCATCTTCCGCCCCGACGGCTCCGAGATGCCGCTGGAAGACTGCCCCATGGCCGTCACCCTGCGCGAGGGCCGAGCGGTCCGTGGGCGTGAGATCGTCATCGAGCGCCCCGACGGCAGCCGCCGTGTCGTGCGCCCCTACCCAGAGCCCATCCGCGACGCCCAGGGCCGCCTGACCGGCGCCATCAACCTCCTGGTCGACGTCACCGAACTCCACCACGCCGAGCGACGCAACCAGTTGCTGCTCAAGGTCTACGACGTCACGCGCCCGCTCGCCGACCCGGAGGAGATCATCCGCACCACCGCCGACCTGCTCGGCAAGCACATGAGCGTCAACCGCTGCGCTTACGCGGACGTCGAGCCCGACCAGGACCGCTTCAACCTGCTCGGCGACTACGTCGACGGCGTGCCGAGCATCGTCGGCCGGTACGCGTTCTCCGACTTCGGCCCCGAGTGCCTCGGGGCCATGCGGAAGGGCGAGCCCTTCGTCGTCAGCGACACCGAACTCGACCCGCGCTGCCGCGGCGCGATCGAGGCGTACCGACGGACCGAGATCCGTTCGCTCATCTGCGTGCCGCTGCTCAAGGCCGGGAAACTGGTGGCCGCGCTGGCGGTGCACGCCGACCGGCCCCGGCGCTGGACCGACGACGACACCGTGCTCGTGTCCGACGTCGCCGCCCACTGCTGGGAGTCGATCGAGCGCGTCCGCCTGACCCGCGCGCTCGTGCGGAGCGAGCGGCGCTACCGTGCCATCGTCGAGTCGCAGTCCGAACTGATCTGCCGCTTCCAGATCGACGGGACGATCCTCTACGTCAACGACGCCTACGCCCGCGTCATCGGGCGGCCCGCCGAGAGCCTCGTCGGCGCCGACTTCTGGCAGTTCATCCCCGAGGAGAGCCGCCCGGAAGTCCGCGACCTGCTCGCCCGCCTCGGCCCGACCACGCCGGAAGTCAGCATCGAGAACCAGTTCACAACCACCGCGGGCACCCGCTGGACGCTCTGGACGAACCGGGCCATCGCCTTCGACGACGCCGGCGTGCCCATCGAGGTCCAGTCCGGTGGGATCGACATCACCGGCCGCAAACTCGCCGAACTCGCCCTGCGGGACAGCGAGTCGAAGTTCCGCGCCATGGCCGACGCCGCGCCGGTGCTCATCTGGATCGCCGGGCGCGACAACGAGCGGACCTGGTTCAACGACCGCTGGCTGGAGTTCACCGGGCGCGAGATGAACCGCGAGGCCTCCGGCGGGTGGGCCGACCTGCTGCACCCCGACGACCAGGCCGAGTGCGCCCGACGCCTCGCCCAGGCCCGCGACGCCGTCGAGCCCTTCGCCGTCGAGTACCGCCTCCGGCGTCACGACGGGACGTACCGGTGGCTGCTCGACCACGGCGTGCCGCTGCTCGACGAGAACGGCGGGTTCAGCGGGTTCATCGGCTCGTGCATCGACGTGACCGACCGCAAGGCCGCCGAGGAGGCGCTCGTCCTGCGCGAGCGCTACCTGGAGGCCGTCATCGAGACCACGCCCGAGTGCGTCAAGATCGTGCGCGTCGACGGGAGCCTGCAGTACCTCAACCCCGCCGGCATGCGGATCTTCGACGTCCAGGAGGGCTCCCCGACCCCCCACATGTACGACCTCGTCGCCCCCGAGCACCGCGACGCCTACCGCGAGATGCACGAACGGGTCTGCCAGGGCGCATCCGCGACGCTGGAGTTCGACGTCATCAGCCTCCGCGGCGTGCGCCGCCACATGACCACCAACGCCGTCCCCCTCCGCGGCGACGACGGCTCGCTCGCACACCTCGCCCTGACCCGCGACATCACCGAGCACCGCAAGGCCGAGCAGGCCCTCCGCGAGAGCGAAGAACGCTTCCGCATGCTCGCCGACAACATGTCCCAGTTCGCCTGGATCTGCAACGCGGACGGGCAGGTCGTCTGGTACAACAAGCGCTGGTACGACTACACCGGCCTGGCCCCGCGCCGGATCGACGGCGCCGACTGGCTCAGCCTCTTCCACCCCGAACACGCCGACCGGGTCAACGAACTCTTCAACGAGCACCTCCGCCAGGGCACCCCCTGGGAGGACACCTTCCCCATCCGCGGGCGCGACGGCCAGTACCGCTGGTTCCTCTCCCACGCCCAGCCGATCCGCGACGCCGACGGCAAGGTCGTCCGGTGGTTCGGCACGCACACCGACGTCACCGAGCAGCGCGCCGCCCGCGACCTGCTCACGCGCCACGCCGAGGAACTCGAACGCCGCGTCCAGGAACGCACGGAGGAACTCCGCAAGTCCCACGTGATGCTCCGGCTCTCCGAGCGCATGGCATCGCTGGGCACCCTCTCGGCCGGCCTGGGCCACGACATGGGCAACCTGCTCATCCCGGTCCGGGTGTGCGTCGAACTGCTCGAATCCGCCGACCTGCCGCCCGAACTGGCCTCCGCCGTCTCAGAGATCAAGACCTCGGCGCAGTACCTCCAGCAACTCGCCAACGGCCTGCGCCTGATGGTGGTCGACCCCGACCGCACCAGTTCCGCCCAGGCGATCGACCTGGTCGACTGGTGGGCCGACGCGCAGTTCATCATGCGCACCGCCCTGACCGGCAACGTCGAACTCACCGCGGAGGTCGAGCCCGGGTGCCGGGCCGCCATCTCCAAGCCCGCGCTGACCCAGGCGGTCTTCAACCTCGTGCAGAACGCCGGCGAGGCCATGAAGGGCCGGGACAACGGGGCCGTCCGGATCCACGGCGCCAGGGCGGGCGACCGCGTCCGGCTTGTCATCGAGGACAACGGCCCGGGCATGCCGGAAGAGGTCCGCAGCCGCTGCCTGGAGCCCTTCTTCACCACCAAGACCCGCGAGATCTCGACGGGCCTCGGCCTCGTGCTCGTCATGGGCCTGATCCGTGACGCGGGCGGCTCGGTCGACATCGAGTCCTCTCCCGACCACGGAACCCGGTTCACCCTCATGCTCCCCGTCGCGGGTTCCGGGCCCGCCATCGCCGCCGGCGCCAGCGCAACCCAGCCGCGTGCCGGCATGCGCATCACCAACGCCCGGACCCGAGCCCTGGCGGCCGCCGAACTCCGCGGCGCCGGGTTCGAACCGGCGGACCTCGACCCCGACGCCCCGACCCCCGACCTCCCGGACCTGGTCCTGACCGACGACGCGACCTCGGCAACCCGCTGGGCAAGCCCGGGCCGCACCGTCCTGCTGCTCGATTCGGGCGACGACGCCGGCGCCGGGGTCACCGCCCTGGGCCCCCGCCCACGCGCCTCGGTCATCCGCGACGCCGTCCGCAGGTGCGCGGGCCCAACCCGATCGAGCGGAGCGTCGGCATGAGCACCGCGCTGCAAGCATGCTGCATCCGCGTCCTGTGCGTTGACGACAACCCACGCGTCGCCGATGCGCTCAAGATCAAGTTCAGCCGCATCAAGGGCTTCCAGTGGCGCGGCTGGCTGCCCAGCGCCGAAGGCCTCCCGCAACGCGCAGAGTCCGAGTCGCCCGTCATGGTGCTCCTCGACCTCGACATGCCCGGGCCGGACCCGTTCGAGGCGCTCGCGGCCATCTCGGAAAAATCCGAGGAGGTCAAGGTCGTCGTCTTCAGCGGCCACATCCGCAAGGACCTCATCGAGCGGGCCCTCGACGCAGGCGCCTGGGGCTACGTTTCCAAGAACGACGGCGAGCAGGCCCTGATCGACGCGCTCAGAACCGTCGCCGCGGGCGAGGTCGCCATGAGCGCCGAGATCCAGGACACCTGGTCGTCCTGACCGCACCGTGCGCCTCGGCGACAGCGCAGAAAAAGGCGGAACGGGGGCGACCCCGTCCCGCCCGGAATCAGCGGCGTCGACGCACGCCCAACAGCCCCGCCGCTCCGAGCGCGAGGGCGCTGCCCGGAGCCGGGATCGCGACGAACTCGTACCGCACGCGGAACAGCAGGTCGGTCGTGTTGGGCATGGCCCCGGGAACGGGCTGCCACATCAGCAGCGTCACGTGCATCTCGTCCATCAGCCGGCCGACCAGGTCGATGTCCAGGCTGTCGCCCCAGTCGCCCTCCATGACCCGGCCGCTCACCTCGGCGTCGTAGGCGTAGAAGCCCAGCCCGTCGACAAGGTCGTCGTCCGCGAAGTGCGCCTTGATCGCCGCCGCGGTGTCGCCGCTCGCAACCCAGGTGGTGCCCACGTCGCCCGCGCCGATCATCACCTGGTCAACCGCGAACAGGCGGTTGGCGGGGTTGCTGGGGTTCTGATCCGCAATCATGCCGAACCCCATCACCGCGGAGTCCACGTTCATCCCGGTGCCAAAGCCGAAGAACAGGTCGATCGAGTCGAGCACCACGTTGGCGCTGGCCGGACCGGCCACCCCGGCGGCCGCCAGGGCCGCCGCGCAGAAAACCTTCACCATGTCGTTTCTCCAGAGTCTCAAGAGTGCGAGGCGAACATACGCCACCGCGGTCCGCGCGGGGCTCACGCCCCGCTCCCGGGCAGACTAGTGCATGCACCGCACCTGTCAACGGGCACACACCGACAACCCTGAAATCGGGGCACGCACCATCGGGATTTCAGTCCACCGCCCGGCGGAACGCGGGAGTTCATCCGGGGCCGAACAACGGGCCCTCACCGCACGCGCTTTTCCCGATGCCGGTGTCGTGACCGGCCGGGCAAACCGCCATTGCCCGCGCCCGCGGCGGGCGATCGGGTCGCGACGGAAGCCGCGCGTCGAACCAAAAAACAAGGAAGCCCGACGAAGTCAGGCTTCTTGAAACGAGGCGGACGGGACTCGAACCCGCAACCACCGGATCGACAGTCCGGGACTCTAACCAATTGAGCTACCGCCCCAAGTTGTCGCCCTCGCGGGCAGGCCCAATCGTACGCTCCGCGGCCCGAGTGTCAACCGGAACGGGGCGGGACGGGGGCCAAATTCGTGCTGTTCCCGGGTTGCCCGGGGGCACGCTTCACCACCAATCAGCGCGGGAGGTTGATGCGGTCTCCCTGAACCTTCCAGGGCTGGCCGTCCGGGGCGACCTTCGTCCCTGCGATGTACAGCATGACCACCGCGGCGAGCATGCACACCGTGCCCACGCACATCAGGGCCGTGTACACGTCGGGGGTCGGGCCGCGGGACCGCGATCCGCCGGGCATCTGCATTCCAAAGTTGCTCATCGTCCGCTCCTTTGGTTCAACGATCAGTTGCTGCTCAGGCGGCTGAGCACCGAATCGTCGGCCCGGATCGCCTGACCCGGCACGGTGTAGGCCATCCGGCCGATCGCGTGGTTCAGGTCGACCTGGAAGACGACCAGTTCGCCCAGGTAGGTGTTGCCGCGGTGCACGTAGAGTTTGGAGTTCTCACGCACGCGGTCGTTCGTGCCCAGGTTGATCTTGACGAGCATCTGCCCGGTCGCCGGGTCGGTCGTCACCTGGTCGATCGTCCCGCGGACGGGGGCGCCCGGGATCTCGATCGGGGTCGCGCGACCGGCGGCGGTCGTGCGCCCGCCGCTCGTCGCGTCCGCCAGCGCGGTCTGGATCTCGGTGAGCTGCTCCTCAAGAGCGCGCTTGACCTGCTCGTAGACGATCACCTGGCTCTCAAGGTCCGAGAGCTGCTTCTCCAGGTCGATCCGCTCGTCGCGGTAGTCCAGTTCGGCCCGACGCAGGCGGGAGGTTTCGTTCTTGTAGTCGTCGATGATCTTGGCCTGGGTCTCCACCGCCACGCCCAGTTCGGCGATCTTGGTGGTGATCGACTCGCGGGCCGACTCGGCCGAGCGCAGCCCGATGCGCAGTTCGGAGTTGGCCGCTTCCAGGCGCCGGATGTCCGCTTCGCGCGTCGCCAACTCGTCGCGAGCGGCGGACAGTTCCTCCTCCTTCGCCGCGATCAGGTTGCTGCTGGTGGACTTCACCGCGGCCAGGTCGTTCGCGGCGTTGTCCGCCCGCGACAGCGCGTCACGGTAGTCGGCGGTCACCCGGTCGGCGTTGACCGTGTAGGAGATGGAG
This sequence comes from uncultured Phycisphaeraceae bacterium, assembly GCA_964522095.1. Taxonomy (GTDB): domain Bacteria; phylum Planctomycetota; class Phycisphaerae; order Phycisphaerales; family UBA1924; genus UBA6054. Next base: position 68,031 of record CAZFSO010000001.1, on the reverse strand, counting down.
AGCGCCGCCAGCAGGATGCTCAGCACCGCGGCGAACAGGACAAAGACCTTCGTGAGAATGTGCACGGTCTGCTCCTCGACTCATGCGGATCATAACCCTAACCGGGCATCCGGCCCGCCCGGGAATCCATGGGGCGGAAGTGTAGCCGCGAACGCCAACGCCCGCGCGCTGTGGAAAACGCGCCCCGGGCGCCGCCCGGGGCCATTCGGTACGCCCCCAGGGCCGGGGCGGATCCCCGCTCGATCGACGCTTTCGCCGCCGGCGAGGCCCGGCCCGCCCCGACCGGTTCAACGCCCGGCGTCCGCCTGCGCACCGCCCGAGGCCAGGTCGAGAATCGCGGCCGCCGCCGCCACGCGGACCAGTTCCGACGGGTCGTCGAGCATCGACCGCAGGCGGGGCATGTGCTCGGGCAGACCCGTCCGCCCGTACACCGCGGCCGCCTGGGCCCGCACCACGACCGACGGGTGCGCGGCGTACTCGTCCGCGATGAACCCCCCCTGCGTCAGGCCCATCTTGGCGAGCGCGCCCGCCACCGCGAGCCGCACCTCCGCCGGCATGACGCGCTCGCCGTCGCTGTCGTCGGCCAGGTAGATCAACTGATCGATCGAGCCGCGGTCGCGAACCTCGCCGATGATCTGCACCGCAAGGGCCGTCGCCTCGAGTTCGTCCGGGCGCGACGGGTACAGCGCCGCCCGCACGGCGTCGATGCTGGTCGCGTCGCCGAGTTTGATCAGCGCTTCGGCGATCTGCAGTCGCATGAGCCGGCGCTCGATCTCCGTCGCGCCGCGGATGGGCGTGCCCCACGCCTGCCGCAGCATCGGCACCGCCGACTCCTCGCCCATCTCGCCGATGAGGAACGCCGCGTGCGCCCGCAGGCGCGGGTCCGGAGACTCCAGCACCATCGTGGACAGGTCGGTGGGGTCCACCCGCTCGTCCATCGATACCAGCGCGGCCAGCGCCGACGCCCGGACGAACCCCGACTCGTCGTCGAGCAGCGTGCGCAGCGTCGGGGCCAGCGCCCGCAGGCCCGCCCGCCCCGCGACCATCGCCGCCACCGACCGCACGCCCGGGTTCTCGTCGCCCAGCGCCAGCGCGACCGTCGCCTCGGCCCGGGCGCCCGCGCGTTCCAAACCCTCGAGGGCGTTGGCCCGGATCTGCGGGCTCGGGTCCGTGGCCATCGTCATCAGACGGCGCACCGCCTCCTCCTGGGCCGACCGCGCCCGGTCGCCCGGCGTGCCCGGCGCCGGCTCGTACCCAGCGGTGAACGCCGGGTCCGGCTCGATCTTGAAGCCGCAGCCGGCAAGCCCCGGCAGCAGAAGGCCCGGACCAACCAGCAGCCAGACGCTCGTCGTCGTTCGGATTCGCATGATGCTCCCTTGTGCGGTCCCCGGCAGCGTCGGGGTCGGTGATTCCTGACGGTTCAGCGCCCGGCGGGCCCGGGTTCGTCCGATCTTTGCCGCCGGCCCGCCAGGACGAGCAGCGGGGTCGCCGCGAGCGCCGCCCAGCCCGGCCACTCGCCGAACCGGGCGAACGGGGTCCCCGGACGCCCGGCGACCGCCTCGACCACAAGCCCCGCCGCCTCGCGGGCCCCGGTCCGTTCGACCACCCGGCCCCGCCGGTCGATCAGCCCCGACACGCCCGTGTTCGCGCACCGGACCATCGGCAGGCCCAGTTCGACCGAGCGCCAGCGGGCGCTCAGTTCGTGCATCAGGCGTCCGCGGTCCGAGCCGCCGAACCACCCGTCGTTGGAGATGTTGACCAGCAGCACCGCACGCCCCGACGCCGCCGCCCGGTTCGCCAGCCGGCGCGTCACGCCCGGCATCGTGGCCTCGAAGCAGATCGGGGTCGCCAACTCGACGCCCCGCCCGCCGCCGAGGTCCAGGGGGATCGTCCGGACCGAGCGTCCGGGCGTGAGACCGAAACTCATGCCCGAGGCCCCGATGGCCAGCAGCCGCTCCTCCAGCCAAGGCCAAGCCGAGATGTACGGCATCACCTCGCCGAACGGCGTCAGGTGGGTCTTGTCATACCACACGTCCGACACCCGCCCGTTGCGCACGAGAAACGCGCTGTTGAACATCGCGTCCGAGTCGTAGAGCATCCCGCCCCGCTCGCCCCGCACGATCCGCAGCCCGTCGTACGCCGCCGACCCGACCAGCATCGGCACGCCCAGCGCCCGCTGCATCGCCAGCAACTCGTCGACCACCTGCGTCGCCGGCACCTCCGACCCGTAGTGCCCGATCAGCGGCGCCTCGTCCTCGGCCGGATCCAGGCGCCACACCACCCCGCGCAGGCGCTCGTGCTCCAGCGACACCGGGTCGAGCGTCCAGCCCGGAACCAGCCCCTCCGGCCACACGATCAGGTCGGGCGCCGAGCCGCCGCGGGCCAACCCCACCGTCTGGTCGCGCATCGCCATCCAGTCGATCAGCCGCCGCTCGACCGTCCAGTCCATCCGGTTGTCCTGCGGCACGTTCGTCTGCACGATGCCCACGCGCACCGGCTCACCGGCCGGCTCGGCCCGCCGGGCGTCGATCAACCCCCAACCCGCCCAGCCGACCAGCGCGACGCCACCCGCCGCCGCCAGCCACACCGGGCACGACCGCCGGGTGACCCACCACGCCCCGGGCAGCAGCACCAGCGCCGACACGAGCGTCACCCCGCCCACCGCCGCCGGCCACGCGAGCCCCGGCGCATCGATCATCGCGTGCCCGGTCAGGTACCACGGGTACCCCGACCACGCGATCCGACCCCGGAAGAACTCGAGCCCGAGCCAGACCATCACCAGCGAGACCGCGGCCGGCACACGACGAGCCCGAGCCGCCACCGACCCGAGCACGACGAACGCCCACGCGTACAGCCCGAGATACACCACCAGCGGGTACACACCCGCCATCGAGACCGACGAGACCCACGCGTGGGTGTAAACCCAGAACGGCAGCACGCCGAGCATCGCCCAGAACCCGGCCGCCAAAGCCGAGGGACCCGGCCGGTACGCCACCGCGAGCAACGGCGCCGGCGCAAGCAGCCCGGCCCACCACCACCCGACGGGCGGGAACGCCAGCGCGAGCAGCGCCGCGTGCGCAAGCCCCGACAGGAACGCCCGGACCCGCGCCCCGGTCACGCCCGCATCGCCCGGCCCCGTCGCCTCAGGCACCGGAGTAGTCGATCAAACGGGCGATCTCGCTGCGGAGCTGGTGCCGGTGCACCACCCGGTCGACCATGCCCTTCTTGAGCAGGAACTCGGACCGCTGGAAGCCCTCGGGCAGTTCCTGGCGGATCGTCTGCTGGATCACCCGGGGCCCGGCGAACCCGATGAGCGCCTGCGGCTCGGCCAGGATCACGTCGCCCAGCATCGCGAACGACGCCGTCACGCCCCCGGTCGTCGGGTCGGTCAGCACCGAGATGAACAGGCCCCCCGCCTTGTCGAACCGCGCCAGCGCCGCGGAGGTCTTGGCCATCTGCATCAGGCTCAGGCCCGCCTCCTGCATCCGCGCGCCGCCCGAGCAACTCACGATCACCAGCGGCAGCCGGCGCTGCGTCGCGTGCTCGATCGAGCGCGTCAGGATCTCCCCCACCACGCTGCCCATCGAGCCCATCATGAAGGTCAGGTCCAGGCACGCCGCGACCGCCGAGCGACCCTTGATGAACAGTTCGCCCGCCTGGCAGCCCTCGTTCTGGCCGGACTTGATCTGCTCGGCCCGCAGCCGGTCGGGGTACGGCTTCAGGTCGGTGAAGCCCAGCGGATCCCGGGCCCGCAGGTTCGTGAACATCGGCACGAACGTGTCCGGGTCGGCCAGTTGGCGGATCCGCTCGGCCGCCCCGATCCGGTAGTGATGGCTGCACTCCGGGCAGACGTGCTGGTTGGCCTCCATCTGGCGCCGGTAGATCATCTGGGCGCAACTCGGGCACCGCAGCCACAGGCCCTCGGGGATCGAGCGCCGGGCCACGGTCTGATCCTGCTTCATGTCCGCCCAGGTCCGTGTCGCGGTTGGTGCCATGCGCATCTTCCTTGCCCGCCGGTCTTTGGAGACTCCAGCGGGCGGGTTGCATCCTATGCCGAAGCGGCGACCGCCTCAGCGTTCAGATCGGCGATCGGACGCTCCAGAGTCCGGATTTCGCCCGCGGCGTCCGCCAGCGACCAGTACGCGCTCCACGGCTCCTCCCCCAGCACGCCCAGCAACGCCGCCCAGAGCAGCGGCCGCACCGCCACCCCCACCACCGCGTGCTCGCTCTTGACCTTGTCGCAGGCCTTGCGGACCGCGAGCAGCGCCCGGCGGGCCGCGTCCCCGATCGCCTCGCCCTCCGGCGGCCGGATCCTGTCCGGCTGGTCCTTCCAGGCCCGGAACGCCGACGGGCAACGCCCCTCGAGTTCCTCCATCAGCGAGCCTTCCCACAGCCCGAGGTCCACGTTCGCAAGATCGTCCAACTTGCGGAGTTTGGTGCCCGCCGCCTCCGCCAGCAGCGAGCCGGACGCCGCGGTCGAGTCCTCCGGCCCGCACAGCACCACGTCGAGCGCCGGCCCCTCGGTCACGAACGCCCGCACCCGCTGGTGCAGCGCATCGGCCCCAGCGTCGGTCGCGGGGAGCATCGCGCGCCCGATCAGGCGCCCGGCCTCGTCCCACGCGGTCGGCGCAGCAGACAAAAGAACCAGGGTCACAGATCTCGGCTTCGGCATGACGAATGACTCCACCCATCGCGGCTCACCAGCGGATCGGTCCCCGATCCTCGCCCGGCGCGCCGAGCCCCAAGTCTATCAAGAACAGCCGCCATCGGCCCCCGACAACCCGGCCCGCGGCAAGTTTGTAAGCACTATGTTCGTGCCCCGCCCGGCGCGTCCCCCCCAGACCCGCCCTCGACGCCCCGGATCCGCTCCACCACGCCCGCCCACTCGTCCCGGGGACGCCCGAAGAGGGCGGAGCCGGCCACCAGCAGGTCGAAACCGGCCTCCACGGCGGCCGGCGCAGTGGAAGGCCCGATCCCGCCGTCGATCTCCAGTCGCTGGTTCGCCCGCAGCGCCGGCCGGATGATCTCGGTCTTCGCGAGCACCTCTGGGATGAACGCCTGACCTCCAAAACCGGGGAAAACACTCATCACCAGAACAAGGTCCACGATGTCCACATAGGGCATCACCCGCTCGGCCGGGGTGTCGGGGTTCAGGGCGATGCCGGTCCGGACCCCCGCGTCGCGGATGCGCCGGATCAGGTCCCGGGCCGCGTCGCCCTCGCGCACCTCGACGTGGAACGAGATCAGGTCCGCGCCCGCCTTGATGAACGGGTCCACGTACGCGTCCGGGTCCGTGACCATCAGGTGCACGTCCAGGAAGGCGTCCGGCAGCGCCCGGCGCACCGCGGCGCACACCCCCGGGCCCATCGACAGGTTCGGCACGAAGTGCCCGTCCATGATGTCCACGTGCAGCAGGTCGGCGCCCGCCTCCATCGCGCCGCGGCAGTCCGAGCCGAGGTTGGCGAAGTCCGCCGCCAGGATGGACGGCGCCACCAGCGGCAGGCGGGGAGGCGCCTGGCAAGGGTCGATTTTCAGGGCGTGCGTCGCGCTCATGCCCAACTCTACTCGCACGCCGGACGCGTCCCCCCGCCGTCCGTAGGATCCCGCTCGCAAGACGGAGATTGCCCCATGACCACCGCCAGCCGACCCGACGCGACCGCCCTGGCCCGGATCGGGCAGGAGCACCTGCTGCGCCACGCCGAGACGCTCGACGCCCCCGCCCGCGAGCGGTTCCTAGCCCAAATCGCGGCCTTCGACCCGGACGAACTCGGCCCGCTGATCGAACGCCACGTGCTCTCCGAATCGCACGAAACCCCGCCCGCCAGCCTGGAGCCGGCCCGGGCCGTGCGCCTCGGAGACCCCAGCCGCGAGCCCGCCGCCCACACCGGCGAGGCGCTGATCCGGGCGGGCAAGGTCGCCTGCTTCACCGTCGCGGGCGGCCAGGGCTCCCGCCTGGGCTACGACGGGCCCAAGGGCTGCTTCCCGACCTCGTGCGCCACCGACAAGCCGCTGTTCCAGATCTTCGCCGAGGCGATCCTCGGGGCCCAGGACCGCTACGCCGTCACGATCCCCTGGTACGTGATGACCAGCCCCCTGAACCACGACGCCACCGTCGCGTTCTTCTCTGAGCACCGGCACTTCGGCCTGGACCCCGCGGCGGTGCGCTTCTTCCCCCAGGGCGTCATGCCGAGCTTCGACAAGGCCGCCGGACGCATGCTGCTCGCCGAACCCGGCGTGCTCGCCACCAACCCCGACGGCCACGGCGGGGCCTTCAAGGCCCTGCGCGTCTCCGGCGCGCTCGACGACATGCAGCGCCGAGGCGTCGAGCACCTGTCCTACTTCCAGGTCGACAACCCCCACGCCCGGCCCGTGGACCCCGTCTTCCTCGGCCTGCACGCGTCGTCGCCCGACTCCTCCGGCCAGTTCAGTTCCAAGATGGTCGCCAAGTCGTCCTGGGACGAGAAGGTCGGCGTCTTCTGCGTCGCCGACGGGCGCACGCGGGTCATCGAGTACTCCGACCTGCCCGAGGAACTCGCCCGCCAGACCGACGGGTCCGGCGAACTGCGCTTCAACGCCGGGTCCATCGCGGTGCACGCCATCGGCGTGGACTTCATCGACAAGATCTCGGGCGACCCCGACTTCGCCCTGCCCTTCCACCGGGCGGTCAAGAAGGTGCCCCACTACGACCCCGACACCGGGTCGCACGTGGACCCCGACGAGCCCAACGCCGTCAAACTCGAACGCTTCGTCTTCGACGCCATCCCCCTCGCCGGCAAGTCGATCGTCGTCGAGGCCGACCGCCTGGAGGAGTTCGCACCCGTCAAGAACGCCACCGGCAACGACTCCATTGAATCCAGCAAGCGCCTCCAGACCGAACGCGCCGCCCGCTGGCTCGAATCCTGCGGCGTCGCCGTCCCCCGGCGCGCCGACGGCTCCGCCGACGCCGTCATCGAGATCTCCCCGCGCACCGCCCAGGACGCCGAGCAACTCAGGGACGCCGACCTGCCCGACCGCGTCGAGCCGGGCCAGACGGTGGTGCTGTGATGGACGACCGCTTCAAGCAACTGCCGCGCTCGCTCGCCGAACGCACGACCCGCGAGACCCTCGCGTCCGAGGTGCCCGCCCTCATCGCCCTGCCCGAGGGCGACGACCCCGCGCCGTTCGTCCTCTGGATGCACGGGCGGACCGCGAACAAGGAACTCGACCCCGGCCGCTACCTGCGATGGGTCCGCGCGGGCATCGCCGCCGTCGCGGTCGACCTGCCCGGCCACGGCGAGCGCGCCATCCCGGACGGCGACAGCGCCGAGAACGGGCCCGCGGTCATCGCCCAGATGGCCCAGGAGATCGACCCGATCCTCGAGGACCTCCGCGCCCGGTTCGAGCGCCTGGACTTCGACCGCTGCGCCATCGGCGGGATGTCCGCCGGCGGCATGGCCACCTTCCGGCGTCTCTGCGACCCGCACCCGTTCGCCTGCGCCGCCGTCGAGGGAACCACGGGCGACCTGCAGACCCTCTACTTCCCCCCCGACGGGCACGACCGCGCCTGGCCGGTCTCGCACGACCGGGATTCGGTCGAGCGCGTCGACGCCGCCCGCCGCCTGGACGCGTTCCGCCCCATCCCCCTGCTCGCCCTGCACACCGAGGGCGACGAACTGGTCCCCCTGGCGGTCCAGAAGGCCTTCCTCGCCCGTCTGGAGTCGCACTACCGCGACCGGGGCGCCGACCCCGGCCTGATCCGCCTGCACACCTTCAAGAACACCGGCGCCCCGCAGGAGCACGCCGGCTTCGGGCGCCACGGCACGGAGGCCAAGAACCTCCAGGTCGAGTTCCTCAAGTCCGTCCTGCGCCCGGACCAGCCCTGACGCCGCGGGGCGCACCCCCGGATACCCTGCCACCATGCCATGGCCCCCGCCGTTCCGGTCGCTCCCCAACCCGCGCGCGGTCTTCGCGTGGGGGGTCTACGACATCGCCAACCAGTCGTTCCAACTGCTGATCAACACGCTGCTGTTCCCGCTCTTCGTCGTCGGCGTCCTCGTGGCCGACGAGGAGCGCGGGCGCTCGGCATGGTTCCTGATGGGCCCGGTCAGCCTCGGCCTGATCGTCCTGCTCTCCCCCGTGATCGGCGCCATCGCCGACCAGCGGGCATGGAAGCGTGAACTGCTCCTCGCGACCGGTCTCGTCTGCGCGGTGCTCACCTTCGCGTTGGGGGCGCTCCAGCCCGGGCAGCTCGCCCTGGCGTTCGTGCTCTACGTGGTCGCGGCCGTCGCCTGCGGCCTGGGCGAGAACTTCCTGGGGTCGTTCCTTCCGGAGATCTCAACCCCACGCACCGTCGGACGGGTGTCGGCCATCGGGTGGACAATGAGTTACCTTGGCGCCGTAGCGCTCCTTGCCATCACGGCCGGCTACCTGCTGCTCACCGGGAAGGGCGCGTCCGAGCAGCCGGAACTGCGACCCTTGCTCTACTTCTGCGGCGTGTGGTTCGCCGTGGGCATCCTGCCCGCCGCCCTCTGGCTCCGGGAAAAGGCCACCCCCGCCCGCGCCGACAACGCGACCGTCGTCGGCGCCGCCTTCCGCCGGCTCGCCGAGAGCGCCCGGCAGACCCGCCGGTTCCGCCAGCTCGCCCGGTTCTTCCTCGCCTTCTCGGTCTACAGCATGGGCACGATGACGATGATCTATGGCCTCGGCCTGATCGGCACCCGCCTTGGTTTCGACCTGCGCCAACTCATCCAGTTGGCCCTGGTCATCGCGGTGACCGGCGGCGCGTCTGCCGCGTGCGCGGGGTTGGTGCAGGACCGTTTCGGGCACGTGCGCACGATCTCGGTCCTGCTGTGGCTCTGGGTCGGGGCAACCCTGGCCATGGCAGCCGCGGCGTTCATAGACCCGCCCCCGGCCGCGTACTTCGCGCTCGCTGGCGTGATCGGCCTGGGCCTCGGGGGCATCGGCACCGCATCGCGGGCGATCGTGGGCGCGTTCACCCCCGAGGGCCGCGCCGGCGAGTTCTTCGGGCTCTGGGGCATGGTCTACAAACTCGCCGGCATGATCGGGGTTGCCCTGTTCGGGCTGCTGAGCCGCTTTGCCGGCCAGCCCGTCGCGCTCGTCTGCGTGGCCCTGCTCTTCTTGGCCGGGTGGCTGCTTCTGCTGCTTGTCGACGAGAGGGAGGGCATCGCCGCCGCCGGCCACGCCGATGAAGGCCCGCCGGCCGTGCCCGTCGCCAACCCCGAATAGGCTTGCCCATGACCCAGCCCGCCGCCCAGACGCCCCTGCCGCCCGCCCGACTCTCGGCCGTCCCCGACGAGCGGGGCCGCTTTGGCCAGTTCGGCGGCACCTTCGTCCCGGAGACCCTCGTCGCCGCCCTGCGCCAACTCGAGGACCTCTACCTCCAGGTCTGCCAGGACAAGCAGTTCTGGGACCGCCTGGCCGACCTCAACCGCGCCTTCGTCGGACGCCCGACCCCCCTCTACCAGGCCCGCGGCCTGACCCGGCGCGCCCGGGCCATGACCGACAACAAGGACCTCGGCGCCACCGTCTGGCTCAAGCGCGAGGACCTCGCCCACACCGGCGCCCACAAGATCAACAACACCCTCGGCCAGGGCCTGCTCGCCCGCAAGATGGGCAAGAAACGCATCATCGCCGAGACCGGCGCCGGCCAGCACGGCGTCGCCTCCGCCACCGCCGCCGCCCAACTCGGCCTCAGGTGCGACGTCTACATGGGCGCCGAGGACGTCCGCCGCCAGCACCTCAACGTCGTCCGCATGCGCATGCTCGGCGCCCGCGTGATCCCGGTCGATTCCGGCTCGCGCACCCTCAAGGACGCCACCAACGAGGCCATGCGCGACTGGATGGGCTCGGTCGAGCACACCCACTACATCATCGGCTCGGTCGTCGGGCCGCACCCCTTCCCGATGATCGTCCGCGACTTCCAGAGCGTCATCGGACGCGAAGCCAAGGCCCAGGCCCTCCGCAACTTCGGACGCATGCCCGACGCCATCGTCGCCTGCGTCGGCGGCGGCTCCAACGCCGCGGGCATCTTCTACCCCTTCGTCGAAGAGCCCGGCGTCGCCCTGATCGGCGTCGAGGCCGGCGGACGCGCCCCGACCCCCGGCGAGCACGCCGCCCCGCTCTCGCTCGGCAAGCCCGGCGTCCTCCACGGCTCGCTGTCCTACGTCCTCCAGGACGAGCACGGCCAGACCGCCCCCGTCCACTCCTGCTCGGCGGGCCTGGACTACCCCGGCGTCGGCCCCGAGCACGCCTACTGGAAGGACGCGGGCCGCGTGCGTTACGAAGCCGTCACCGACCAGCAGGCGCTCGAAGCCTTCCTCTGGTGCGCACGCGACGAGGGCATCATCCCCGCGCTCGAGTCCTCGCACGCCGTCGCGATGGGCGTGCGCACCGCCGCCGGCATGCCCAAGGATGCCAACCTGATCATCAACCTGTCCGGGCGCGGCGACAAGGACGTGTCCGAGGCCGCCCTGCTGCTCGGCGACCGCGTCGACCCCGACGCCTGACGCTCAGGCCCCCACGCGCGCCGGGCGACCGACGACCGACCACGCCCGACGCCACCCCCGCGCGACGAGCCGGGCGCCCCACGCAACCAGCCCGAACACCGAGTGCAGCCGCAGTTTCAGGCGCAGGCGACGCAGCGCCGGGTCGTCCGGCTCGATCCGAAGCGCCTGACGCACCCAGAACCGCGCCCGCATCCAGCGGTGCTCGCGCAGGTGCGCCAGCGCCAGGTTGTGCATCGCCGGCACGAACCGCGGCTGCAGCGCCAGCGCCCGGCGGGCCTCCTCGATGCCGTCGCCCGTCCGACCGACCCCGAGCAGGGCCACGCTCATGCCGTGGTGCCCGCGGTGGTTGCCCGGCTGGCGCGCCAGCAACTCGCGGTACGCCTTGATCGCGTCGGCCGGGACGCCCGCGTCGAGCATCAGCCGCCCGAGTTCCTCGAACTCCTCCGCCCCGGCCTCCTCGTCGCCCGAGGCCTCGCGCAACTCGCGGCGCAGCAGGTCGCGCACGCGCGGCAGGTCCTCCTCGCGCCCGCGGTCGAGCATCACCTTGGCCAGCCGGCGCCGCGCGCCGGGGTACGCCGGGTCCAGACGCAGCACCACGTCGTACTGCACCAGCGCGTCCGCCGTGCGACCCTCGCGCTCGGCGAGTTCGCCGAGCATGTGGTGCGCGTCGGGGTGGTCCGGCTCGATCTCCAGGACCCGCCGGAACTTCTCGCCGGCCTCGGTCAGCCGGTGCATGTCCATCAGCAACTCGCCAAGGTCCAGCAGCGTCTCCACGTCGCCCGGATCGTCCCGCAGCTCCCGGACGTACAGCTGCCGGGCACGCTCCAGACGCCCCGAGTCCGCGTAGGCCCGCGCCAGGCGCGCCCGCACACGCGGCAGGTCCGGGTCCAGCCGGGCCGCCTCGCGCAGGCACCAGACCGACCGCTCGTGGTCGGCTCGGAGCGACAGGGCGTGCGCCATCGCGGCGTACAACTCGGCGTGGTCGTGGTCGATCTGCTGGCCGAGGTAGAACGCCTCCTCGGACTCCTCGTGCCGCCCCAGTTCAGCCAGCGCCTCGACGCGCTGCACGTAGGGGGCCACGCTGGCCGGCTCGATCTCCTCGGCCCGGTCCAGCCACGCCAGCGCCGCCTCGAACTGCCCCGCCCGGACCAGGTTCACCCCCACCAGCAGCGCGCTGTTGGCGTCCCGGTCCGACCCGTCCGTCTGCAACTCGAAACTCCGCTCGAACGCCGCCGCCGCGTCGGCGTTCCGCCCCGCCGCCTCGAGCGTCAGGCCGAGGTTGAAGTGCCACTCGGCCTGGAACGGATTGAGAAAAAGGGCGCGGCGCAACTCGGTTTCCGCCTCGTCCCACCGACCGGCATCGTACAGTTCGTGGGCGCGCTCGACGTGATGTTCCGCATCCATCCAGTCATTCATGCCGCACCGCCGAGGGGACTCCGCCCCAAGAGCCTCGAACCACGAAGCAGATCCTAACCCGCCCGAGCCATGACCGCAATCAAGCCTACCCCATCTCGGCCCAACATCTTTCGGTCATCCCCCGGGGCCCGTCCGACAATCCTCGCCGCCCTCGCCTTGGCCGCCGTGTCCGCCCACGCCGCGCCCGCCCGCCAGCCGGAGGCCCCGGCGCCCCAGACGGAGTCCGAAACCGCCCCCGCGGCCGCGGAACGGGCGTTCCGCGAACTCGCCGCCGGCGATACCCGGGCCGAGGCCGACATCATCCGCCTGCTCCACGACCCGGAAACCGCCGACGCGATGCTCGCCCAACTGGCGAAACCCGAGCGCCTCCCCCCCGGTCTCTGGAGGGCGATTTCCACAACGACCACCGACCGCTACCCGTTGCCGACCCGGATCGCCGCCATCCGCCTGCTGCCCCGCTTCGGCAGCCGCGAGGCCGCGACGCGCCTGCTGGCCCTCCTCGTGGACCCCGAGCCCGGCGTCCACCAGCCCGCCCGCCTCGCCCTGGAGGAGTTGACCGGCATGGGCGAGGGCTGGACGCTCGAAGAGTGGACCAACTGGGGCGAGGGCGCGGCGACCTGGTCCGACCGGGCCTGGGCCAGCACCGTCCTCGCCCGCCAGGCAGCACGGACCCGGACGCTCGCCGACCACTACCGACACCTGGCCGACGAGGTGATCGCGCTGTACCGGCGTCTGCACGTCGAACTGGACGCCGCCGGGCGCACCGTGCTGCTCGCCGAACTGATCGGCGACGACCGGCCGCCCGTGCGTGACCTGGGCTTCGAGTTGGCCGGCCGCGACCTGTCCGCGCGCACGCAACTCGGGCCGGAGGTCGCCTCGGCCGCCGCCGACCGGCTCCAACACCCCGACCCCGCCACCCGCGCCCGCGCCGCCACCCTCGTCAGCCGCTTGGTCCCGCCGGACGCGATGCTGACCCTGACCCGCGCCCTGCAGACCGAACCTTCGCCGCAGGCCGCCGAGCCGATGCTGCTCGGCGTCGCGCGCTGGCCCAACGAGGACGCCGTCGCCCCGACCGTCCGCTGGCTGGACCGCGACGACGCGCCGTTCGGCGCGGTCACAACCGCCCTGTGGGCCCTGGCCCAGTCCGACCTGCTCAACGCCCCCGAGACGCGCGAGCGGGTCGTCGCCGCCCTGCGCCAGCGCGACCCGGTCCGGGGCGGCGAGGCCGCCCTGAAACTGCTCGTCCGACTCGGCACGCCCGCCGACCTGGCCCTGGTCGCCGCGATGCTCACCTCCCCAGAGGACCCCGTCCGCAACGCTGCCGCCAGCGCCCTGGCCGAGAGCCCCCTGGGCACCGACGTGCTCGTCGAGGCCGCGTCGGCCGACCCGCGCCTCTTCGCCCCCGCCGCCCGCGCCCTCACCACGCACCACGCCAACCCCGACGGGCTCCGCCGGCTGACCAGCCTGCCCGCCATCGACCCCGCCGAACGCGACACCGCCATCGCCGCGCTCGCCGCACGACTCACCCCCGAACAACTCGCCAAGGGCGTCGGCCTCGCCGGCCTGACCCCCGCGATGCGCGAGACCGTGCTCGCGCCGCTGGCCGACCCCGAACGCGACCGCACGCCCGGCGTGATCGACGCCCTGCTCCTGCTCGCCGAGGCCCGCATCGAGTCCGGCCGGCCGGCCGACGCGGCCGCCCTGCTCGCCACGATCGACCCCGCCGCGCTCAACGAGACCCGCGCCCGCCAACGCGCCCGCCTGCTCCTCATCGCGGCGGTGGTCGCCGGCGACCTCGACGGCGCCGGGACGCTCACCCCGCAGTCCCTGGACGACTGGATGGCGGCCTGGCGACTGATTCCCCCGGCCGAGCCCCTCCGCCCCCGGGTCGCCCGCGCCATCCTGGAACGCTTCCCCCGCGACGTCACCCCGGAAGTCCGCGGCGAACTCGGCCAGGCCGAGGCCCGCGAGCCGTCCCAGCCCGCACCCACCCTCGACGAACAGCGCCCGGGCCCGGACGACGCCGAGACCCAGGCCGGTGTCAACGCGGGAAGTTGATCAGGCCTGGCGGGTGCGCTCGCCCGGGGCACGCCGGAACCGCCGGAGCATGTCGGCGAACCGGCCCGTCGCGGCCGGCGTGACGACCACCTGCGGCACGTCCACGACCTCGCGGCCCCTGTTCGGCAGCGCGTCGAGCGCCTCGGCCGGCGACTCAAACCCACCCAGCGGGTCCAGCGCGGCCTCCAGCCAGGGCTCCCAGTTGCGGGCCTGACGCCCGGCGATCCGAGAGATCCGCGTCGGCGCTACGTCCTGCTGGAGACCGGTCAGCAGCCACACCGCCAGGGCCGCGATCGCCCGCACCTCGTCGGCCGCGGTGCACACGCCCCGGGCGCGCCGGTCGGCGGGCGGGAGCCCGTACAACTCGATCCGCAACGAGCCACGCCGGTCCACCTGAACGCGGTCGGCCTCGACCGGCCCGCCGGAAAGCCCCGCCGCCCGCGCCGCGGCCACTCCCTCGAGCAGGTGCTGCACGCACCGCGCCGCCTCGGGCACCTCAAGGCGCCCGTTCTTGCGCCGCACCAGGTCGGCCAGCGTCAGCAGCCCCTCCTGGTTGCCCGTGTAGGGCGTGACCAGGCACAGCCGGTCCTGCTCGTCCAGGCTGTAGGCGCTGATTTCCAGCAGGTGAGGGTGACGCACCCCCGCGACCGGCTCGATCGCCGCCAGCAGGCGCCGACGCTCCGAGCCGTCCACCGCCGGGTGGCGGTAGACCAGGTGGTCGGTGTCGTCGCGCTCGTGCAGCGCGATGGATCGCTCCCAGCCGTCGACAGGGGTGAGCGGACGGATCAACTTGTACGGCCCGAATCTGTTCACGCCTTCTCGCCGCCGGCCGCCCACCGGGCGGTCCGGCGCAACCGAACCATCGGATCAATGCCTGGGACGCGTCCCGGCGCCAGTGGCCATTCTACACGCGTTCTTTGCGCGCGCTGGCCAAGGCCTACCTTCGGACAATCGGGCCGCCGATCTCCAACAGGCGGCCTGGCGGCCAGACCGGGGCTTTCCGGGCCCGCGTCCGCTAGAATGACGGGTCGGCCGGGCCCGCACGGGCCCGCGGGCGGGGTGGAAAACCCGCCCGGCGTCGACCGACCAGACCCCCCTCCCCCGCCGGCCCGGCGCGGCCCACCCCGGCGGGGGAAGTCCGAGGACGGTGCCATGCCGTACTACACCACGCTGGGCAACCTGCCCAAAAAACGCCACGTCCAGTTCCGACGCCCGGACGGCGCCCTCTACTCCGAGGAACTCTTCGGCACCGAAGGGTTCGTCGGCCCCACCTCGACCCTCTACCACATCCACCCCCCCACCCAGGTCTCCGGGTGGAAGGCGCTCTACTCGACCAAGCCCGAGTACGTCGAGCAGGACGTCATGCGCATGCGCCACACCAAGACCCAGCACCAGCGCCCGATGGGCGACCCGGTGACCGGCCGCGTGGTGCTCTTCGGCAACGCCGACGTCGAGATGAGCGTCTGCAACCCCGCCGAGCCCATGGCCTACCACTTCAAGAACGGCCAGGGCGACGAGTGCCTGTTCTTCCACTACGGCTCTGGCGTCTGCCACACCATGTTCGGCACGCTCAGGATCCGACGCAAGGACTACCTCGTCATCCCCAAGGGCACCATCTACACCATCGTCATGGACGAACGCCCCGACGACGGGTCCGACGTCGACGACTTCGGCGGCTACACCAAGCAGGAGATGCCCTACGGCAAGTTCGTCGGCTTCGAGACCGCCAACGCAAGCCACATCGTCCCGCCACCCCGCTACCTCTCCAAGCAGACCAGCCAGTTCCTCGAGCACGCGCCGTACTGCGAGCGCGACCTGAGCATCCCCGAACTCCCCCTGACCTTCGACGAGAAGGGCGACTTCGAGGTCCGCATCAAGGCCCGCGACCGCGTGCACTCCTACGTCTACCCCTACCACCCACTCGACGTCGTCGGCTGGGACGGCTGCTACTACCCCTACACCTTCAACATCGACGACTTCGCCCCCATCGTCGGCAAACTCCACATGCCCCCGCCCATCCACCAGACCTTCGAGGGCCACAACTTCGTCATCTGCTCGTTCTGCCCCCGCCTGCTCGACTTCCACCCCGAAGCCATCCCCGTCCCCTACAACCACTCCAACATCGACTCCGACGAGATCCTCTACTACGTCGAGGGCAACTACAAGGCCCGGCGCGGGATCACCTCCGGATCGATCTCCGTCCACCCCCAGGGCATCCCCCACGGCCCGCACCCGGGCACCGTGGAAGCCTCGCTCGGCAAGACGCACACCGACGAACTCGCCGTGATGTGCGACACCTTCCGCCCGATGTTCCCCACCCGGGCCGCCATCGAGATGGACGACCCCCAGTACCCAGAGTCCTGGCGCCACGACCACCACGCCCCGGGCGAGGCCCGCCCCGCCTCCCCCCCCAACCCCCAAGCCAGCCCCGCCGCGACCGCCGCCAACGGCACGGCCAACACCTGGGACTGACCCGCTCCAACATCCCGTTCCCCCCGCGACGCCCGCTCCACGCGGGCGTCGCCGCGCGCCTCCAATCCACGCATGACCGAGCCGACCCTCTCCATCCTCGCGATCGGTGACGAACTGCTGACCGGCGACCGCACGGACACCAACTCGGCCTGGATCGCCGCCCGCGCGACCGACCAGGGCATCCGCGTCGCCCAGCACCGCACCGTCGGGGACGACGCCGCCGGCATCACCCGCGCGCTGCGCGAACTGGCGGCGTCCGCGTCCGTCGTCATCACCACCGGCGGGCTCGGCCCCACGCCCGACGACCTCCTCCGCGAGGCGCTCGCGAGCCTGCTCAACGAGGAACTCGTCGAGGACCCCGGCGCATTGGCCGCCGTCCGCGCCTGGTTCCTCGGACGCGCCGAGCCCATGCCCGAGACCAACGCCGTGCAGGCCCTCCGGCCGGCCTCGGCCCGCTGCCTGCCCAACCCCAACGGCACCGCACCCGGCCTCTCCCTCGCCCTCGGCTCGGCCCGCGTCTTCTGCCTGCCCGGCCCGCCGCGCGAGATGCGCCCCATGTTCGAGCGTGACGTGGCCCCCGCGATCACGCCCGACGGCGACCGCGTCGTGCGCGCCCGCCTCGTCCCGACCTTTGGCCTGGGCGAGTCGGCGGTCGCCGCCCGCCTGGGCGACCTGATGGACCGCGCCCGCAATCCCTTGGTCGGCACGACCGCCTCGGGCTGCATCGTGACCTGCCGCGTGCGCTTCACGGGCCCGCCCGCCGAGGCCGAAGCCCGGCTCGACGAGACGGTCGCAGAGATCAAGCGTCGCCTCGGCCCGGCCGTGCTCGCCGACCACGACGAGCACGACGACGGCCTCGCCCTGGTCCGGGCCGTCTTCGAACTGCTCCACGAGCGCAAGGGCACCGTCGCGACCGTCGAGTCATGCACCGGGGGCCTGCTCGGCCAGATGCTCACCCGCCTCTCCGGCGCGGGCGACGTCTTCTCCGGCGGCCTGCTGACCTACACCAACGAACTCAAGACCAGCCTCGCCGGCGTCGATCCCGACCTCATCAAGCACCGCGGCGCGGTCTCGCGCGAGGTCGCCCTCGCGATGGCCGAGGGCGGCCTGCAGCGCACCGGCGCCGCCCACGCCCTGGCCATCACCGGCATCGCCGGGCCCACGGGCGCCGTCCCCGGCAAGCCCGTCGGCACCGTCTGGATCGCCCGCGCATCCGAAGACCGCCCGCCCGACGTGCGCCGCTTCCTCTTCCGGGGCGGACGCGACGCGGTCCGCCTCTGGTCCGCCAGCACCGCCCTGGGCATGCTGCGCATCGCCCTGACCGGAGCCGACGCGCCCCTTCTCGGACAGTCCGAATAACGCCGTCAGGGCGCACGGCGGTCACAACCCCGAGGGGTTCCCCTCAGCCTTCGCACGGCGCACGCCCGCCGCGACCGTTCTTGCGCATCTCCCGCTGTAGACACGACTAAAGAATCCTTCATTTAGCCCAAACTCCCCATTTTCCGTTGCCTTGAGGTCCGGTATCCGCTTTAATGAGGCCTGAAGAG
Organism: uncultured Phycisphaeraceae bacterium; assembly: GCA_964522095.1. Taxonomy (GTDB): domain Bacteria; phylum Planctomycetota; class Phycisphaerae; order Phycisphaerales; family UBA1924; genus UBA6054. The sequence goes on along the minus strand of CAZFSO010000001.1, from coordinate 50,033 downwards.
GACCCAGAGGAGAACAGATCATGATTCGCACGATCTCATTGACGCTGGCGCTCGCCGCCGGCGCGGCCACGGCCGAAAACGTCCAGTTCGCGTACGTCGCCGGCAGCCCGGTCATCGCCGGCCTGAACTCGCAGGCCACCCTGACCGCGGACGCCTCGACCTTCACCATCACCTTCCAGAACAACACGCCCGGGACCGTCATGACCGGCTTCTACATCGAAGCCGGAACCGCGCTGGCCGGGCTCGGCGCCGCGTCGATCTCGCACAGCGACGGCGTCCGCTTCGTCTCCCCCAACACCGGAGCCTCGCTCCACGTCCCCGGCCTTGACCCCTTCCAGGGCGCGCTCAACACCGACCAGGGACACGCCCAGACCCAGCGCCCCGGACAGAACGCCAGCATCCCCGGCGGAACCCCCACCTGGAGCGGCTCGTTCTTCGGCATGACCAGCATCGACGCCGAGTACGGCCTCGACGCCGGCGAGAACCTGTCCGTCACCTTCTCGCACGACGGCAACTTCTCGCTGCCCGACCTGGTCGCGGCCATCGAGAACGACGAGATCGACTTCATCAAGCGCTACCACAACTCCGGCGCGATCGACACCACCACGGGCTGGCTCGGCTCGTCCAACATCGCCATCGTGCCCCTGCCCCCGGCCGCCTGGGCCGGCCTGGGCACCCTCGGCGCCGTCGCCGGCGTCCGCGCCTTCAAGCGCCGCTCGCGCGCCTGATCGCAACCATTCCCCGCGATCCACGCGATGCCCCGGGCCACCCGGGGCATCGCTCTTTCATGACCCCGTGCCGCTTGCCGGCGCCGGCAACCGACCCCCGCCGGGCGCCCCGGTCGCCAGCAGCAGCACCCCCGCAACCACCAGCGCCACCGCCAGCGCCTTGCGGGCGGTCATCGCCTCGCCCAGGAACAGCGCCCCCAGCACCACCGCCGCGACCGGCGCCACCGTGAACGCGATGGGCTTCATCCTGGACACCTCCCCCAGGCTGATCGACACGTAGAAGCACACCATCGCCGCCGCCCCGGCCACCACGCCCGACCCCACGATCAGCAGCAGCCACTCCCGGCCCGTCAGCGCCCCGGCGAACCCCTTGCCCGCGCCCGCCGGAGCCGCCCGGTGGGCCATCGCGAACGCCAGCCAGATCAGCGGCAGCGCGATCGAGGTCCGCACCGCCACCGCCATGAACGGCCCGACCTTGCCCGTGTGCAGCACCGCCTTGGCGCACACCTCACCGATCCCCCAGCACAGCCCCGCCAGCACCGCGAACAGCACGCCCATGCTCACCTCCCACGCCGGAGCACGCCGGGACGGGCTTCCCGCCCGCCTCTCCGGACAACACCAAACCTACCATCGGTTCCCGGCCCCCGCCCCAGCGATTCGCGGGCGCCGCACCCGGAAAACACCCAGCCCGAGGGAGCTGTCCTGATGCCGAGCCAGCCCGTGATCGTCGCCGCCCGCCGCACCCCCATCGGCAAGTTCTTCGGCGGCCTGTCCAGCGTCCCCAGCCCGCAACTCGGCGCGTTCGCCATCCAGGCCGCCCTCGCCGACGCCCCGGCCGCGAAGGACCAGATCGACGAGTGCGTCATGGGCTGCGTCCTGCAGGCCGGGCTCGGCCAGAACCCCGCCCGCCAGGCCGCCCTCAAGGCCGGGCTGCCTTCCACGATCTCGGCCAAGACCGTCAACAAGGTCTGCGGCTCCGGCCTGGAGGCCGTCATGATGGCCGCCCAGTCCATCAAGGCCGGCGACAACCACTGCGTCGTCGCGGGCGGCATGGAGAACATGACCCTCGCCCCCCACTTCGCCCACCTCCGCGCGGGCGTCAAGTACGGACCCGCCCAGATGGAAGACCACATGGCCCACGACGGCCTGCGCTGCGCCTTCGAGTGCTGGCCCATGGGCGACGCCGCCGACCACATCGCGAAGAAGTACGGCGTGACCCGCGAGGACCAGGACCGCTTCAGCGCCCAGAGCCACAACCGCGCCGAGAACGCCCAGAAGCAGGGCTGGTTCGACGCCGAGATCGTCCCCCTGACCGGCGAGCAGGTCGGCAACCGCAAGAACCCCGGCCCCGAGGGCGGCGTGTCCGCCGACGAGGGCGTCCGCCCCGGCTCCAGCGCCGAGACCCTCGCCAAACTGCGCGCCGCCTTCACCAAGGACGGCTCCGTCACCGCCGGCAACGCCTCGCAGATCTCCGACGGCGCCGCCGCCACGGTCGTCATGTCCGAGACCAAGGCCGGCGAACTCGGCCTCAAGCCCATGGCCCGGATCGTCGCCTACCACACCTCGGGCGTGGACCCCAAGGACATCTTCGCCGCCCCCATCACCGGCGTCGCCGGCGTGCTCGACAAGGCCGGCTGGAAGGCCGGCGACGTCGACCTCTTCGAGATCAACGAGGCCTTCGCCGCGCAGGTCCTCTGCAACATCGGCGAACTGAAGATCAGCGAGGACCGCCTGAACGTCTGCGGCGGCGGCGTGGCGCTGGGCCACCCGATCGGTGCGTCGGGGGCCCGCGTGCTGACCACGCTGATCCACCAGTTGAAGCGGACCGGGGGCAAGAAGGGCGTCGCGGCCCTGTGCCTGGGCGGCGGGAACTCGGTGGCGATGGCGATCGAAGTCGCCTGAACCGGTGGCACAGGCGTCCCGCCTGTGTCCAGATCAATGCACAGGCACCAGCCTGCGCCACCGACGGAGGACCCCATGACCACCACCCTCATCACCGGCGCCAACCGCGGCGTCGGGCTCGCCCTCGCTCGTGAAGCCGCCCGGCGCGGCCACCGCGTCATCGCCACCGCCCGCAACCCCGACGCCGCCGCGGAACTCAAGGCCGTCACCGGCCCCGCCGGCGCGGTCCGCGTTGAACGCCTGGACGCTGACTCGGACGCCTCCGCCAAGGCGCTCGCCAAGACCCTGGACGGCACACCGATCGACGTCCTGATCAACAACGCCGGCGTCTCGCCCGCCGACGCCAAGAACCTGGCCGACTTCGACCCCGACGCCTACCTCGCCTGCCTGAAGACCAACTCGATCGGCCCCCTGCTGGTCACCCGCGCCCTGCTCCCGCTGGTCGAGGCCTCGCAGCGCAAGACGGTCGTCCACGTGTCGAGCATCATGGGCAGCATCGCCCACGTCGTCGAGAGCGCCAGCACCGGCAACATCGCCTACCACTCGTCCAAGGCCGCCCTGAACATGGCCCACGCCCTGCTGGCCAACGAACTCAAGGCCCGCGGCGTCACCTGCATCGCCATCCACCCCGGCTGGGTCCAGACCGACATGGGCGGCCCGAACGCCAAACTCACCCCCGACGCCTCCGCCGCCGCCATCCTCGACACCGTCGAGAAGCAGTCCATCGCCACCACCGGCGCCTTCCTCAACTTCGACGGCGAGCCCCTGGCATGGTGACCCGGGCCATGGCCCCGACGGGGTTTTGACGCCTCCCGCCTACCATCCCCGCCCCGGCAGGGCCGCCGCCCGAGCAGCGCCCCGCCGCGGTGATCCAGGAAGGCGAACCCCGATGCTCACGCGCACCCACCGCTGCGGCCAACTCACCGCCGACAACGCCGGACAGACCGTCACCCTCAACGGCTGGGTCAACGCCTACCGCGGCCACGGCCAGGGCCTCGTCTTCGTCGACCTGCGCGACCGCGAGGGCATCGCCCAGGTCGTCTTCGAGCAGGATTCCACGCCCGAACCCGTCATCGAGGCCGGCGGCAAACTCCGCAACGAGGACTGCATCGCCGTCCGCGGCGTCGTCCGCACGCGCGAGAAGCCCAACCCCAAGATCCCCACCGGCGCCGTCGAGGTCGTCGTGCAGGAGATGGAGGTCCTCTCCAAGACCGCGCGCCTGCCCTTCGTCCCCTCCGACGAGTCCAACCTGCCCGAAGAGGAGACGCGCCTCAAGTACCGCTATCTCGACCTGCGCCGCCCGCGCATGCAGGAGATCCTCCGCACCCGCCACCGCGTGACCAAGGTCACCCGCGACTACTTCGACGCCCAGGGCTTCCTCGAGATCGAGACCCCCATGCTCTGCCGCTCGACCCCCGAGGGCGCGCGGGACTTCCTCGTCCCCTCGCGCCTCCAGGAGGGCATGTGGTACGCCCTGCCCCAGTCGCCCCAACTCTTCAAGCAGATCCTGATGGTCGCCGGCGCGGACCGCTACCTCCAGATCGTCCGCTGCTTCCGCGACGAGGACCCGCGCTTCGACCGCCAGGCCGAGTTCACCCAGATCGACCTGGAGATGGCCTTCGTCGACCGCGAGACCGTCCTTGAGACCATGGAGGGCTTCGCCCGCACCCTCTGGAAGGAACTGCTCGGCGTCGACCTGCCCGCCTTCCCGCGCATGACCTACCGCGAGGCGATGGACCGCTACGGCATCGACCGCCCCGACACCCGCTACGGCCTGGAACTCGTCAACGTCTCCGACCTCGCCCGACGCACCGAGTTCGGCGTCTTCACCGGCGCCCTCGAGAAGCCGCGCGGCGTGGTCAAGGCCATCCGCGTGCCGGGCGCGGCCGACAAACTCACCCGCAAGACGCTCGACGCCTACGCCGCCTTCGTCCAGCAGTTCGGCGCCGGCGGCCTGCCGTTCACCAAGTTCGTCAACGGCGCGTTCGAGGGCGGCGTCGCCAAGTTCCTCGCGCCCATCGCCGGCGACCTCGCCGCGGCGCTCGGACTCGAGAACGGCGACACGGTCGTCTTCGGAGCCGACACCGAGGCCGTCTGCGCCAAGGCCCTGGGCGAACTGCGCCAGAAGATCGCCGCCGACCTCGGCATGATCCCCGAGGGCGCCTGGAACTTCCTGTGGGTCTACGACTTCCCGATGTTCCAGCACGACGCGGAGACCAACCGCTACTACGCCCTGCACCACCCCTTCACCGCCCCCACCGCCGCCGAGACCGACCGCCTGCTCAGCGCCGACCCCGCCGACGTCGACGCCATCGAGTCCATCGTCTCCGACGGCTACGACATGGTCTGCAACGGCTCCGAGATCGGCGGCGGCTCCATCCGCATCCACCGCCAGGACGTGCAACGCAAGGTCTTCAGCCTCCTTGGACTCTCCGAGGACGAGGCCAAGGCCAAGTTCTCGTTCCTCCTCGACGCCCTGTCCTACGGCGCGCCCCCCCACGGCGGCATCGCCTTCGGCCTCGACCGCCTCGTCATGCACCTGGCCGGCACCGAGAACATCCGCGAGGTCATGGCCTTTCCCAAGACCATGACCGGCCAGGACCTCATGTGCGAGGCGCCGAACACCGTCGACCAGGAGCAACTCGCCGAACTGCACGTCCGGAGCACCGCCCGACCGGCCGCCCCGGCCGGCGTCTGACGCTCACCGGCTCGACGCCCCGGCCATCTCCTCGCACGATTTGGCGCACCGCTCGCAGGTCCGGGCGCACTCGGTCATCATCTCGTCACCCTCAGCCAGCCGGCCGCACGACTCGGCGCACGCCCGGCACACATCGGCGCACACGCCGCAGAACTGCGCCGCGTGGGCCGAGCCCCGGGCCATGAAACTCACGGCCATGCCGCAGATCGCCGCGCAATCATGCATGGCGTTCTGGTGCTCGCGCGACGCGTGCTCGCCGCCCATGTCCAGGCAGTGCGGGGCGCACTTCGAGCAGATCACCGCGCAGTCGCCGCAGTCCTTGATGCATTGGTCCATGTTGTGAGGCATGACGCTCTTTCCGGGGTCAGGCGGCCGCCCATCGACCGCACCGACAGT
>CAZFSO010000001.1:23537-44209 GCA_964522095.1 uncultured Phycisphaeraceae bacterium | reverse complement strand
GAGGCATGACGCTCTTTCCGGGGTCAGGCGGCCGCCCATCGACCGCACCGACAGTCTGCCCGAGCCGCATGAGACCACGATGAATCCGGGACCACGCGGAGCAAGAAGCCTCGCCCGCGCCGCCCGATCAGGGGGCGCCCGCGCCAGCCGCCAGCACCTCGGCGACCGTGCCCGCTCCCCCTGACCCCCACCACCGCTCGCCCCACGCGGCGACGTTGACCATCGGCCACGCCATGACCCAGGCCGCCTGCGGGTCGGCGCACGCCGCGTCAATCGCCTCCGGCGTGAACGCCTCCCGCGCGAACGCCGACGCCCGCATCGCCCCGACCAGGGGGTCCATCCAGCCCTGGAACGGCAGCGGGAAACTCGCCTTGGGCCGGTCCACCACCGACGCGGGCAGCGACGACCGGAACGCCTCACGCAACGCCACCTTCGTGCGGGCCGGATCGCCCGGCACGAACTTGTCCGCCATCGGCAGCGACTCGGCGAACCGGGCCACCCGCGCGTCCGCGAACGGCGTGCGTCCCTCCACCGACGCGAGCATCGTCGCCGAGTCCAGGCGACGCAGCAGGTTCGGCAGGTTCATCCGCCGGTGGAACCGCAGGTGCGCCTGCAGCGGCGAGTCCTCCGGCGCGCCCTCGCTCGCCTCCTCGTACGCGGCCCGGTATGCCTCCACCAGTTCCGCGTCGTGCCCCGCCCGCGCGAGCACGCCGTCGCGTACCACGGCCGCCTTGGCGTCCGGCGCGATCCACGCGTTCGACAGCAGGTGGAACAGCCCGCCGTCCGGGTCCGGACGCCCGTCCAAGGAGGCCGCTCGCGCCGCCGCCTGCATCATCGGCGGGCCGTAGCCGCCGAACAGCTCGTCCGCCCCCTCGCCCGACAGCGTGACCACGTGCCCGCCCGCCCGCAGCGCCCGGGCCACCTCGTAGATCGCGATCTCGTTCGGGGTCGACACCGGCATCCCGGTGCGCTCGACGATCTCAGCCCAACGCGCCGCGAACGAGGCGCCGGTGACCCCCACCTCGGTGTGCTCGGTCCCGAGCACCCCCGCCATCTCCGCGGCGTGCGCGAAGTCGTCGTCAAACCCCGGCGTGCGGGCCCCCGCGCAGTACGTCCTCAGCCGCCCGGCGCTCGCCTGAGCGACCGACACGACCGCCGCCGAGTCCAGCCCGCCGGACAGCAGCGCGCACAGCGGCACGTCGGACCGCAGATGGCTCCGCACCGCGTCGGCGATCACCCCGGCCGTGTCCGCCGCGTCGGCCACGCCACGAGGCGCGTCGCGCCACGCGTCGATCACCCGCGCCGAGCCGTCCGCCTCGTACACCCGGGTCTCCCCGGGCAGCAGGGTCTCCAGGCCGGCGAACATCGTCCGCCGTCCCATGGTCGGCCGGATCGTCGTCAGGTAGCCCGACACGACCGCCCAGTCCGGCTCGACGGCCATGCCCGGGTGGGCCAGCACCGCGCCGGGCTCGCTGGCGAACACCACCTGGGCGCCGCCCGCCCCCGACACCCGCGCCACGTACAGCGGCTTGACCCCCAGTGGGTCCCGGGCCAGCACGACCCGGCGTGCGACGGTGTCGACGAACCCCAGCGAGAACATGCCCCGGAACCGGGCGATTGCCGCCTCGCCCCAGGTCGCCAGGGCCCACAGGACCGTCTCGGTGTCGCACGCGGTGGCGAACCGCACGCCGGCGGCCCGCAGGTCGCGGCGCAGTTCGTCGTCGTTGTAGAGTTCGCCGTTGTACACCAGGGCGTACCGGCCGTCGGGCGTGGCCATGGGCTGGTGGCCGTCCGGGCCGGGGGCGATCACGCTCAGGCGCCGGTGCGCCAGAACCGCCCACGGGCAGCGCCACAGGCCGGCGCCGTCCGGCCCGCGGTGCGTCATGGTGTCGCGCAGGCGTGCGGCTTCCCGGTCGTCCAGGCGGACGGGGCGGGACTGGCCGAACACGCCGAGGATGCCGCACATGGCCGCTTCCATCGGCCCAAGGCCGGAAACCGCGTCACAATCCGGGCCGCTTGGGCCCAGCCTTACCCGAAGGCTTTCTTGTAGTCGGCCAGGAACTTGTCGATGCCGATGTCGGTCAGGGGGTGGCTCATGAGTTGCTTGATGACCGACAGGGGCACGGTCGCCACGTCGGCGCCCATCAGGGCGCAGTCGAGCATGTGCTTGGGATGGCGGATCGAGGCGGCCAGGATCTTGGTGTGGTAGCCGTAGTTGTCGTAGATCTGGCGGGTCCGCTGGATCAGGTCCATGCCGTCCTCGCCGATGTCGTCCAGACGCCCGATGAACGGCGAAACCAGGAACGCCCCGGCCTTGGCGACCATCATCGCCTGCAAGGGCTGGAAGCACAGCGTCATGTTCGTGCGGATGCCCTCGTCGCTGAGCGCCTTGCAGGCCTTCAGCCCGTCGACGGTGCTGGGCAGTTTGACCACGATGTTGTCGGCGATCTTCGCCCGCTCCATGCCCTCGGTGATCATGGCCGAGGCCTCGACCGCGATGACCTCGGCGGACACGGGGCCCGACACGAACTCGCAGATCTCGGCCAGGCGCTTGCCGTAGTCGATCCCCTCCTTGGCGATCAGCGAGGGGTTCGTCGTGACGCCGTCGAGCACCCCCAGATCGTGGGCCTGCTTGATCTCGTCCAGGTTGGCGGTGTCGATGTACAACTCCACGGCGGTCTCCGGTCGGGTTCGGGCTCGGGCGGCGACGCCCCGCGGTGTCGCGGGCGCGCCCCGGGCGGGGGGAGGGGGCGGGAAAGGGACGAACTTTAGGCGGACGCGGCCTGATTTCTTTCGCGCTCGACGCGCTCGGCGAGCGCCCGGCGCAGCACCTTGCCCGTGGGGTTGCGCGGCAGTTCGTCGACCACGATCACCCGGCGCGGCACCTTGTAACCGGCCAGACGCTCGCGGCACCAGGCCCGCAGCGCCTCGGGGTCGGGCTGGCATCCCTCCTCGGCCTCCACGAACGCCACGACGGTCTCCCCCCGCAGGTCGTCCTTCTCGCCGACCACTCCCGCGGCGTACACGTCGGGGTGCGCGTCGAGCACCTCCTCCACCTCGCGCGGGAAGACGTTCTCGCCCCCGACGATGATCATCTCCTTGATGCGCCCGGTGATCCACAGGAACCCCCGATCGTCGACCCGGGCCATGTCGCCGGTGCGCAGGAACCCGGCGTCGTCGAACGCCGCGGCGGTCTCCTCAGGCCGGTTCAGGTAGCCCTTCATCACGTTCGGGCCGGTCAGCCGCAGTTCGCCGTCCACGCCGGGCGGCAGGTCGCGCCCGGTCTCCGTGTCGACGATGCGCTGGCGCACGCCGGGCAGCGGGCAGCCCACGGAGCCCGGGGCGTCCTCGCCCGGCAGGCGCACGTGGCTGACCGGCGCGGTCTCGGTCATGCCGAACCCTTCGGAGATGCGCACGCCGAAACGCGCCTCGAACGCCTCCGCGACCGACGCCGGCAGCGGCTCGCCCCCGCACACCGCGATACGCAGCGACCGGAAGTCGTCCCGCGTCGCCTCCTTCACCGTCAGCAGCGCGTTGTACATCGACGGGATGCCCATGAACACGGTCGGACGGTGCTCGCGGAAGGCCTCGACGATCTTCTTCGGCGTGAACCTGGCCTGGTAGATCCCGCACGCCCCCGACAGCAGGGGCACGAGCGTCAGCGCGGTCAGGCCGAAACTGTGGAACTGCGGCAGCACGCCGAGGAACACCTCTTCGCGCGTGAAGTGGACGAACCGGCGCATCTGGCGCACGTTCGAGACGAGGTTGTCGTGCGTGAGCATCACGCCCTTGGGCCGGCCGCTCGTGCCGGAGGTGTACAGCACCACCGCCACGTCGTCCGGCCCGGCCGCCCGGGGCCAGCGGGGAGACGGCAGCGACCGGAACGCGACGTCCTCGATCCAGACGATCGTCTTCGCCTTGGGCGTGATCTTCAGGTGCTCGCACAACTGGCGCGAGGCGATCAGCAGGTCGGCCCCGCAGTCGTCGATGACGTACTGGAGTTCGTCGGCCTTGAGCAGGTAGTTCAGCGGCACCAGTTGCCGCCCGGCGAACCACACCCCCGACGCCACCCCCGCGAAGGCCCCGCTGGTCGGCAGCATCACCGCCACCCGCGGCGTGGCCGACCGCTCGTGGACCAGGTCCGCGACGTGCAGGGCGATCATCAAGAGGTCGATCCCCCGGTACGCGCGCCGGTCGTCGACCATCATCCGCCGCGTGAGGTTGCGGGCCATCGATCGAAAAGCGTGCCATCCGAGCAATGGGGCCTCCTGTGCGTTCAGCCGACCGACACCCCGCGACCCGATCCCCTTGCGCCCGTCTCCCGTCAGTCCCGCCGGGACCGCCGGACCCTGCGCGGGGCGGCCACAGCGGCGCGCACCGAGGCTATCCCTCCGCGATCACCGAGGCGACCGCGTGGCCCTTCGTGTGGGTCAGAGAGACGTGCCACCGGGTGACGCCGCGCTCGGCCGCGATCTCGGCCGCACGCCCCGTCACGCGCAACTCCGGGCGCCCGGACGCCGTCCGCACCACCTCGACGTCGGTCCAGCCGACCCCGCGCGACCAGCCGGTGCCCAGCGCCTTCAGCGCTGCCTCCTTCGCGGCGAAGCGGGCCGCCAGGTGCTCGACGCGGCGTGGCCCGTCGCCGGCGTCGGCGACCTCGCGCGGCGTGAAGCAGCGCTCAAGGAACCGCTCGGCGTGCTCGTCCAGCATCGACCCGATGCGGGCGGTCTCGGTCAGGTCGATCCCGTGGCCGAGGACGCCCACCGTCAGGCGCCCTTCGCCGCGCCGGCGGCGGGCTTGTCGGGCTTGGCTTTGGGCTCGGGCTTCTTGTCCGTCTTGGCGGACTTCGAGCCGGCATCGGACGAGTCCTTGGGCTTGGCGGCGTCCGCGTCGGCCTTGGCGGCCTTCTTGTACGACTCGCTGCGGTAGTCGGTCTCGTAGAACCCGCCGCCCTTGAACATCACCGCCGAGCCGGTGCCGATCAGGCGCTCCAGGCGGGACTTCGCGCACGACGGGCACTTCTTCAACGGCGCGGCCGTGATCGACTGGAACTCCTCGAACTCGTGCCCGCAGCCCCTGCAGCGGTACTCGTAGGTGGGCATCACGCGTCTCCTTCGGCGGGCGGGGCCACGCCGACCTTGGCCGGGCGCACCACGCGGTCGCCCAGGCGGTACCCCGTGCTCATGACCATCGAGATGCGCCCGGGCTCGACCCCCTCGGCGGGCTGGCGCATCATCGCCTCGTGGTCGCCGGGGTCGAACTCGTCGCCGACCTTCGGAGCGATCTGCGCCACGCCGAACCCGCCGAGCACGCGCATGAACTCCTCGTGGATCATGCGCACGCCCGCGAGCAGCGACTCGCCGGGCACCCTGGCGGGGTCCTGCGACAGGGCCAGTTCGAACTGGTCGATCAGCGGGATCAGGCTGGTGACCACGCCGCGCACGCCCATCTCGCGCGCCTCGCGCTCGTTGTTGGACGCGCGGCGCTGGAAGTTCTGGTGGTCCGCCGCGGTGCGCAGCAGCAGCGCGCGGGTCTCGTCGCGCTGGGCGACGGTGTCCAGAAGCGCCGCGACGATCTCGTCGGCCTCCGGCGGGAACTCCAGGTCGCCGGACGCCGCCAGTTGGCGGATCGTCTCGTACCGGGCGGCGGCGTCCTGGTCGGTCTCGGGGGTCTGCGCGTCCGGGCGCTCGGGCGCGTCGTGCCTCGTGTCGTTCTGTTCGGTGTCGCTGGCCATGGTGGTTGCTCACATCACGGGGTGGCGGTTGCCCGCTCAACCCCCGAGGCGGTCGGTGATCTTCTTCCAGAACCCGGCGGACTCCGGGTTCACGTTCTTGTCCTCCGTCGCGGCGTACTCGCGCAGCAACTGCTCCTGCTTTGCGCTGAGTTTCTTGGGCGTCTCGATCTTGACGACCACGACCAGGTCCCCCCGCTGGCCGCTGCGCAGGTTGGGCAGGCCCGCCCCGGACAGCCGGAACAGGTCGCCGTACTGCGTGCCCTTCCGGATCTCCAGCGCCCGCTTGCCGTCCAGCGTCGGCACCTCGACCGACGCGCCCAGCGTCGCCTGCGTGAACGAGATCGGCATCTCCATCAGCAGGTGGTCGCCGTCGCGCTGGAACAGGTCGTGGTGGCGCACGCGCACGACCACGTGCAGGTCCCCGCGCACGCCCTCGCCCGTCGGCGAGCGGTCCGGCGCGGGCGGCTCGCCCTCGCCCGGCACGCGCACGGCCTGCCCGTCGTGGATGCCCGCGGGGATCTTGACGCTGAGTTTCCGGTTGCGTCCCACGCGCCCCCGCCCGTGGCACGAGCCGCAGCGCTCCTTGACCATCGTGCCCCGCCCGCGGCAGGTCGGGCACGCGGTGACCATGCGGAACATCCCGCCCAGGCCCGCCTGCTGGACCTTGCCCTGGCCCGCGCAGGTCGCGCAGGTCTCGGGCTTCGTGCCCGGCTTGGCCCCAGAGCCCGCGCAGGTGTCGCACACGTCCATCCGCGTGAACTCGACGTCGCGGCTCGCCCCCGTCAGCACCTCGTTGAGCGTCAGCGTGACCTCGGTCTCCAGGTCGTAGCCCCGCGCCGGCCCGCGCGAGGCCCCGCGAGCCCCTCCGCCGCCGAAGCCCCCGCCCCCGAAGATGTCGTTGAACATCGAGAAGATGTCCTCGACGTTCATGCGGCTGAAGTCGTGCCCCGCCGCCCCGCGCCCCCGCAACCCCTCGTGCCCGTACTGGTCGTAGATCTTCTTCTTGGACTCGTCCGAGAGCACCTCGTAGGCCTCGGCGGCCTCCTTGAACTTGACCTCCGCCTCCTTGTCGTCGGGGTTGCGGTCCGGGTGGTGCTTCATCGCCAGGCGGCGGTAGGCGCGCTTGATGTCGTCAGCGCTCGCGGTGCGCTCGACCCCGAGGATCTCGTAGTAGTCGCGGGTGGTGGGCATGAATCGGGCCCTGGCCGTGTCCGGCGAGGGCCCGGGATGTCTCTGTCTGAGGTGGGACGGGCTTCCAGCCCGTCTGTCTTTCCGAGAGACGGGCTGGAAGCCCGTCCCACTGTCAAGAGATGTCAGCTCACCGCGCCGGCGACCGGCTCGGTGTCCTCCTTCAGTTCCGTCAGCATGACGTCGGTCGTCAGCATCAGGCCGGCCACGGACGCGGCGTTGACCACCGCGCTCTTGGCGACCAGCGCCGGGTCGATGATGCCCGCCTTGACCAGGTCGACGTACTCGCCCGTCGCCGCGTCCAGCCCCATCGCGCCCGACTCCTCGCGCACGGTCTCGACCGCCAGGTCGCCGTCGTAGCCGGCGTTGCTGGCGATCTGCCACGCGGGGGCGGTCAGCGCCCGGGCCACGATCTCGAAGCCGAAGCGCTCGTCACCCTTGGCCTTCTTCGCCGCGGCCTCGACGGCGTCCACGCAGCGGATCAGTGCCACGCCGCCGCCGGCCACGAAGCCCTCCTTGGCGGCCGCGCGCGTCGCGTGCAGGGCGTCGTCGACCAGGTCCTTGGTGGCCTTCATGGCCTGCTCGGTCGCGCCGCCGACGCTGATGATCGCCACGCCGCCGGTGAGTTTGGCGTGACGCTCCATCAGTTTCTCGCGGTCGTAGTCGCTGGTGGACTTGTCGTGCTGGGCCTTGATCTGGGCGGCCCGGGCCTCGATGTCCTTCTTCTTGCCGGCGCCCTGGATGACCGTGGTCGAGTCCTTGTTGACCACGATCTTCTTGGCCGAACCGAGTTCCTTGAGTTCGATCGACTCGAGGCTGCGCCCCAGGTCCTCGGAGAAGTACGTGCCGCCGGTCAGGATCGCGATGTCCTGCAGCATGGCCTTGCGCCGGTCGCCGAAGCCCGGGGCCTTGACCGCCGCGATGTTCAGCGTGCCGCGCAGGCGGTTGACGACCAGGGCCGCCAGCGCCTCGTTCTCCACGTCCTCGGCGATGATCAGCAGCGGCTTGCCGCTGGTGGCCACCTTGTTGAGCAGGGGCAGCAGGTCAGCCAGGTTGGCGATCTTCTTCTCGTGGATGAGGATCAGCGCGTCCTCGAGCACCGCCTCGCCGGTCTTGGGGTCGGTCATGAAGTACGGCGACAGGTAGCCCTTGTCGAACTGCATGCCCTCGACGTACTCGAGCGTGGTCTCGTTGGACTTGCCGTCCTCGACCTCGACCACGCCCTCGGCCCCGACCTTGGCGATCGCCTCGGCGATCAGTTCGCCGATGGTCTCGTCGTGGTTGGCGCTGACCGTGGCGACCTTCTTGTAATCCGCCTTGCCCTTGCAGGGCACCGCCATCTTGTCGATCGCCTCGGACACGACCTGGGCCGCCGCGTTGATGCCGCGCTGCACGTGCACCGGGTTCGCGCCCGACGCGACCACCTTGAGCCCCTCGGTGAAGATCGCCTGGGCGAGCACCGTGGCCGAGGTGGTCCCGTCGCCGGCCTTGTCGGCCGTCTTCTTGGCCACCTGGTAGACCATCTTGGCGCCCATCGACTCGAACCGCTCGGGCAGTTCGATCTCCTTGGCGACGCTCACGCCGTCCTTGGTCACGTGCGGCCCGCCGAACGACTTCTCGATCACCACGTGACGGCCCGCGGGCCCCATGGTGCACTTGACGGCGTCGGCCAACTTGTCGACGCCCCGCTTCATCGCGAGGAGCGCCTTGTCCTCGAACATGATCTGCTTGCTTGCCATGCGTTCACTCCTTCGGAGTTCACAGTAGGGATCGGCCACTGGCCACTAGGGATCAGGGACCGAGCTTGATCTTCTTCTCGATGCTCCGAAGCAACCCGGCGAGCACACGCCCGCATTCCGAGATCACCTCGTCCATTGCCCGAAAAACCTCGTCATCCATGAATCCCAGTTCGCGAGCAACAACGCACTGGGTTTCGACTTCGTACAGGGAGCCCCGTGCCATCCGGAGGAACCGGGCGTAGTCGGAGGTCGTACCGCGACCCCAGCCCTCCGCGATGTTCGACGGGACGGAAACGGCCGCCCGCCGGATCTGGCTTGTGAGCCCAAACCGTTCATCCGGCGGGAACTTCTCGGAAGCCCGATAGACGAAACGAGTCACGCGGATCGAAAGTTTCCAGGCATCAAGATCCTTGTACGATTCGATGCCCATCCGCTTCCTATCTCAAGTGGCTAGTGGCCAGTCCCTAGTCCCTTCTCACTTCAGCCCACGACCCCCAGAACCTCCGTCTCCCGCAAAATCAAATGGTCCACCCCCTCGATCTCCACCTCCGTGCCGGCGTACTTGCCGTACACGACGGTGTTGCCCACCGCGATGGACATCGACGCGAGCGTGCCGTTGTCCAGGCGCTTGCCCGGGCCCACGGCCACGACCTTGCCCTGGATGGGCTTCTCGGTGCTCGACTCGGGGAGGTAGAGGCCCGACGCGGTCTGCTTGGCCGCTTCGATGGGCTTGACGAGGATGCGGTCTTCGAGAGGCTTGACTGCCATTGCGATGTTCTCCGATCACGCGTGCCGCGTGCGTGTGCTTTGTGTTTGTGAGACGATCAGAAGCCCATCCCGCCCATGCCCGGCATGCCGCCCATGCCACCCATCCCGCCCATGCCACCCATCCCGCCGCCCATGCCGCCACCGGCGGGGGCCGTGCCCTTGGGCTCGGGCTTCTCGGTGACGATGCAGTCGGCCGCCAGCAGGATGGCCGCCACCGAGCCGGCGTTCTGCAGCGCGCTGCGGTCGACCTTGGCGGGCGTGATCACCCCGGACTTGATCAGGTCCTCGTAGGTGTCGGTCAGGGCGTTGTAGCCGAACGAGTCGCTCTCGGCCTGCTCAACCTTCGAGACCACCACCGAGCCCTTGGCCCCGGCGTTGTCCGCGATGGTCGCGGTCGGCACCGCCAGCGCCTTGTAGACCACGTTCAGCCCGGCCGCGAAGTCGTACCGGACCTGGCCGACCTCGTGCGAGGTGATCTCGGTCGCCTTGCCGAAGACCGCCGCCCACTCCTTGCTCTTCTCGATGGCCTTGCGGGCGCGGATGAACGACACGCCGCCGCCGGCGACGATGCCCTCGGCGACCGCCGCCCGGGTGGCGTGCAGGGCGTCCTCGACGCGGGCCTTCTTCTCCTTGAGTTCGGCCTCGGAGCCGGCGCCGACGCTGATCTGCGCCACGCCGCCGGCCAGCTTCGCCAGGCGCTCCTGGAGTTTCTCGCGGTCGTAGTCGCTGGTCGAGGTCTCGATCTCCCGCCGGATCTGCTCGATCCGGGCCTGGATGTCCTTGGTGTCGCCGGCGCCCTCGATGATCGTGGTGTTGTCCGCGGTGATCTCGATCTTCTTGGCCAGGCCGAGTTGGGCCAGTTCGACCTTGTCGAGTTCGATGCCCAGGTCCTTCATGATCGCCGTGCCGCCGGTCAGCACCGCGATGTCCTGCAGCATCGCCTTGCGACGGTCGCCGAAGCCCGGGGCCTTGACCGCCGCGACCTGCAGCGTGCCGCGCAGTTTGTTGATCACCAGCGTGCTCAGCGCCTCGCCCGTCACGTCCTCGGCGATGATCACCAGCGGCTTCTTGGCCCCCATGACCTTCTCGAGCAGCGGCACCAGTTTGGCGATGTTGTCGATCTTGTCCTCGTGCACCAGCACCAGGGCCTTGTCGAACTCGACCGTCATGTCCTCCACGTCGGTCACGAAGTTCGGCGAGAGGTACCCGCGGTCGAACTGCATGCCCTCGACCACCGTGACCTCGGTCTCCAGGCCCTTGCCCTCCTCGACCGTGATCACGCCGTCCTTGCCCACCCGCTCGAAGGCGTCGGCCATGATCTTGCCCGTCTCCGGGTCGTTGTTGGCCGAGATCGTCGCGACGGACTGGATGTCCTTCTTGCCGTTGACCGGCTTGGCCATCGAGTCGATCGACGCCGCCGCCAACTCGATGCCCTTCTTCATCCCCCGCACCAGCCCGTTCGCGTCCACGCCCGCGGCGATGTACCGCAGGCCCTCCTTGAACAGCGCCTCGGCCAGCACCGTCGCGGTCGTCGTGCCGTCGCCGGCCACGTCGGAGGTCTTGCTCGACGCCTCCTTGACCAGCCGGGCCCCCATGTTCTCGGCCTTGTTCGACAGTTCGACCTCCTCGGCCACCGTCACCCCGTCCTTGGTCACGGTCGGGCCGCCCCAGGACTTGTCGATGACCGCGTTGCGCCCGCGCGGGCCCAGCGTCGCCTTCACGGCCGAGGCCAGTTTCTCCACCCCGGCGAGCAGCGCCTGCCGGGCCTCAAGGTCAAACGTCAGTTCTTTGGATGCCATGGACGAGTTCTCCAGGAAGCGGGCGTCCGACGCCCGCGGCAAGATCAACGCTCTCCCCGGCCCGAACCGGACCGGCGGTCAGGTCACAAAGGCAAACAGGATGCCAACCCGCGACCCACCGCCCGCGCCCCCGCGACGCAACCCCGCGCCCACCCGCCTGCCTGCCCGCGCCACGCCCCCCCGCCCGCCTGCCAATCCGGCAGGCGGCCCTTCCCGCGACCACGGTGAGCCCTCGAATCGTGGCGTTCCTGACGCTCATCCCACGCCTTCCTCCCCCTCCCGCCCCTCCCCCCTCCACACGCGCCCCGCTATCATCAGCCCCGTCCAGGGAAGGACACCGGAACCGGCTCGGCGAGCCGGGCCACCAGAGCCGGAGAGAGCCGTGACCACACTCGCCTACGCCGACCCCGCCCCCTACCTGCCGATCTTCCTGATGATCCTCGCCGCCATCGGCTTCGCGGTCATCAACGTCGTCGGCTCGTTCCTCCTGGGCCCCCGCCGCGCCGGCGCCCGCAAGGGCGAGACCTACGAGTCCGGCATGACCCCCGTCGGCACCGCCCGCAAGCGCTTCAACGTGCGGTTCTACCTCATCGCCATGGTCTTCCTCGTCTTCGACGTCGAGGTCGTCTTCCTCTACCCCTGGGCCGCCACCTACACCCTCCTCGACGCCCAGAGCGAGCAGAGCCTCGTCTGGCTCGGCCGCATCCTCTTCTTCCTCTTCACCACCCTCGTCGCCTACGTCTACGGCTTCCGCAAGGGCGTCTTCAAGTTCGACTAAGCCCGGCGGGACGGACAAGCCCGCTGGAACGGGCCGGCCCGATGGGACGGGCAAGCCCGGAAGGACGGGCTTCCAGCCCGTCAGCCCCCCTTCCCCAAACCCCGGCCGCATCCCCCCGCCCACTCACGGCGTACATCCACCAGTCCATGCCGACCACCACGCCGACCATGCTCAGCACGCCCGCCCCGAGGCGCGCCGGGCCGGGCGAGCGGCTCGCGGCCGGCGCCGTCGCCCTCGCCACCCTGACCGTCCTCGTCATCGCCGCCTGGCTCGACCCCGCCGCCAAAGGCCACGGCACGCACACCCAGATCGGCCTGCCCCCCTGCTCCTGGGCGGTCTGGTTCGACAAGCCCTGCCTGACCTGCGGCATGACCACCGCGTTCTCCCACGCCGGCGAGGGCCAATGGCTCGCCGCCTTCCGCACCCAGCCCGCCGGCGCGGCCCTCAGCCTGGCCACCGCAGCCGCGTTCTGGCTGGCCGCCCACGCCGCCCTGACCGGCAGCCGGATCGGCGCTGCGACGGCGTGGCTCGCACGCCCGCGAACGGTGGGCCTCGTGATCGCCGGCCTCCTGGCCGCCTGGGTCTATAAGATCCTCAGTTGGAACGGGTTCTGACGCCTCCACAGACGCCCCAAGGGGACCGACGCATGCCCAACTTTCGATCCCCGCTCCGCGCCGCCGCCCTGGGCGCGTGCATCGCCGCCGCCAGCCTGGCCCTGCCCGGCTGCTTCATCCCGGCCACCATCGGCGGCATGGCCGAGTCCTACCACCGAACCGGCAAGAGCGAGCACCAGGCCGAGTACACCGGCCTGGCGGGCAAGTCCTTCGCCGTCGTCGCGACCGGCAGCCGCATGATGGAGGCCGACCACCCCGGCCTGACCGCCCGCCTCATCCAGCGCGTCAACGACCGCCTGATCGTCAACGCCGCGCCGTCGTACGCCAT
This sequence comes from uncultured Phycisphaeraceae bacterium, assembly GCA_964522095.1. Classification (GTDB taxonomy): domain Bacteria; phylum Planctomycetota; class Phycisphaerae; order Phycisphaerales; family UBA1924; genus UBA6054. The sequence goes on along the minus strand of CAZFSO010000001.1, from coordinate 31,261 downwards.
CCCCAGCGCCGACCTGCTGACCGTCCTCTACAACGCGCCCCACTGGCCCGCGCTGACCCGTGGCGAGGTCGCCGAGATGCTCGGCGTCGAACGCCTCGTCGTGATTGAGATCATCGAGTACTCGCTCCACGAGCCCGGCAACCAGTACGTCTGGGACGGCGTCGCCTCCGTCCTCGTCACCGTCTACGAGTCCGACTCCGGCCTGCCCGACGACCCGGTCTACGAGAAGGCCATCCGCGTGACCTTCCCCGACGCCCGCGGCTTCATGCGCACCGACATCCCGGAGGCCGCCGTCACCAGCGAACTGTCCAACCGCCTTGTCAACCGCATCGCGTGGCTCTTCTACGACCACGAAGAGCCCAACGCCCTGCCCTACTGAGCCGCCAGCGGACGAAGGAACGCCCCATGCCCATCCGACTCACCGCCCCGACCGCGCTGCTGACCATCTGCGTCGGCGCGACCGCAGCCCTCGTCCCCGGCTGCAACGTGATCGCCCCGATCCACTACGCCGTCCACGGCCCCGGCAAGGTCGAGCCCGTCCACACCCTCGACCCCGAGAAGAGCGTCGTCGTCTTCATCGACGACCCGTCCAGCAAGATCGCCCAGCGCCGCCTGCGCTACGAGACGGCCGACGTCGCCTCCCGCACGCTGCTCGAGAAAGAGGTCGTCGCCGACGTCATCGACTCGCGCACCATCCTCAGCGCCGCCTCCAAGGAACGCCACGGCGACCGCATGAGCATCTCCGAACTCGGGAAGGCCGTCGGCGCCGACGTCGTCGTCTACGCCGTCGTGACCAACTTCTCCGTCGCGGCCGAGCAGGGGACCGTCCTGCCCACCGTCGCCATGCGCGTCAAGATCATCGACGTGGCGCAGGCCCAGCGCGTCTGGCCCGCCACCGACTCGGGCTACCTGCTCGAGGTCCGCCTGCCCCAGCGCCCCAGCGCCGCCGGCCAGGACAGCGGCACGCTCGCCGCCGAGCAGCACCTCGCCGGACGCGCGGGCGTCGCCCTCGCCCAACTCTTCTACAGGCACGAGATCACCGAGTCGGCGAGCCGCGGCCGGTGAGCGCCCGCCGGTCGCCCACAGGAACGCTGCACCTCGTCGCGCTGCCCGCCACCGCGGCGCCGACCCCGCGCGACCCCGGCCGCCTCGCGCCGGCCCTCCTGCTCTCGCGCGCCCTCGAAAGCGGGCTCTGCCACCCCGGCCCGGTCGTCGCGGTCGGGCCCGACCAGGGCACGCTCCCGGCCCCCCTCGCGCCGGCCGCGAGGATCTGCTTGCCGGTCGGGGAGCCGCGCCTGGGACGCAGCGCCCTGTCCCGCCTCGCCCGGCCGTACGAGCGCATCGTCTGCTGGTCCGACGAACTCGCCCCCATGGCCCGCGGCCTGGCCGACGAGGTCCACCTGGTCTCCACCGATCCCGACGCCTGCCCCGCACGCCCCCGCCACCTCAGCCGCATCACCACCCTCACCGAGCGCGACACCCAGCGCTGGCGCGACCGCGGCGCATCGCCGGAACCCGCCGACTGGCTCGCCCAGCCCGAGCGGCCCGACCCCGCCCGCCCCGCGCTCCGCACCCTGCCCGTCGACCCCGGCACGCTCGTCGTCGCGGCGCTCGCCGACCGGCCCGGGCGCACCGACGCCCGCGGGCTGGCCTTCCTGCTCAGCGTCCTGCACGTCACCGGCTACCCCGTGTGCGGCCTGGCCCCGTCCGTGGCCGAGTCGGCCCCCGCCGCCCGCAGACACCTCCGCGGGCTCGGCGACCCCTTCCGCCTCCTTCTGACCGAGCGTCCCATGACGACGCTGCTCGACCAGATCGACGTCGCGGTCATGCCCGAGGAGAGCGACTGCGCCGCCAGCCTCGCGCTCCAGGCCGCCGCCGAGGCGCAAGGCTGCCGCGTCGTGCGCCTCAGCCGGCGCGGCCGCGCCGGCCTGAAGTCAACCCCCGGCGCCGTCGCGCCCGTCCTGGAGGCCTTCGACGCCGCCCTGGCCGCCCGCGCCGCCGCACCGACCGAGCCCGCCCATGCCTGACCCCGCACCGAGCAAGCCCACCGGCGTCCTCTTTGTCTGCCTGGGCAACATCTGCCGCAGCCCGCTGGCCGAGGGCGTCTTCATCCACCTCGCCCGCGAGCGCGGCGTGCTCGACCGCTTCCGCGTCGACTCCTGCGGCACCGGGGGCTGGCACAAGGGCGAGTGCGCCGACCCGCGCTCCATCGCCGTCGCCGCCAAGCACGGCGTCGAACTGCCCTCGATCGCCCGACCCTTCGACCCCGCCCGCGACCCGGCCGAGTTCGACCGGATCATCGCCATGGACCACGAGAACCGGCGCAACCTCATCAAAGCCGGCGCCCCGGAAGCCAAGGTCCGCCTGATGATGTCCTACCACCCGGACCCGCCGACCGACGAGGTGCCCGATCCCTACTACGGCGGGCCGGACGGCTTCGACAAGGTCTACGACATGGTCCGCGTCGCCTGCGAGCACCTGCTCGACGAACTGACCTGAAGCGTGGCACAGGCGGTGGCGCCGCCGGCCCGCCGGTGCGTCTTCAGAGGTCCAGCATCAACCGCGCCGGGTTCTCGACCGCGTTCTTGATCGACACCAGGAACTGCACCGCCTCGGCCCCGTCCACGATGCGGTGGTCGTAACTCAGCGCCAGGTACATCATCGGACGCAGCGCCATCTGGCCGGACTTCTCCGGGTACTCCACCGGCCGGTTCTTGATGCCGTGCATCCCGAGGATCGCCGACTGGGGCGGGTTGAGGATCGGGGTGGACATCAGGCTGCCGAACACCCCGCCGTTGGTGATGGTGAAGGTGCCCCCGGTCATCTCGCTCAGTTCGAGCGTGCCGTCCCTGGCCCGGGCGCCGAAGTCCTTGACGCCCTCCTCGACCTGGGCGAAGGTCATCGACTCGCAGTTGCGCAGCACCGGCACGACCAGCCCCTTGGGCCCGGCCACCGCGATGGCGATGTCCTTGTAGTCGTGGTGCTCGATCGCAGGCTTGCCGTCCTCGCCGGCCACGATGTAGGCGTTGACGAGCGGGAACTTGTCCAGCGCCTGCGCCGCCGCCTTGACGAAGAAGGACATGAAGCCCAGGCCAACGCCGTGCCGCTTCTCGAACGCCTCCTTGTGCTCCTTGCGCACCGCCATCACCGCGCCCATGTCGACCTCGTTGAAGGTCGTCAGCATCGCCGCGGTGTGCTGGGCCTCCACCAGGCGCGACGCGATGCGCTGACGCAGCGGCGTCATCCGCTCGCGGCGCACGCCCCGCGCCCCGGCCGCGGGCGCGACCGCCGCCGCGCCGGCCGGCGCCGGGCCGTTGCGCTGCGACTGGATGAACGCCAGCACGTCCTGCTCGCGGATCCGCCCGCCCGCCCCCGTCCCGGACACCGACCCCAGGTCCACGCGGTTGTCCTCGGCCAGTTTCCTGGCCAGCGGCGTGGCCTTGTGGTCCTTGCCCGGCGACGCCGCCCGGCCCCCATCGGCGGGCGCCTGGGCCTGCGGCGCAGGCGCTGGCTTGGGCTCCTGCTGCTTCGCGGCGGGCGCCGACTCGGGCTTGGGTGCCGAGCCGCTTCCCCCTTCCGGCTTCGCAGCCGACTCGTCGATCGACCCCACCACCGCGCCCACCTCGACCTCGTCGCCCTCGGCCGCCTGGTGACGCACCACCCCCGACGCCGGCGCGGGCACCTCCATCGTCACCTTGTCCGTCTCGAGTTCCAGCACCGTCTGGTCGCGTTCGACGTACTCGCCGTCCTTGACCGACCACGCGGCGATCACGCCGGAGGTGACGGATTCACCCACGTTGGGGATGACGATCTGCGTGGCCATGTGTCCGCCTCGGTTCTCTTATGCGCCGGCCGCGGCGACCTGCCGCTGCTCGGGTTTCTGCTCGGGCTTGGGCCCGATCGCCTTGCTGAGGATCGATTCCTGCTCGTACTTGTGCTGGCTCTTCGAGCCCGTCGCGGGCGAGCCGGAACTCGGCCGCCCGATGAACGCCGGACGCTCGCGCCCCAGCAGAGACGTCATCCGATCCGCGAAGAACAGGTACGCCGCCGCGTTGTACGGCTCCTCCTGCACGTACACCATCTCGGCCTCCGCCGGGTACGACGCCAGGATCTCCCGGATCATCTCGGCGTGGAACGGGTAGATCTGCTCCATCCGCACGATCGCCACGTCCTCGCGACCGGTCAGACGCCGACGCTCCTCGAGTTCGTAGTAGATCTTCCCGCAGCACACGATCAGCCGCTTGACCCCCGACCGGTCGCGACCGGCGAACATCGGGTCGTCGATGAACTCGCGGAAACCGCCCGCGGTCAGTTCCGACACCGGGCTCGTCGGCACCCGCAGCATGCTCTTGGGGGTCATCACGATCAGCGGCTTGCGGAAGTTGCGCTTGACCTGCCGGCGGAACATGTGGAAGCACTGCGCCGCCGTGGTCGGGTAGACCACCTGCATGTTCTCGTTGCCGCACAACTTCAGGAACCGCTCCATCCGCGCCGACGAGTGCTCCGGGCCCGCGCCTTCGTACCCGTGCGGCAGCAGCAGCACCAGGCCCGACCAGCGCTCCCACTTCGTCTCCGCCGACGCGATGAACTGGTCGATCACCACCTGCGCGCCGTTGACGAAGTCGCCGAACTGGCCCTCCCAGCACACCAGCATGCTCGGGTCCGCCAGCGAGTACCCGTAGTCGAACGCCATCACCCCGTACTCGCTCAGCGGCGAGTCGTACACGCAGAACCGCGCCTGGCGAGGCCTGCCGTCGGCCCCGGGCGAGCCCGGCGGCGTCTCCGTCCCCACCTCGCCCACCTCGCGGATGTTGTTCAAGGGCGTGTACGCCGCGCCCGTCTCGAAGTCGCGCACCACCGCGTGGCGGTGGCTGAACGTCCCCCGCCGGCAGTCCTGCCCGCTCAGACGGATCGCGTGGCCCTCGATCAGCAGCGTGCCGAAGGCCAACTGCTCGGCGTCGGCGTAACTGAGCATCTCGGCGTCCGCCAGCCCGGCCCGCTCCTGGAACAGCTTCTTGAGTTTCGGGTTCAGCCGGAAACCCTCCGGCGCCCGCCCGATCGCCGCGCTGACCTCACGCAGCGCCGCGTCCGTCACCGCGGTGTCCACCGGCTCGAAACTGAACGAGTGCGTCATGCCCGCCCACCGCGCGCTGCCCGGGTCGATCGTCGGGTCGTTGGGCTTGTTGCGCGCCGCCTGCTGGGCGCGCTCCAGCGCCTCGTCCAGCCGGCTCTGGATCGACAGCCGGTCCGCCTCGTTGATCACGCCGGCACGCTGCAGCGTGTCCGCGTACACCTCCAGCACCGAGGGCTTGCCCTTGATCCGCGCCGCCATCAAGGGCTGCGTGAAACTCGCCTCGTCCTGCTCGTTGTGCCCGTACTTGCGGAAGCACACCAGGTCGATGAACACGTCCCGGCGGAACCGGTGGCGGTACTCCGTCGCCATCTGCGCAGCCGCCACCACCGCCTCGGGGTCGTCCCCGTTGACGTGGAAGATCGGCGCGTCGATCGCCTTGCCGATGTCCGTGCAGTACCGGCTCGACCGCGCGTCGTCCGGCAGCGTCGTGAACCCGATCTGGTTGTTCACCACGATGTGGATCGTCCCGCCCGTGGTGTAACCCTCCAACTGCGAGAAGTTGAGCACCTCCTGCACCACGCCCTGCCCCGCCACCGCCGCGTCGCCGTGGATCAGCACCGGGACCACCCGGCGACGCTCACGGTCGGCGCGCAGACGCTGCTTGGCGCGGCACCGCCCCTGCACCACCCCGTTGACCGCCTCCAGGTGCGACGGGTTGCTCGCCATCGCCAACTGGATGATCCGCCCGTCCGACAGCCGCCGCACGCCCGAGTACCCGCGGTGGTACTTCACGTCGCCCCCGCCGTCGGCGAAGCCCTCCGTCCAGTTCTCCTCGAACTCCGTGAAGATCTGCTCGTAGGTCTTGCCCAGCACGTTGTTCAGGACGTTGAGCCGACCGCGGTGGGCCATGCCCAGCACCAGTTCCTCGACCTCCAGGTCCGCCGCCGCCCAGATCAGCCGCTGCAGCAGCGGGATCAGCGCCTCGGCGCCCTCCAGGCTGAACCGCTTCTCGCCCGGGTACCGCTTCTGGAGGAACTTCTCGAACGTCTCCGACCGGATGAGGTGCTCGAGGATCTCCACCCGGTCGCGGTCCGACAACTCGACCCGCCCGCCCGCGGTCTCGTACCGCTCGATCAGCCAGGCGCGCTGCTCCATGTCCGTCACGTGCATGAACTCGACGCCGATCGAGCCGCAGTACATCGACTCGATGTGGTCGATCAACTCGCGCACCGTCACCGACGCGCCAAGGCCCATCCCCGTCCCGTCCACCACCCGGCTCAACTCGCGCTCGGTGATGTTGTGATAATCCAGTTCCAGCGTCGCCGGCCGAGCCCGCTCACGCCCGAACGGGTCGATCCTCGCGCACAGATGCCCCTGGTCGCGGAACGCCCCGATCAGGTCGTCCACCACCGCCTCGAACGGCGACACCCGCCCCGCCGGACGCCCGATCGTCGGCATGATCCGGATGATCCCAGGCTCCTCGCCGCCCCCGGCCCCCGGCCGCTCCCGGGCGCCCGACGCGACCGCCCCCGCCGCCGAGCCGTTCATCCCGAACAGCCGCAACTCGCCGGCCTGCGCCAACTCGAAGCCCTGGAAAAACGCCCGCAACTCCGGCGGGAGCGCGCCGGGATCCGTCCGGAACAGCCCGTACTGCTGCTCCAGGTAGTCAGCACTCCACTGGTTGACGGCGGGCACAACGGGTCGAGGCGCGGCGCTCATGGCACTCCCCAGCCGACCCTCGGACCGGGCAAGCAGCGCCCAGCGTCCGGGGAGTCACGCGGACAGACGAAAGGGCACGTCGCCCTCAACCAAACTCTAGTCCCCACTATCGACCTGCGGCGGCCAGACTCAACCGAAACCGGCCCAAAACACCCGCCGCCGATCACGCAAACACAAGGGAAACCCTTTCCCGGCCGATCCTGCGCCGGGACCCGCCCCCGCGAACAGAACGACCGGTCTACCGCCCACCCCGGGCGGCCGCCCCGACAGCCCGTCAGCCGAACCGGCCCGTCACGTACTGCTCGGTCTCGGGCAGCGCGGGCGCCTGGAAGATCTTGGCCGTCGGCCCGTACTCCACCAGCCGGCCCAGGTACATGAACGCCGTGTAGTTACTCACCCGCGCCGCCTGCTGCATGTTGTGCGTCACGATCAGCACCGTGTACCGCTCGGCGATCTGCGTGATCAACTCCTCGATCCGAAGCGTCGCGATCGGGTCCAGCGCCGAGCACGGCTCGTCCAGCAGCAGCACCTCGGGGTCCGCCACGATCGCCCGCGCGATGCACAACCGCTGCTGCTGCCCGCCCGACAGCCCCAGCGCCGACTGCCGCAGCCGGTCCTTGACCTCGTCCCAGATCGCCGCGGCCCGCAGCGACCGCTCGCACGCCTCGTCCAGCACCCGCCGCCGGGTCTCCCCGTCGATCCGCAACGGGTACACCACGTTCTCGTAGATCGACTTCGGGAACGGGTTGGGCTTCTGGAACACCATGCCCAGACGCTTGCGCAGCCCGATCACGTCCACGTCCGGCGCGTAGATCGGCGACCCGTTGAGCGTCATGGCGGGCCCGGCGCGGCCCGCGCCGGGGGGGGGGGTGGGGCGGGTGGTGGGCGGGGGGGGGGGGGGGGTGGGGCGGGGCGGGGGGCCGGGGGGGGG
>CAZFSO010000001.1:10002-23527 GCA_964522095.1 uncultured Phycisphaeraceae bacterium | reverse complement strand
CATCCCGCCCCCGACCCGCACCCCCCCGATCAGGTCGTTCATCCGGTTGATCGAGCGCAGCAGCGTCGATTTGCCGCAACCCGAGGGCCCGATCAGCGCCGTCACCTCCCCCCGGGGGATCTTCATGTTCACCCCGTGGATGGCCTGGCTCTGCCCGTACCACAGGTTGAACCCCTCGACGTCGATCACCGCGTCGCAGTCCTTCAACTCCGGGTGCACCGCCGGCTCGACCGGCTCGCCCCGGCGGATCGCGTCGATCACGCGGAACTCCACCGCCCGCGCCGGCTCCGGCTCGGCGTCGAAGGCCACGTGTCGCAGACCGCGTGTCGGTTGGTCACTCATCTCGATACCAGCGTAGGGCATGCGTCACACCGTTGGGCCGCGCAGCCGGGCACGCAGGCGCGCCCGGACCACGACGGCGACCAGGTTCAGGGACACCACGATCGTCAGAAGAAGCAGCGTCGTCGTCCACACCAGGGGCCGCGCCGCCTGCGAGTCCGGGCTCTGGAAGCCCAGGTCGTAGATGTGGAACCCCAGGTGCATGAAACTCCGCTCCAGGTGCAGGAACGGCGCCTCGGTCGACACCGGCAGGTCCTGGTTCAGTTTCACCGCCCCCACCAGCATCAGGGGCGCCACCTCGCCCGCCCCCCGGGCCATCGCCAAAATCGCCCCGGTCAGGATCCCCGGCAGCGCCCCCGGGATCACGATCCGCCGAAGCGTCTGCCACTTGCTCGCCCCGCACCCGTAACTGCCCTCGCGCATCGAGTTCGGCACCGCCGCGATCGCCTCCTCCGTCGACACGATCACCACCGGCAGCGTCAGCAGCGCCAGGGTCAAGGCCGCCCAGAGCATCCCGCGCGTCCCGAACGTCGGCGACCCGTCCGCCGCCCGCGCCTCGAAGAACCCCGTGAAGTACGGCGTCCGCACGACCAGCACCACCGCCGCGACGAACACCCCCACCCACAGCGCGATCCCCAGCCGCCGCAGCCACACCTGCCCCCGCGTCGGCAGGTTGCCCGGCGTCGGCCGACCCCACGCCACGCACCCGTACGCGCACACCATCGCGACCACGCCCGCGCCCAGCAGCCCCCACCACCACGGGGCCGGCAGCCGCGCCGCGGGCGCCGGGCCCGTGTCCACGTACTGCCCCACCGTGTAGCAGAAGAACCCCAGCCCGAACACGCCGTACACGATGCTCGGCACGCCCGCGAGGTTGTTCACCGCCACCCGGATCACGCTCGTCACGATCCCCTGCGGCGCGTACTCGCGCAGGTACAACGCCGCGATCACCCCCAGCGGCGTCACCGTCACCGTCAGCAGCAGCGTCAGCATCACCGTGCCGACGATCACGGGGAACACGCCGCCCTCCGTGTTCGCCTCCCGCGGCGGGGTCGACAAAAACTCCCACCACCGCGACAGGAACACCCCCGTCTTGCCCCACACGCCCATCGCGTTCGCGTCCACGATGCGCACCACCTGCGAGAGCGCCATCGGGCGGTCCGGCTCGATCTGACGCGCCGGCGCGAACCGACCGCCGCCCGGCTCGACCACCACCAGCCGCTGACGCTCGTCGTCGCGCTCCAGCGCCCGGATCCGGCCCAGCACCTCGTCGTACCGCCCCTGCAGCGTCGCCTCGCGCTCCGCCGCGACCGCGCGCATCTCGCCCAGACGCGCCTCGGTCATCACCCCGGCGCGCCACGGCCCGTGCAGCCAGCCCGCGAGCAGCAGCGCAGCCCCCGCCCCCGCCGCCCCCACCCGGCCGACCCGCGCCCAGCGCCCCGTCCCGCCGCTCGTCCCCGCCCCCCCGCGTCCCATCCGCCACGCCCCGAGCAGCAACACCACGCCCGCGCCCGCCACCGCCGCGAACCCCGCCACGCCCATCACCGCCCGCGACGAACCCGCCTCGCCCGCGCGGGCCAGGTCCAACTCCGCCTGACGCACGCGCAGACGCTCGGCCTCCAGACGCCGGTTGATCTCGCCCAGGTCGCGCCGCTTGAGCGTCTCGATCTCCGCCCGACGCGCCCGCGCCGCCGCGTGCTCGGCCCGGAAGTACGCCATCGTCTCCGCCGGGCCCTCGGCGACCACCCCGACCGCGCCGTCCTCCCCGACCACCTCCGCCCGCTGCGGCACGCCCAGCCACACGCTCCACGCCTCGCGCTCGACCAGCACCGCGTGCGCCGGCCGTTCCACCGAGACGATCTCCGACCGCGCCACCCACTGGAACGGCTGGCCGCCCACGTCGCGGTTCCCCGTCCGGTACAGCACACGGGCCGGGTCGTCCTCCGTCGCGGTCGGCACGCCGACGAACGACTCCCCGCTCGCCAGCGTCACCATCTCGACCGGGCGCGGCCAGAACGTGCTCAGCCCCTGCGTGACGATCATCCCCACCAGCCCCACGATCATCACCAGGCACACCACCAGCGCCCCGCCGGTCAGCCAGATCATCGGCTCCCCGCGCGCCCGCAGCGGCGTGCGCCGCGAGAACGCCTTCCCGCCCCCCGGCCCCGGGCCGTGAGGCGACGCCGCCACGGTATCGGCCACCACCCGGCTCACAGCCCCGCCGTCCTTGCCCGGACCACCTGCCGCACCACCTCGGCCAGCGTGTTCACGACGAAGGTCATCAGGAACAGCACCAGCCCGCACAGGAACAGCACCCGGTAGTGCGTGTCGCCCTTGGGCGCCTCGGGCAACTCCACCGCGATGTTCGCGGACAGCGTCCGGAACCCGCCGAAGATGTTCCAACTCATCTCGGGCGTGTTGCCCGTGGCCATCAGCACGATCATCGTCTCCCCGGCCGCCCGCCCGAACCCGATCATGCACGCCGAGAAGATCCCCGACGCCGCAACCGGCAGCACCACCCGCACCGCCGTCTGCCACGAGGTCGCCCCCGCCCCCAGGGACGCCGCCCGCAGCGAGTCCGGCACCGCCCGCAGCGAGTCCTCCGAGATCGTGTAGATGATCGGGATCACCGCGAACCCCATGATGATCGACACCACCAGCGTGTTCCGCGGCGAGAACGGCCCGAAGATCGAGTCGCGCGGGTCGAACCCGGCCGCCTGCAGCGCGAACGCCCCGCCGACCGACAGCCCCACCACCAGCCCGAGCATCCCGACGAACCGCCCCAGCACCACCAGCGACCCGAAGCCCTCCGAACGCCCGGACAGGAACGCGTCCATCCGCCGGCCCAGCACCGCCGCCTGCGCCACCGTCACCCCCAGCGCCACCGGCCCGACGAGCACCACGAACCACCCCGGCCACGCCGCCCCGTACTCGCTCGCCAGCCACCGACGCATATCGACAGGCGCGCCGGGCGCCACGCCCTCCGGCGGCGCGAACAGCAGCCGCTCCAGCCACGGCCCCGACGCCGCCGCCAGCCCCGCGCCCAGCACGCACGCCGCCAGCACCATCGTCAAATGCATGCCCGACCGCATCCGCTTGCGGTAACGCACCGGCACCGCCTGCCACAGGTGCGCCACCAGCAGCACCGCCAGCGGCACCGTCGCCAGCGACGCCAGCACCGACGGCAGCCACTGACGCGCGAACGGCGCCACCACCATCGCCGCCACGAACCCCAGCACCACCGACGGCAGCGACGCCATCATCTCCACCCCCGGCTTGACCACCCGGCGCACCCGGTTGCTCAGAAACTCGCTCGTGTACACCGCCGCCAGCACGCCCATCGGCACCGCGAACAGCATCGCGAACACCGTCGCCTTCAATGACCCGAAGATCAGCGGCACCAGGCTCAGTTTCGTCTCCGCCGAGTCCTCACCCGACGACGACTGGTACACGTACGACGCCCCCGCCTGCCCCTCGTAATGCACCGGCCCGAACAGCGCCTTGAACGAGAACTCCGGGTACCCCGGCTCCAGCGCCCGCGTCATGAACGCCCCGGGCCCCAGCACCACGATCCCGTCGTTCTTCGGCGACAGCCGCGCCGCCGTCGCCCCCGGCACACCCGACCCGAACGACGCCACCACCTTCTCGCTCGTCACGTGACGCACCGCCACGCGCCCCGACGCGTCCAGCACGATCACCGACCGGTCCCGCACGCTCGGCGTCAGGTCCACCACCGCGCCCTCGCCGCCCGCGAACCGGTGCGCCCGCACCAGCCGCGGCTCGACCGCTTCTCCCGCCGCCCCCTCCGACCCGTCCGACCGCTCGCCCACCCCGGACGCCACGTGCCACGCCTCGACGAACCCCGCCGAGTCGCCCACAAGCAGCGTCCGGCCGCCGAAGTGCATCGTCGCCGCCGTCACCGAAGCCCCGTCCGTCCCCACCCGGACCGTCTCCGCCGGCTCAAACCCCTCCGCGCCCCGCGCGTACCGGCGCAGCACGCCGTCACGGCCCAGCAGCAGCGCGTGCGCGCCGTCCGACGTCACGAACGCCCAGTCGGGCAGCGCGTCGGGCGCCACCCCGAACGCCGTCGAACTCAGCCGCGTCCGAACCTCCCCCCCGCCCAGGGGCCGGATCGTCCGCACCGTGTTGACCAGCACCGTCCCGTCCGCCCGCGCCGCCAGCAGCACCGTGCGCCCCGTCGGGTCGATCCGGTAGTCCGCCAGCACCACCGCCCCGTCCCCCTCCGACAGCGCCACCGGGTCCGCCAGCCGCACCGCAAGATCGGTCGTCCGCGCCCGCCCCGGCAGCACCACCTCGAAAATCCGCCCCCCCTCCCCCCCCTCGACCCAGGCCTCGCCCACCGCCCGATCCGCCGGCGCCTCCGCCGCCCCGGACGAGAACTCGACCGAACCGAGCCGCACCGTGCCGTCCGCATGACCCGTGGCCACCAACTGCCCGTTGCGTGCAACCGCCACCGCCGTCACCGCCGACCCCGCCCGCTCCCCCGCGAGCGCCACCGGCTCGCCCAGCGCCTCGCCCGTCGGCAGGAACCGGCCGGTCACCACCCCGTCCGCGTCGATCACCGCGAGCCCGAAGCCGTACGGGTCCAGCACCGGCACGCCCACCGGCGAGACGGACTCGACCACCCGGCGCTCACCCACGCTCCCCCGCGACAGCAACGGCGCCACCACCCACGCCAGGTACACGCAGATCCCCAGCACCGCCACGATCACCATGAACCCGCCCGCGCTGATCACCAACTCCGCCGCGCGGTCCATCGCGTACACGCGCCGGGAGACCTGGCGGGGCGGTTTTCGATCGTCAGGCTGCGTCACGCGGCGGTTTCCGGCTGGAGAGTCGGGCTCGGCAAAGCGAATGCGGCGCGCCCGCCGCAGCGGACGCCCCACGATAGTCAGAATCGATCCGTCCGGCAGGTCAGAACGTCGGCTCGATGCCGCAGGACTCCAGGTCCTCCCGCGCCACGTCCGCCGACACCGGGTAATACCCGTCCTTCAGCACGACCTCCTGACCCTGGCGGCTGAACATCAACTTCACGAACTCCGCCCGCAACGGGTCCAGCCCCTGGATCGGGTCCGCGTTGATGTACACGTACAGGTACCGCGCCAGGGGGTACTCACCCGAGTTCGCGTTCTCGGCGCTCGGCGCGAACCCCTCCTCGCCGTCCAGCGACACCCGCAGCATCTTCACGCCCGCCGTCGCGTAGCCCACGCCCGAGTACCCCATCGAGTACAGGTCCGTCGCAACCCCCTGCACCACCGCGGACGAGCCCGGCTGCTCCTTCACCCCGGCCTTGTAGTCGTTGCCCTGCAGCGCGACCGACTTGAAGAACCCGTACGTCCCCGACGCCGAGTTGCGACCGTACAGGCTCACCGGGCGGCTGCGCCACCCGGCGTCCTCCACCCCCAGGTCGCCCCAGGTCATGTCCTTGCCCGCCACCGAGAACACCGCCGTCAACTGGTCGACCGAGACCTCGTCCAGCGGGCAGTCCTTGTGCACGAACACCGCCAGCGCGTCGATCCCCGCCCGCAGCGCCACCGGCTTGTACCCGAACCGCGCCTCGAACGCGTCCACCTCCGACGACTTCATCGGCCGGCTCATCGGCCCGAACTGCGCCTGCCCCTCGATCAGCGCCGTCGGCGCCGTCGAGGAGCCCTTGCCCTCCACCTCGATCTGCGCCGACGGGTAGAACGCCTTGAACTCCTCCCCCCACAGCGTCATCAGGTTGTTCATCGTGTCCGAGCCGATGCTCTTGACCGTCCCCGACACGCCGCTCGTCGCCTCATACGCCGGCAACGCGCTGTCGATCTGGGGCCCCGCCGCCATCAGCACCGCGCCCGCCAGGCCACCCGCCGCCATCCTCATCCATCCACGCATGTTCGTGCTCCTTGTCGGGACTGATTCACAACCACGACAATGGTGGCCCCCAACCCCGCCAAGGCACGCCCGACGACCATGAAGTGTTTGTAAAGACCCGCCCGCCGCAGCCGCAGCGCCCCCCGCGACCCGGCTCACTCCCCAGCCAGCAGACGCTCCACCGCCCCGACCACCTTCGGATCCTCCGGCGTCGTCCGCGGCCCGAACCGCCCCACCACCCGCCCCTCACGGTCCACGAGAAACTTCGTGAAGTTCCACTCCGGCTCCCCGCCCAAAGGCGCCGGCAACGCCGCCATCCGCTTGAACAAGGGGTGCGCCCCCTCGCCCTTGACCCGCACCTTCGCCGCCATCGGGAACGTCACCGAACGCGCCTCGCAGAACGCCAGGATCTCCTCGTTCGACCCCGGCTCCTGCCCCATGAAATCGTTCGACGGGAACCCGATCACCACGAGCCCCTCGCCCTTGTGCGCCCGGTACAGCCGCTCCAGCCCGTCGTACTGCGGCGTCAGCCCGCACTCGCTCGCGGTGTTCACGATCAACACCACCTTGCCCCGGTACGCCCCGACCGTCGTCGCCGTGCCGTCGATCAGGTCAAACCCCACGCCGGACACGTCCGGATCCGCCACCGCCTTCTCCTCCACGCCGCCCTCCGTCCCGCCCCCGGGTTCGTCACCCCCGACCGCCGGCGCCACGCCCGGCAGCACGCACCACAGAACCCCCGCCGCAACCATCAACAGCAGCCCGGTCATCGGTCCACCTCCCGTGCCCATACCCTATCCACGATGACCGGGCGACCAGCGCCATCCCAGCCGACCCCCGCAACCGGGCAACCCGCCGACGCCCTGCTCTCGCGCACCGTCCGGTTCTGCGTCAACCCCGACGCAAGCAACGCCGGAGCCAACGGTTACGCCGGACGCCCCGCCATGCGCGGCCTCGGCCGCTACTACGAACTCACCGCCGCCGTCCGAGGACGCCCCGACCCCGACACCGGCTACATCCTCGGCATCCAGGACGTCGACGCCGCCATCCGCGCGGCCGTCATCCCCCTCATCGACGCCGCCTGCCGAGACACCCCCACCCGCGAACCCGCCGCCCTGCTCCCCGACCTCTGGACCCGCGCCGCCGCCGCCCTGCCCCGCCCCCTCGAACGCCTGACCTGGGCCCTCACGCCCCGCTACCAGGTGGAGATCGCCATGCACCACCAGACCCAACCCGGCGACCCGCGCCCACCGCGCGTCCTCATCCGCCACGCCTTCGACTTCGCCGCCGCCCACCGCCTCCACAGCCCCGCCCTCTCCGACGACGAGAACCGCGCCGTCTTCGGCAAGTGCAACAACCCCTCCGGCCACGGCCACAACTACCGCGTCGAGCCCGCCGTCTCCATCCCCGCCGACCAGGCCGACCGCTTCGACCTCGCACGCCTCGAAGCCGCCGTCGACCACGCCGTCATCGCCCCCTTCGACCACAAGCACCTCAACCACGACTGCCCGGAGTTCAACACCGACCAGGGCGGCGTCATCCCCTCCGTCGAACGCATCGCCATGGTCTGCCACGACCGGCTCGCCCAGCCCGTCCGAGACCTCCTCCCCGGCGCCGAACTCCTCCGCGTCACCGTCTGGGAGACCGACCGGACCAGTTGCACCTACCCCGCCTGACCCCCTCCCCCCGCCCGAGCCGACCCGGACCACCGCGTGCCCCCCAGCCCCTCGCGCATCCTGCTCATCCGCCCCAGCGCCCTGGGCGACGTCTGCCGCAGCGTCCCCGTCGCCGCCGCCCTGCGCCGCGCCCACCCACACGCCCGCATCGACTGGATGGTCCAGCGCGGCTTCGAGGACGCCGTCCGCCACCACCCCGCCGTCGACGCGGTCGTCCCCTTCGACCGCCGCGCGCTCGGCGCCCAACTCCGCGCCGGCCGCCTGACCGACACCCGCGCACTCCTCCGCGACCTCCGCCGCGCCGGCTACGACACCGTCATCGACGCCCAGGGCCTCGCGCGCAGCGCGGTCTTCATGCTCGCCACCCGCGCCCCCGTCCGCATCGGCTACCGCCAGGCCCAGGAGGGCGCCTGGCTGGCCGCCAACCGCCGCGTCGACGCCCCGCGCACGATGCACACCGTCGACCGCATGCTCCGCCTGGCCGCCGCCGCCGGCGCCGACACCGCCAGCCCCGACCTTCGCCTCCACGCCGACCCCGACCTGCTCGCACAGACCATCGCCGAGCACCCCGAGCCCTACGCCGTCGTCGCCCCCACCTCGCGCTGGCCCTCCAAACGCTGGCCCGACGACCGCTTCGCCGCCCTCGCACGCGCCCTGCTCGACGAACGGCTCGTCGAACGCGTCCTCGTCGTCGGCGCACCCGGCGAGCGCGACCAGTGCCCCGCCTGCCTCGACCTCGCCGCCACCCACCCCCGCGTCACCGACCGCGTCGGCTCGACCTCCGTCGGCGCCCTGCTTGCCCTGATCGCCCGCGCCGCCATCGTCGTCGCCAACGACTCCGCCGCCGTCCACATGGCCGTCGGCTTCAACCGCCCCACCGTCGCCCTCTACGGCCCCACCGACACCGCCCGCGTCGGCCCCTACCGCCGCGACGCCGACGTCCTCCAGCACCGCGACCCCGGCGACACCCTCGACCACAAGCACGACGCCAACGCCGCCATGATGCGCCGAATCACCACCGACGAAGCGCTCGCCGCGGCCCGCGCGCGCCTCGCCGGAGCCCCCGCGCCCTGATGCGCCCCGGCCGCCCCCCTACAATCCCCACCACGAACCGATCGCCGATCCCAGCCACGCAGGAGGCCCCATGCCCGCCGTCGCCGCCGCCCACGACACCAACGCCCAGGTCACCCTCCCCAAAGACTCCAACCAGGCCCTCGGCATCGCGAAGTTCGCCATCGACTTCCTCTCCGACGACCCCGCCGTCCGCGGCCAGCCCTCCCCCGCCGTCCTCGAACGCACCAACCTCTTCTTCACCGACGCCGTCCTCTGCGGCCTCTCCGCCCTCGCCCTCAAAACCAACGCGCCCACCGTCCTCCGCGACGAAGCCCTCCAGTACCCCGTCACCGACGCCACCAGACCCCTCGGCAAGGCCACCCGCCCCGGCGCCACCGTCTTCGGCTCCAACACCCTCGTCCAGCCCGAGAAGGCCATCGTCGCCAACTGCTCGGCCGTCCGCGAGTGGGACTCCAACGGCACCAACTTCGGCTACAACCCCGCCCTCGGCCACACCGCCGGCGAGTTCGGCCACAACGACTTCTACTCCGTCGCCGTCGCCGCCGCACAGATGACCGGACGCGACGGCGCATACGCCCTCCGCGCCATGGTCCTCCACGACGAGATCCGCGGCCGCCTCGCCGAGGTCTTCAGCCTCAAGACCTACAAGGTCGACCACGTCGTCCACGGCGCCATCGCCTCCGCCGCCGTCTTCGGCGCCATGCTCGGCGCCACCGCCGAACAGATCGAGTCGGCCATCGGCATGACCGTCGCCCACGCCATCCCCTTCCGCGCCATCCGCGCCGGCAAGCAACTCTCCGACTCCAAGGGCGCCTCGGCCGCCATCTCCACCGAGTTCGCCGTCCTCAGCGTCAAGCGCTCCATGGCCGGCTTCCTCGGCCCGCGCGACGTCTTCCGCAACCCCGAGGCCATCTTCCGCATCTTCGAGGGCCCCGGCCAGATGTTCCAGAAGGTGGGGGCCGCCAGCGCCAACACGAAGAAGGCCGACGCGTCGCCCTTTGACCTCGTCCTCAGCCGCGCCGGCGACGACTTCGCCGTCATGGGCATGCACTTCAAACTCGGCCTCTACGAGCACCAGTCCGCCGGCGCCCTCCAGGCCGTCATCGACCTGCTCGCCAAGGCCCCCGACCTCCTCAACGACCCCCAGGGCGGCAAGATCGCCAACATCAAGATCACCGCCTACGAGCCCGCGTTCGGCATCATCGGCGACCCCGCCAAGCGCAACCCCACCACCCGCCAGTCCGCCGACCACTCCATGGTCTACATCGTCGCCACCCTCCTCCGCAAGGCCCTCGAAAGCAAGCGGTCCGGCTGGACCGAACTCATGCTCGAGCCCGACGACTACCACGCCGACGCCATCAACAACCCACTGACCCGCAAACTCATGGACAAGATCGAGTTCGCCCACGGCGGCGACGAGTTCGACCGCAACTACCCCGACGGCATCCCCACCGCACTCGTCATCACCGACGACGCCGGCAACGCCCACGACTCCGGCATGGTCATGTACCCCGCCGGCCACGCCCGCAACACCACCGCCGACCTCAAGGGCATCCTCCGCCACAAGTTCAACCTGCTCGGCAAACTCGTCCAGGACAACCCCGCCGCCCTCACCGCCCGCTTCGAGAACCTCGCCGACAAATCCGCCGACCAGATCCGCGACCTCCACGACTTCACCTACAACACCCGCGACGGCTACGAGTAAGCCCGAACCAACGGTGGCACAGGGGTCCCGCCCGTGCGCCTACTCCCTCGCCGGCATCGGGAACGCAACCACCGACCGGTACCCCTCCCGGTCGTAGGCCCGCACCCCGAACACCGAGTTGTCCTTCGTCCGCGCCACCGTCCCCTCCGTCGCGTCCCCCACGTCCTGCGCGTGCTGCCACTCCGCGCTCGCCGTGTCGCGCCACACGACCTCGTACCCCGCCGTGTCCGGCTCCGGGCTCGGGTCCCACCGCAGCGTCGTGTGGTTCGTCAGTTCAGCCACGATGATCCGCGCGTTCCCCGGCGCGGACGGCGCATTCGCCAGGTGCGCCAGCGTCGCCGCGTTCAGCGCCGTCACCCCCGCCAGGTAGACCTCGTCCACGAACTCCGGCAGGTCGCCGTACCGCACGCCCCCCTCGGTCCGCACGTCCTGGTGCTGCCGCTCGTGCACGTCGTACAACTCCGTCAGCCGCACCGCCGGGAACCCCAACTCGTTGAACGGCGTGTGGTCCCCGCCCCGCAGAAACCGGTCCGGCCGCATCACCAGTTTCGCCCGCACCGGCGCGCCGTGCAACTCCCCGACCTCGCGCACGTACCGCGCCAACTGACGCGACGCCCCGTCCGATTCAGCCCCCAGCGCCCGGATCTGCCGCACCGCCGACGCCAGCCGCTCGGGATCCCCCGACAGCAACTCCAGCGGCAAGCCCTCCGAGAACACCCGCACCTCGTCCCGCACCGTCCGCGGCCCGGTCGGGTCCCCGATCGTGTCGTTGTTCAAAACCGCCCGCACGTCCAGCCCGGCCTCCCTCGCCGCCCGCGCGTGCAGCCGCGCCCCGTACAGCCCCTGCTCCTCCCCGCTCGTCGCCAGCAGCACCACCGTCGAGTCCAGCCGCTCGGCCGACAGCACCCGCGCCAACTCGATCAACGCCGCCACCCCCGACCCGTCGTCGTTCGCCCCGGGCGCGTCCGACGCCGCGTCGTTCGGATCGCTCGCCCGCGAGTCCAGGTGCGCCACCGCGTAGTACAGCCGGTCCCGCGACGCCGGGTCCGCACCCGGGATCGTGCACACCACGTTGACGACCTCGACGTCCCGCGGGATCCGCGCCCCGTCGGCCGCCACCCGGTGCGCGTCAAACTCCACCCGACACGCCAGGTCGCCCTCACGCCCCGAGCCCGCAACCGCCTCCTCGAACCGCCGGGCCACCCACCGCCGCGCGGCGCCGATCCCGCGCGTGTCCGAATCGGTCTCCGACAGCGTGTGCCGCGTGCCGAACCCCGCCAGCGCGTCCACGTCCCGGCGCAGGCGCGCCGCGTCGACCGCCGCGATCACCCGGTCCGGCGTCCGCAGCGCAATCCGTTCCACCACGCCTTCCATGTCCGCTCCCATCCCGACCGCGCGCCCGCGCGCGACCGCCTCGTCCCGGCCCACGCCCGCGTTGACCGCCAGGTGCGCCGCCCACAGCGCGCCGGCCCGGTTGCCGCTCGCGCAGTGCAGCAGCACCGGCCCGCTTGTCGTCGCCATCACCCGCCCGAACGCCTCGACCGTGCCCAGATCAAGCCCCCGCCCCTCGACCGGCAGCGACACGAACCGCAGGCCCGCGCGCCGCGCCACCGCGGCCTCGTCGAAACCGACCGACGCCGCCTCGTCCGGCGTCCGAAGACTCACCACCGCCGCACCGCCGTCCGACGCGAACGCGCGGACCTCGTCCATCGTGGGCTGCCCCCGCGGCACCACCACCCGCCCGTCGCGACCCGCCAGCGACAGCCCGATCCGCGCGTCCGCCAAGGGGTCCAGCGACGGCCTCTTGGCCATCACCGGCTCCGGCGTCGGCTCGGGGTCCCGATGATCCGCGAGCCTCGGCCGCCCGCAGCCGATCCCACCCAACGCCAGCACCAACGACAACGCCACGCTCACGGTCTTCATCCGCGCAGTGTACCGCGCGGCCCGCGCATACGATGCCCCCATGCACCCTGAACACCCCGGCCGCACCCTCCGCACGCTCATGGACCGGGGCGTCGTCGCCGCCCCCGGCGCGTTCAACGCCCTCGTCGCCATGGCCGTCCGCGACGCCGGGTTCCACGCCTGCTACGTCTCCGGCGGCGCCACCTCCGTCGCCGCCGGCGTCCCCGACGTCGGCCTGCTCACCCTCGACCACTTCGCCCGTGTCGTCCGCGAGGTCGCCACCGGCTCCGGCCTGCCCGTCCTCGCCGACGCCGACACCGGGTTCGGCGAGGAGGAGATGACCCGCCGCACCGTCATCGAATACCACCGCGCCGGCGCCGCCGGCCTGCACCTCGAGGACCAGGTCTTCCCCAAACGCTGCGGCCACCTCGACGGCAAGGCCCTCGTGCCCACGGATCAAGCCGCCAGCAAGATCGCCTGGGCCGCCCAGGCCGCCGCCGACTGCTCCGGCGCCGACTTCGTCGTCTGCGCCCGCACCGACGCCCGGGGCGTCGAGGGCTTCGACGCCGCCGTCGCCCGGGCCAAGGCCTACGTCGACGCCGGCGCGTCGATGATCTTCCCCGAGGGCCTGGCCAGCGAGGACGAGTTCGGCCGCTTCGCCGACGCGCTGGCCCCCCTCAAGGACCGCCGCCCCTACCTCCTGGCCAACATGACCGAGTTCGGCAAGACCCCCATGATCCCCCTGGCCCGCTTCGGCGAACTCGGCTACGACCTGGTCATCTACCCCGTCAGCACCCTGCGCATCGCCATGGGCGCCGTCACCCGCATGCTGGAAGACCTCCACCGCACCGGCACCCTGCAGAACCAACTGACCAACATGCAGACCAGAGAGCAACTCTACCGCATGGTCGGCTACACCCCCGGCACGCCCTGGCGCTTCCCGGTGTGAGGAGAG
>CAZFSO010000001.1:2088-9902 GCA_964522095.1 uncultured Phycisphaeraceae bacterium | reverse complement strand
CCCCGCGAACACGAACCACCCCAGCCCGATCGTGAACGCCCACGCGCCGTACAGCCCGTGCTCGATGCCCGCCGCCAGGCCGGAGCGCGTCCGCTCGTAGGTCCACGCGAACAGCAGGCCGCCCGCGAAGGTCATCGCCAGCGCGACCCAGTTCCAGAACAGCGCGTGCATCCACGCGAACACCAGCGCGTTGAACGCCACCCGGGCCCGCGCGTCCGGGAACAGGCACGCGTAGCGGTGCCAGAAGAACACGCGGTGCGTCACCTCCTGCGGGTACGCGCTCAGCAGCGGGTAGACCAGCCAGATCACCACCAGCAGGCCCGGGCGTTCCCGCGGCAGGCGCAGGAAGCCCGACTCGGGCAGCAGGCCCGCCCCGAACGCCATCCACGCCGCGATGCCCAGCATCCCCGCGCCCAGCCAGCACCACCAGGTCACGATCCGCGCCAGGTCCGCGCGTGCCCGGCGCCAGCCCCACAGTTGCGAGTTGTCGAACGAGCGGTCCAGCAGCAGCACCACGACGATCAGGGCCGTCATCGCGAGCAGCACCGGGAAGATCAGCCGCCCCGGCGCGGCGCCGAGTTCGGCCAGCCAGCCGAGACCCGCGCGGCGCAGCGCCCAGTGCCACCGGCCCGCCCCGTCGACCGCGACCGCCAGCACCCCCGGCAGCGCCACGTACAGCGCCGTCATCTCGGCCCACCGCCACGCGTACCACCGGCCCGCCGGCCGCACGAACCCGCCCGCGCACTCCTCCACGCGGCCCGAGCCGATCCTCAGGGGGCGTTTGGCGGCCAGCGCCGCGCCGGGTGTGCTCTGACCGGCATGGCCGCGCCCTGTGCGGCCAACCTCTTCGACCTGCTCCTGCGCCTCGTCCACGACACCCCCGGCTATCCCTGACGGCGCTCATCCCAGCCCTGCACGCCCAACTCCCGCGCCATCAACGCGGCGTTGCGCCGGTTGGGCTTGATGAAAAAGTCCGCCACGTCGCCGACGACGGGCACCGAGCCGACCGCCCAGTCGACCGCCAGGTTGGCGACCATCCGCAGCAGCACCCGGCGCCGCACGCCGAGCGACCACGCCTCCGCCACGATGAACAGGCCCAGGCCCAGCGCGATGGTGTCGCCGAACACCGGGAACAGGCCCAGGATCGGGTCCAGCCCGAACCGGAACGAGGTGCCCGGCACGCGGAACTTCGCGTCGAGCATGCGCGCCAGGCGCAGCGCCCGCGGCAGGCCCCCCGCGTCCATCGGCGGCGGCACGCGTCGGACGGTCATCGCCCGGCCCCCGGGCCGCCGGGGCCGCTCTCCGGGCTCTCCGCGTAGAAGCCGCCGCCGGTGTGCTTCAGCCGGCCCGCGGCTTCCAGCGCCTTCCAGACCTCGGGCGCGAACCCGGTCGGCGGCTGGATCGCCTCGATGCCCGAACGCTTGCCGCCCGAGGTGTACCGCCCGCCGAGTTTGGATTCCTGGTCCAGCCGGGTCAGTTTCAGGCGCTTGCGGAAGGCCTTGAGCGCCGCTGTCATGTCGCCCTCGCTGACCGGCGACGTCGCGGCGGGCTCGGGCGCGGCGCCCGGGTTCTCGAGCGCCCGCACCGCGGCGTCGAGCGCGGCGTGGTCCTTCTGCTGCACGATCCGACGCGCCTCGCCGGCGTCCACCGAAAACCGCGTCAGCAGCCGGCCCGCCAGCGCCCAGGCGTCGACGATCTCCAGCCCGTTGCGGCTTTGCCCGATGGTGTCGGTGACTTCGCGGAGTTTTTCCAGTGCGTTCATCGGGCGTCTCCTCCTACCGCACGTCGAGCGGGGGGACCTGTTCGATCAGGCCGGCCTCGTGGGCGCGCCGGTACAACTCGTCCAGGGCCGACCGGCCGGCCTGGCCCATGTCCACGGTCATCGGGCTGACGTACATGTCCAGGTAGCGGTCGAGCAGGTCGTCGTCGGCCCACTCGGGCTTGCCGGCGGCGTTGCGTCGCAGGAAGGCCTTGGACGCCTCGCGCTCGCGGGCGGCGAACGCGACCGACTCGGCGAGCAGGTCGCACAGGGCGTCCAGGCCCGGGACGCCGCGGCGCACCACGTTCAGGCCCAGCGGCAGCGGCAGGCCCGTCTGGCTGCCCCACCACTGGCCCATGTCCGCCACGGCCCGCAGGTTGTCGCGGTCGATGGTCAGTTGGGCCTCATGGATGAGCAGGCCCGCGTCGACCTCCCCGGACGCGACCGCGCCGGGGATCTGCGAGAAGAGCATCTCGACGACGCGCACGCCGGGCCTGGCCAGGCGCAGGGCCAGGTACGCGGTGGTGTTCACGCCGGGGATGGCGACGAGATCGCCGGCCAGGTCGTCCATGGTCTGGATGGCCGAGTCCTTGCGGACGACGAGTTTGGGGCCGTAGTGCTCGCCGAACGACGCGCCGGCCCGGGTGATCGCGTAGCGGTCGGCGATGGCCGGGTAGGCGGCGGCGGACACCGCGGTGACGTCGTAGGCGTCGTCGCCCCCCACGGCGAGTTTGTTGAGTTCCTCCACGTCGCGCGCGGTCAGGTCGAAGGACCAGCCCCTGGTGTCGAGTTGCGGGGCGGAATACCGTCCGGCGTCCGGGTGGCGCTGGCCGGTCAGCGGCCACCACATCACGAGGTCGTCGGCGTCGGGCGAGTGCGCAAGCGTCAGGGCGGTCGTGGCGGGCATTGGTGAGCCTATGCGGGCGTGCCGGGCGTTCGGGACGCCGGCATCACGGGGCTGGAGCGGGCATGTCGGACGGGCGGCGCGTGGCGATCATCACGGGGGCGGGTTCGGGCGTGGGGCGCGCCGTGGCGCGACGGCTCGGCGCGGCGGGGTACCGCGTCGCGCTCGTCGGACGAACGGAGGCCACGCTGCGCGAGACGGGCGCGGGGCTCGGGGCCGAGACCGACGACTGGATCGCCGTGGTGGCAGACGTCACCAGCGACCCCGACCGGGCCCGCGTGGTGGACCGCACGACCGGAGCCTTCGGCCGCATCGACGCCCTGGTCAACAACGCCGGGCAGGCGGGGCTGTGCAACCTGGGCGAGCAGACCGTCGAGGGGCTGCGGAGCGTGTTCGAGATCAACGCCATCGGGCCGATCGACCTGGCCGCGCGGTGCCTGCGCGTGATGCGGGCCGGCGGCGGCGTGGTCGTGTTCACCTCGTCGATGTCCGCCAGGGACCCGTTCCCCGGGCTGGGGGCTTACGGCGGCGCGAAGGCCGCCTGCAACGTTGCGGCGCTCGCCATCGCCAACGAGGAGTCCGAGCACGGGATCCGGGCGTACGCCGTGGCGCCCGGCGCGGTCGAGACGGCCATGCTGCGGTCCTTGTGGGACGAGGCCGCGCTGCCGCGCGAGCGGACGCTGGACCCCGACCGGGTGGCCGAGGTGATCGCAGATTGCGTCACGGGCCGGACCGGCGCGAAGTCCGGTGAGACGATCTACCTGCCTTCGCCGTGAGCGGGCCATCAGTCCTCCGCCTTCTCGCCGTCTGGCGCCATCTTGACCAGGCGGGGGTCGAACCGGGCGACGGGGCGGACGAGGTCGGTCTGGAGGGCCAGGACGCGGCGGATGTCCTTGTACACGCCGGGGTTCTCGTCGATGCCGGCGGAGAGGACGGTCACGCCGCGCTCGCGGAGGAGTTGGCGCACGGCGGGCCAGCGGAAGGCGTTGCGGGCGGCGGTGCGCGACATGACGCGCCCCGCGCCGTGGGCGGCCGAGGCGAGCGATCCGGGGCCGTCGAGGCCGACGACGACGAACGCGGGGTCGGCCATGGAGCCGGGGATCACGCCGAGCACGCCCCGCCCGGCGGGGGTCGCGCCCTTGCGGTGGACGACGAGGGTTTCCGGCTGCCCGTCGATCAGGTGGGTCTCCTGCCAGGCGAAGTTGTGGTGGTTTTCGACGCCGGCGACGGCCTGCGCGCCCAGGTGTCGCGCGATGGTCTCGTGGATGCAGGCGTGGTTGGCGCTGGCGTAGCGGCCCATGAGGTTCATGGCGTCCCAGTATTCGCGGCCGGGCTGTGAGTCCAGGTCGAGCCAGGCGAGGTGGCGGTGCTGCTTGTCCAGTTCGGGGTGCAGGTCCATCGCGATGCGCGAGTAGTGGTCGCAGACGGCCGCGCCGGGCCCGCGCGAGCCGGAGTGGGACATGAGGGCGAGGTGGCGCCCGGGCGCCAGGCCGAGCGGGTTGGGCTGGTCGGACTCGTCGATGGTCAGGACGCCGAACTCGACGAAGTGGTTGCCCGAGCCGGAGGTGCCGAGTTGGTTGTGGGCCTTGTCGCGCAGGCGGGCGGTGACGGGCGAGACGGACCAGTCCTCGTCCATGACGGGGTGGTCGCGCTTGCGCGCGCCGCGGTCGGCGCGGGTCCCGAAGGCGGCGCCCATGCCGAAGCGGGTGTTGGTCTCGATGGCGTCGGTGAGCCGTTCGCGGCCGGCGTCGGTGTCGAGCAGGTCGGGGGGCAGGTCGAGGGCGGTGATCTTCATGCGGCAGGCGATGTCGACGCCGACGGCGTAGGGGATGACGGCGTTGCGGGTGGCCAGCACGCCGCCGATGGGCAGCCCGTAGCCGAGGTGGGCGTCGGGCATGAGGGCGCCGGCGGCGGCGATCGGCAGTTCGCAGGCCCGCCGGGCCTGGTCGACGGAGGCCTGGTCGATGTCCTCGCCGATGCGTCCCCAGACGGCG
The DNA here is from genome assembly GCA_964522095.1 of uncultured Phycisphaeraceae bacterium. Lineage (GTDB taxonomy): Bacteria > Planctomycetota > Phycisphaerae > Phycisphaerales > UBA1924 > UBA6054. The sequence goes on along the minus strand of CAZFSO010000001.1, from coordinate 5,245 downwards.
AGCGGGGCGGGCTGGGCGCGCAGGGGCATGCCGGCGGGGGTCATCAGGGCGCGGGCGACCGGGCCCCAGACGGGGTCGTCGGCCGAGGCGGCGGGGTCGGCGAGGATCCGGGCGATGGCGGTCCGGGCCTCGTCGCGTGTGGGCCGGTGCTCGGCGCAGACCGCGAAGGCGGCGGGGATGGCGTCGCCGGCGGGCAGGCCCAGGTTGATGAGTTCGCGCTTCTTCACGCCGAGCCTCGGCTGCGAGCCTGCGGCTCGGTTCGGGGGGTCAGGGTTCGATCATGCCGAGTTGCCACATCATGAAGATGCGCTGGTCGGCGATGTCGCGGATCTGGAGGTGCCGGGGCTTGCCGCCGCCGTGGCCGGCGTCGCGGTCGACCCAGAGCAGGACGGGGTTCGCGTCGGGGTTCGAGGCGGTGGCGGCCTGCATGGCGGCGGCCATCTTGCGTGCGTGGAGGGGGTGGACGCGGGTGTCGTTCTCGCCGGCGGTGATGAGCATGGCGGGGTACTTGACGCCTTCCTTGACGTTGTGGTATGGCGAGTAGGCGTGGATGTACTTGAACTGCTCGGGGTTCTCGGCGGAGCCGTACTCGGGGACCCAGTAGCGGGCCATGAGGAACTTCTCGTAGCGGAGCATGTCGAGGAGGGGGACGGCTGAGATGGCGGCGGCGAAGAGGTCGGGTCGCTGGACGACGACGGCGCCGGTGAGCAGCCCGCCGTTGGAGCCGCCGGCGATGCCGAGGCGTTCGGGGCGGGTGTAGCCCTGGTCGATGAGCCATTCGGCGGCGGCGATGAAGTCGTCGAAGACGTTCTGCTTGCGCTCCATGGTGCCGGCCTCGTGCCAGGACTTGCCGTACTCGCCGCCGCCGCGGAGGTTTGCGACGGCGTAGACCCCGCCGCGCTCGAACCAGGGGTACATGGTGGAACTGAAGCCGGGGGTCATGGAGATGTTGAAGCCGCCGTAGCCGTAGAGGATGGTGGGGTTGTTCCCGTCGAGGGTGATGCCCTTCTTGTGGACGAGGAACATGGTGATCTCGGTGCCGTCCTTTGAGGGGTAGCGGACCTGGGTGACCTCGATCTCGTCGGGGTTGACGGGGACGTCGGGGCGTGCCCAGAGGTCGCGGTCGCCGGAGGCGAGGTCGACGTGGTAGATCGAGCGGGGCGTGTTGTACGAGGAGAAGGCGAGGAAGGCGTCGGTGCGGTCCTCGGAGGTGGAGAGACCGGCGGAGCCGATGCCGGGCAGTTCGAGGTCGCCCTTGTGGGTCCCGTCGTGGGCGTAGAGGCCGATGCGGGTCTTGGCGTGGTCGAGGTACTCGGCGGCGATGATGCCGCGGGCGAAGGAAGCGCCGTTGAGGACGAGGTCCTGGTTCTCGGGGATGAGGTCCTTCCAGCGGTCGAGGGCGGGGTTGTTGAGGTCGACGGAGACGACGCGGCCGTTGGGGGCGCCGATGGAGGTGTGCATGATGAGGCGGTCGCCGCTGAAGTGTGCGGCGCCGACGCGGCCGGTGTGGCCGCGGGCCATCTCGACGAGTTCCAGGGGTTCGCCGCGGCGCCAGGCGCTCAGGTCGGCGGCCCAGAGGTCGACCGAGGCGGTGCTGGTCCAGTAGGCGACGAGGAGCCAGCGGCCGTCGCGGGAGGGCACGGCCCAGGGGCCCCAGGTGGTTTTGAGTTGCCCGAGGCGTTCCGGGGTGAGGCCGGCGTCCTTGTAGAAGAACTCGACGTCCTGCTGGCGGAAGAGGACGCGGTCCTGGGAGTGGTGGTCGCCGATGCGGTGGTGCTTGTAGATGCCGGAGTAGGCGTTGTCGGTGGATTCGAGGTTCTTGTAGATGAAGCCGCGGCCGTCGGGGTCCCAGCCGGCGAAACTGACCTTGCCGGGGATCTCGTCGGCGAGCCATCGCCCGGTGTCGACGTCCATGAGGTAGAGGGTCGAGTTCTCGTCGCCCGAGCGGTACATGCCGAAGGCGAGGAGCGAGCCGTCGCGGTCGGGTGCGGTCCAGGAGATGGTGGTCAGGCCGGTGGGGTCGATCTGGTTGGGGTCGAGGAGGAGGCGTTCGTCGCCGTCGACGCCCTCGCGGACGTAGTAAAGGGACTGGTTCTGGTCGCCCTCGCGTCGGGAGTAGAAGCAGCGGGCGCCGTGGATGCTGGGCGTGCCGATGGCGGGGACTTCGAGCAGTTCGGCGATGCGGGCCTCGAGTTCGGCGCGTCCGGGGAGGGCGTCGAGGACGGCGCGGGTGTGGTCGTTCTGTGCGTCGGTCCAGGCGGCGACCTCGGGGTTGATGCGCCCCATGTTGGCGGGGTCGGCGTTGTCGCCTTCGAGCCAGCGGTAGGGGTCGACGATCTCGACGCCGTGGTAGGTGTCGGTGACGGGGCGGGACTCGGTGGGCGGGGGGGTCGGCGGGGTTGCCGGGGGCGCGGTCAGGGCGTGGGAGCCGAGGACGGAGAGGCCGATGAGGGCGGTGACGGTGTCGCGCATGGGGTTGGTCCTGCCTGGGGTTCCCCGCATGGTATGGGGGCGTCCCGGCGGGCGCGCGGTGTTGGGCCTGGGCGCGGCGGGCGGTGGGCGGCGTGGTCACGCGGCGCGGGCTGGGCGCGCGGTGGTTCGGGGGCGGCGTCGGGCGTGTCCTGGGGGCGTTGCGCCGGATGAGCGTCGCCGCTTGCTGGCCGGGTCTGCGCGGGGTCGGTCAGGGCGAGGAGCGTCCTGACGGCCAGGCGGAGTTCCTTGGCGTAGGACGCGGTGGACGGGTCGTGGAGGATGAGGTATACGAGCCGGTCCATCGCGGTGGCGCGGACGCGGGCGTCCTGGTCCTGGCGGCGGGCGTCGCGGATGGCGCGGAGGTCGTCGAGGGCGGCGCGGAAGCGCGGGGTCTGCGAGATCGCGCGGACCTGCGCCAGCGTGGCCCGGTGGGCGCGGCAGAGGCCCAGGGCGGTCATGGTCGGGCAGTCCCAGTCTTCCAACAAAGCGTTGGTCAGTTCGTCGATGCGGTCGGCGTCGAGGTCGGCGAGCGGGTTGCTGGTTCGCATGACGCGAATGTACCGGGGGGCGTGGGCGTTGCAAGGGGAATCCGGGGCATGTCACGAAGACGGCGCACGGGTGTGGATGTTGGGTGAGGTTGAGTGAGGAAGACGGGCTGGAAGCCCGTCCCACTGCTGGAAGCCCG
>CAZFSO010000001.1:0-1988 GCA_964522095.1 uncultured Phycisphaeraceae bacterium | reverse complement strand
GGAAGCCCGTCGCACTGCCGGAACGACCGCGCTGGTGCGCCGTTCTGAGGTCGTCGGTACAAAGTCCTTCTCCACGGCTCGGGCGCTTGCTATCTTGGCACTCGTCCAGTCACTCGACTCCAGCACCCACGGATGACCAGATGATCGACCCTCGGCCCCTCATCCATCTCATGGACGGCGAACAGGACGCGTCCGAGGTCGGCGTGCGGCTCGACCGGATGATCCGAGCCGGTCTTGACCCGAACTGGGTCGATCCGGAACAGGACCGCTCGATCCTTGAGATCGCCCTGGCGAATGCGCGATGGGAGGCGGCCCTGCGCCTGATCCAGGCGGGCGCGCGCGTGCGCGACACCGACAGCGAGTCGTGGAACGTGCTGGAGATGGCCGGGGTGAGCGGTCCACGCCGCATGATCGAGGCCCTTCTTGAAGTGGGCGCCTCGTGGGAAAGCCTGGTGTTCGAGCATGAGGGCTACGACTTTCCCGTTGAGTGCAACGAGCCGTACATGGACCGCCGGTCGTACCTCGTGACGCGGTGCGACCTCATCCCCGACCTTGTCGAGCGGAAGGACTTCGCGCGTCTGGACTGGCTCTGGACGGTCGGAGCGGGCGTGTTGCTCGACGTGTTCGACGACCTGCACTGGACGCCGTTGACGCACAGCGTCAACAACGGGGATATCGAAGGGGCGGCCTGGCTGATCTCGAAGGGCGCGTGGGTGAACCCTGTCAGCGCGTTCGACCTCTCGTTGACACCGCTCGACCGTGCCGTGATGGATCGTCAGATCGAGATGGTCCGATTGCTTCTGAGCGCGGGAGCCAACCCCAGCATCCCGACCTGGACGCACGCCACGGCCATGGAGCGCGCCCTGCAGAACCGGGCGGCGGCGTCCGACGAGGCGACGGCGGCGATCGATGAAGAGATTGTCACGCTGCTCAAACGGGCGTGCAAGGACTTTGACCCGCCGCGCTGGCCGAACGGCGCGAGCCCGGCCCGATGGCCGCCGAGCGAGTGCATCCCGATGGAGGAGAAGGCGAATTGAAGGAGCGAAGACGACGGGCTGGAAGCCCGTCCCACTGAAGACAGGGGGGCTTGGGAGCCTGTTCCGAGTTGGTCAGCCGACGAGGCCCTTGGTGAGGCGCATGAAGGCGGTTTCGAGGTTGACGGGTTCTTCCTGGAAGTGGGTGAGGCGGAAGCCGTTGTTGACGAGGACGTTGGGGATGTCGGTGAAGACGCCTCCCATGCGGTCGTCGTAGGCGACGTGGATGAGTCGGTCGGCGCCTCCGGCGGCGGTGCCGTCGCCGTGGACGACGCGGGCCTCGGTGACGCCGGGCATGGTGGTGAGGACCTGGCAGGCGGCCTCCATGCGTTCGGCGACGCCGACGTGGACGACGTGGCCGACCTTGGCGCGACGGAGGATGTCGTTGACCGAGCCGGAGAAGAGCAGTTCGCCGCGTTCGATGATGCCGACGGTGTTGCAGAGTTCGGCGAGTTCGTGGAGGATGTGGCTGGAGATGAGGATGGTCTTGCCCATCCGTTTGAGTTCCTTGAGCAGTTCGCGGATCTCGATGCGGGCGCGGGGGTCGAGGCCGGAGGCGGGCTCGTCCATCAGGAGGACCTTGGGGTCGTGGAGGAGGACGCGGGCGATGGAGAGGCGCTGCTGCATGCCGCGGGAGAGGCTGGAGACCTCGGCGGTCTGCTTGTAGGAGAGGTCGGTCAGTTCGAGGACGTCGTTGACGACCTTGCGGCGCTGGGAGCCGTTGATGTTGTATGCGGCGGCGAAGAACTCGAGGTATTCGTGGACGACCATGTCCTGGTAGGCGCCCATGAAGTCTGGGACGTAGCCGATGAGGGGTCGGATCTGGCGGTTCTGGTAGCCGACGGTCAGGCCGGCGATCTGGGCCTGCCCGGACGAGGGCTTGAGGAGGGTGGCGAGGATCTTGATGGTGGTGGTCTTGCCGGCGCCGTTGGGGCCGATGAAGCCGAAGCAGTC